>FR892168.1:0-32018 GCA_000433115.1 Ruminococcus sp. CAG:382
CTTACGCTGTTCCCAAGCGTCCGTAAATCCTGCAAATCGGACTTCCGGATAGGCACTTCCGTCTTTCGGAAACATCTTTTCAAGCATGGAAGCCTTAATATTCACTAATTTTGCATACTCACGCTGATGAAGGGTGATAAGGTCGCTTAGTTTGTCCAAATATCGGGCGATTGCTGCTTGTTCAGCCTTTGACGGATACACAAAATCGAGAGTTAAAAACTCATCATAGCTTATACTGCGCCCATCACGAATACCGTAAGTCACAGTTTCTAATCGTCTTATAAATTCCTTGGAAGTGAATACATATTTCCAATACTCCGAATCGTGCTTTTCAGGCTCAGAAAAGCCAAAAACCGTGTAGGCAGGCGAAGTTATGCCTTCTATTGTGGAATGAGCAAATCCTCCCTGAAAGGAACGGAGATGTATTACAAACTGCCCCGGTAATACTCTTTTATAGCCTGATTCATTCTTTTTGTCGTGGAATATATTGATGCTGTTTTCATCTCTGCGAATCATTCCACGGTCTTGTGTTGCCGACAGAACAGGAAGATCGGGATATCCTTTATCAGCAGTTGAATTAAACAGTCCTTTTGACTTACGCTGTTCCCAAGCATCTGTGAAACCGGCAAATCTGATAGCCGGTTTATTCATTCCGTCAGCCATTTTATTCACCTCCGAGCAGTTTCTTCAGTTCGAGAAGTCCCTGCATATCGAAGTCGCTGCCGGTTAACTGGTCAATCATTGCGGTCAAAGAAGCCTCGGTATCGGCAATTTCTTTCTCAACATCTTCAAATGTGGTCTGGTACTTTTTCGCCAATGCTTCCAATTTAGCTGTCAGTGTGTCGACGATCCGCAGAGGAAGGGCTGAAATCTCGGTTACCATTGGTTCAATCCATTTCTTAGAGAGTAACGCTAATGCATCCTCTTCACTCAAAGATTCAATTGTTTTCTTGGTTGTGATCTGAAGACTTGCAGTCTTATCTTTGATATCCTTTTTCAAAGACTTTTCTTCGTTTACCAAAGCATCAACCTTTTTGAGTATAGCGAGAACTTCCGCCTCTTCGTCTTTTGCTTTGAGAGCTTTCTTAACAGCAGCCGGAACAAATGCAGTGCTGTCGTCATTGACAAAGTCTTTGGATTTTTCGTCTTCGGGCAGTTCCTCGAGAAGGGAGTCAAAGTCGGAAGTAATAGCAGCCAAACGATCTTCACACAACTTTAGCGCGGTAACATCATCTGACAGAAGCTCTTTCTGCACCAGTTCAAACGGCAGAACACGACCGATCCAACCTTCCTGTACCTCGGTTTCTTTGTTGTCCTTTTTCTTAATCACCATATTGGGATCAACAACCGTAATGGACTTGGTACCTTCGGTTTGGATAATTTCAAGATCTACGGCGATTTTTGCCCAGTTCTGATCAAGTATCTGATATGCCTCATAGGGATCAACCAATGGAACATCGGAAAGCCGCTTGAAAAGTTCCGTGGCAATCGTGTTTTCTTCTTTGGATACTGGTATGCGTTCCATATCCGTAATCAGCTCTTGGTTCAGATACTCCGCAAAATTACCAAACTCGGTCTTAAATTTGCTTTCAAATGCCTCTGTGTCGGCATGAGAAAGAATAAATGCTTTGATATCATCAGGAACAAACAGCAGATATCCTGCGTTCTTTTTGGAAAACAAGGAGTCCTTCAGCGTCGGGAAAGCAGTCCAGTACTCAGCGAGATCTTCAACCTCACTGACTGGAACACCTCCATACATGGAAGCATAGATATCCCAACTCTCTGCTTTTTCAGACGAGTCTACATAGCGCGGAATATTCAGATTGTAATCATTTTTCCGGACTTCATCGCGGGAAACAACGCGGGAATATTTAGCGATAGTTTTGCGCCCGGTTACGGTATCAACGATACGCTTGATATCGGAAGCACGGAGCTTATTGTTCTTTCCAACCTTCTCAAATCCCTTGGAAGCATCAATAATCAGGATGTCTGTATTCTCCCGCTTTTGCTTCAGCACCATAATAATTGTGGGAATACCGGTGCCAAAGAAAATGTTGGCGGGCAAGCCGATGATCGCATCAATTTTGTTGTTTTCAATCAGGTGCTTGCGTATTTCGCCTTCTTCACCGCCACGGAACAAAACGCCGTGTGGAAGAACAATTGTCATAATGCCATCCGGCTTGATATGATAAAGATCGTGGAGAAGGAAAGCATAGTCGGCTTTTCCTTTCGGAGCGAGTCCGTACTCCTTGTAACGAGGTTCATTTTCTTTGTCCTGCGGGTTCCAGTTCTGCGAATAAGGCGGGTTGGAAACGACCGCGTCCACATAAAGCGGATCATAGGTGCCGACCGGATCGCTCTCGTCAAAGTACGGCCAGTCATCTTCCAATGTATCGCCGTTTCTTGTTACGATATTTGAGGGAAGGATACCACGCATTACAAGGTTCATTCGCGTAAGGTTGTATGTATTCTCCTTCAATTCCTGTGCGTAATACTTGATTTGGTCACCGTTGCCCATGTGTTTTGCAACGCTCTTGCCGATATTGATCAGCAAGGAACCGGAGCCGCTGGTCGGATCATATATCTTGATTTCTGTACGGTCTTTCAGATGATCGGCAACGATTTCGGACATAAGTAGCGATACTTCGTGCGGGGTATAGAATTCTCCTGCCTTCTTTCCTGCGTTTGCGGCAAAGTTGGAGATCAGATACTCATAGATGAAGCCAAGAACATCGTAGTCCTGCTTTCCGTCCATGGGGATGTCTTTGATGAGGTGTATCAAATCGCTGATTGCCTTTGTCTGACTTCCGGCACCGTCTCCAAGTTTGGAAAGACCGGTTTGCAGTGTGTCAAAAATCTTTTCAAAAACCTTTTTGTGAGTTGGGTTGATCAAACGGCTGAAAGCAGAAAGAGCATCACGGACATTGCCAACATTGAAATCCGAACCCTTGGCAAGCCATGTGGAAAACAAATTCTCATAAGCTATGAAGTAACCGATTTTATTCTGTACATCCGTAACGATTTCTGTTTGATCTTCTGTTACTGCTGGAAGATCAGCATCGGTAAAGCCAAGCTCTTTCAGATATTTAACCTCTTTATCGGAAAGAAATTTATAGAAAATGAAACCGAGAATATAATCCTTATATTCGTTTGCCTCAATTTTGGAACGCATTTTATTTGCGGATTCCCAAATTTTTGCCGCCAATTGCTGTTTGTTCATGCGTGGCTACCTTCCTTTTTGATTATTTTTTGTTTTTCGGCAAGTCTGAATTGATCAACGCCTTTTGTAAATTATCAATTGGTATATTGTTCTCATCACAGAAAGTCTTGATCTTTCTCATAGCCGCCATTTTCGGAATCGTCTTTCCGGTTTCCCACCGATTAACGGTCGCAAAGGTTACAGAAAGCCTTTCCGCAAAGTCTCTTTGGGATAAAAGTGCTTTTTGGCGTATTATTTTTATTTCGTTCGCAACACTCATTATTCTGCTCCTCACGATTGTATATCAATAGTATAACACAAGTATATCAAAATTACAATAGCAAAACGACATTATTGGCTTTTTCTTGGGAACAGCGTAAGCTCGGAGACTGCTTCGATGAACGCAATGAAAGTATGCCAGATGGAGAATTGATTTCAGTAACCATAAACGATGGAATTAGAAAATTCTCCGAACTTGGAAGGCATGATAATTCTAATGATGACAAATCAAAATATAAAAAAGTATGCGTCGGAGATATAGCTTATAACTCCATGCGAATGTGGCAAGGGGCAAGTGGTTATTCACCATACGAAGGCATTGTAAGCCCAGCTTATACCGTATTATCGCCCAAGACGGGGGTTGTGTCACGTTGCTTGGCATATCAATTCAAGCTACCAGAGATGATACATACTTTCCAAGTTAATTCGCAAGGAATTACATCTGATAACTGGAACTTGAAATATCCCGCTTTCAGTGAAATAGAGATTGCCGTTGCAAAACAGACCGAGGAGCAAGAACTGATAGCATCATTTTTCACTAATCTCGACAACCTTATCACCCTTCATCAGCGTAAGTATTTTTACATGTTCACTTCGGCAGGAACCATTCGAACTTTTCAAAATACAAACGCTTGGGAACAGCGTAAGTTTGAAGACGCCTTTATTGAACGAAGGGAAAAAACGGTAACGGAAAATGAAGATACACTCCTTTCATGCGCAATAAACGGAATGTTTTTGAATTCGGAACTCTTTGGGCATTTTCGAGGGACGACAACCATTGGCTATTTGAAAGTGAAAAAAAACGATTTAATTTTATCTGCTCAAAACCTTCATCTTGGTAATGCAAATGTCAATTTGCGCTTTGAACACGGCATTATTTCACCTGCATATAAGGTTTATGACCTAAATAATTGTGAACCTGAATTTGTTCAGGCGTGGGTAAAAAAGGAAGATACAAAGAATTTCTTTTTGGCTGCGACAACAGAAGGTGCAAGTCAATGTCGAAAAAATATAGAATGGGATACTCTCGGTAAACAAACTATTTGTATGCCGGCTATAAAAGAACAAGCGACAATAGGCTCATTTTTTAAGTGTGTTGACAACCTTATCACCCTTCATCAGCGTGAGCGTATTTTGCATGAAATTCAAAATAATTAGGGATAAATATTGGCTTTTTGCTTCCACTCAAAATCAGCGTAAGTAAAACCGCCTACGATTCAATCACGAATCGTAGACGGCTTTACTATTCTTCCACCACTCCGAGAACTCTGCCACAGCAATAAATGCTGTCTGTCGAGCGCAACGGAATCGGTTTATATGCTGTGTTGTGCGAAATCAGGCACTTGTTGCCCAACTCTTTGATATATGCATCGCCGTTAACAATAAAGATGCCGATATCACCTTCTTCAAGCGCATCGTCTTTCACTACAAAGACGCGATCACCGCTGTGGAATGTCGGTTCCATACTGTCACCGGAGATTGGGATCACAAAGTCAGCTTGCTCCGCCTCGGACGATTCATTAACCCAAATCTTTTCGGGCAATTCGGATTCGAGAAAGTTACCGGTACCGGCTGATGCAGGAAAATCATAGAAATCTATGCCCAATTTGCGCAGCCTCGGCTTTCTGGGCTGGCTGACAAGCACGCGTTCGTATTCCGCAGCCAAAACCGAGTTTACGGCCTTCTTTCCGAAATCATCTATGTATCGGTACTTTTTTATGATTTCCCACTCGGTTAAATTGGGCACTTCTGCTGCCGATCGATAACCAAGAAGCTGATCCGCAGATACCTCAAGGACATTGCAAATCTTCAAGAGAGTAACGCAGTCCGGTTTTGCTCTTCCGCTTTCCCAAGTTGATACTGCCGATGGAGATTTCGCCCCAATGCGTTCGGCAAGCTCTTCCTGTTTCATATTTCTTGCAAGTCGTGCTTCTTTGATTCGTAAGCCAATAGACTTCATGACACAACCCTCCAATCTATCATAATGCTATTATATCACAGTCTGAATCAAATGTCAAGAGAAAACTTGAATTAAATTCAAGAAAACCTCTTGACAAATGAACCTCGTTAATGTATAATATAATCACTTCACCGTGATTCAAGCAAAAACCGGAAAGAGAGGCATTGGCTATACCATGTCAGACCGCGCAATCCTCCATATTGATATGAATAACTTCTATGCCTCGGTCGAGTGCATGATGAACCCCGACCTGAAACCGTACCCGATTGCCGTTTGCGGCAGTCAGGAAGACCGACACGGAATCGTCCTTGCAAAGAATTACAAAGCAAAGGCGTTCGGAGTCAGTACGGGTGAAGCCATCTGGCAAGCGAAGCAGAAATGCCCGAATCTTGTTATTGTCCCTCCGCACTATGAGCAGTACATGAGATTCTCAAAGCTCGCAAGGGAGATATACGGCAGATATACCGATCTGATTGAACCGTTCGGAATGGACGAGGTCTGGGCTGATGTTACCGGATGTCAGCGTTATATCGGCACTCCTTTGCATATTGCGAAAAAGATAAAGGAAACCATCAAGTACGAACTTGGGTTAACGGTCTCCATCGGAGTTTCCTTTAATAAGATATTTGCCAAACTCGGTTCGGATATGAAAAAGCCCGATGCTATTACCGTGATTCCGAAAGAATCTTTCAAAGAGATCGTCTGGGATCTCCCTGCATCGGATATGCTCGGCGTCGGTCGTGCAACTGAAAAGAAACTCTCGTCAGTTGGCATCCGAACAATCGGACAACTCGCGCAGTTTCCGGTCGACTTTTTTCAGAGAAGACTCGGGAAATGCGGTGTTGATATATGGCGTTTCGCCAACGGTCTTGATACATCGCCCGTCACAGTCAGGGATATTGAAGCCCCGGACAAAACCGTCGGACATGGTATGACGGCAATTCAGGACCTTGAAAATCCGGCAGAGGTCTGGAAATTCATCCTCGAACTCTGCCAAGACATAGGTCATCGGCTCTATGTCTTCAACAAGAAAGCAACAGGCATCGCAATTGCGATTCGAGATAAAAACCTTTTTACAAAGCAGTGGCAGTGTGGACTCCCCGTTTCCACACAAAGTCCATCGGTTATTGCGAAAGAAGCCTTCTCCCTGTTTTTACACAACTATGACTGGACACATCCGATTCGTTCGATTACGGTCAGAGCCATCAATCTCACATCGTTGGACACCCCATGTCAGCTCGACCTGTTTTCCGATCCAATCAAAGTTGCGAAAGCAGAATCTCTGGACAAAACCATTGAAAACTTGCGCTATCGCTTCGGAAAGAAAATCATCCGCAATGCCTGTCTGTTGAACAATCCGAAAATGTCGCCGCATGACAATCCCGATATTATCATGCCGACAGGAATACCCATGTAGGAGGTTCAATATGCAAACGACCAAATTTGTCAAACAGCCGGTTGCTGTCAGTGTCATCGTGGAGAAGGACGGACGTGTGTTCCCCAGGAAATTTCTATGGAAGGACGGTCACACCTATAAAATTGACCGAATAACAAGAGTTGAAAGAGCCGCTTCTACCAAGGTCGGAGGATGCGGTATCCGCTACACCGTCATGGTGGAAGGACTGCCTCGATACCTGTACGATGAGGAAGGTAAATGGTTTATGGAAGACGAGGTTGTAATCGAGGTAGATACATGATCATAGGTACAAAAGCCGAGTTTGAACAACTCGCCGACTTCATTCTCCGGGATTATCTCGGAAATACCTATGACGGCTATGATCCACTTGACATTCAAGCCTTCGCCAAAGACTACTTAAAACTCGATATCTCTTATTTTGCCTTTGACCCTGACACAGGGATCGAAGGAATGCGGACAGGAAATCAGATCATTCTCGACGACAGGCTGCTTGATGACAAGAAAGCCGGTGAGCGAAACTTCACGATTGCTCACGAGTGCGGACACGATCTGATCAACTGGCAGGATCCTACCTATTCTCCGCAAACGGTTGTGAATTACCGCATCAAAAGTTCACGCAAAAGCCTTGTGACGGAAGATGATTTCAAGGAATGGCAAGCAAATGTGGTAGCCTCCTGTCTTCTGCTCCGTCCGAATCTTGTCGGCTGGTCTATGTTCACCTTTATGCGCAAAGATAAAGTGACTGTGTTTGACGAACATTATTTGTATCCGGAAGACCGCTATCGACTACGGATGATGGCGTGTTATCTCGGAGTATCTCAAACCTGCCTTTTATATCGCCTTGATCGGTTGAACATGGTTGATCACAAACCATTTAAAGAATATGACCTGCTGACGGCATCGTTCTTTAATTGGAGGTGATAACAGTGCCAAAAAGAATTGTTCTCGACCGGGAATACATCGCCCGTGTCAAAAAAGATAATGCGCCTTTAATGGCAGCCGTTGCAACAATGGAACAGAAGAAAATCCCGTGTAAGTTCTGCAAGCTCAGGACGATAGATAAATACGAAGATCTGCAAGGCCATTTTTCTGCTTTCTGCAATCGTTGCGGACAAGTCGCGGTTTATAACGCCGCCGACTACAGGCACTATTCGTATCTGCCGCATACGCGACCTGTCGCAACTATGATCGCAAGGACTCGCGTATAAGGTATTACCCTAACAATTAAATATTACTCGTGTATGAGCCGAGGAGTCGATGAAAGTCGTAACGTCCCAAGTGCCGCATGAAGATTTGAATCCCAAATAGGATTCATCTTTTGTGGTGCGTTGTTACGACCTTCATGCGGCTCCTTTTTTTGTCCTTTCCGCCTCCCGGCAGAAAGGACTTTTTTCATGCCCTGGGAACCTTATATCGCCAAATACCCGTAATCTCCGGATTTTTGATTCCAACCACAAATTCAAAAATTCAAGGAGATTACGAAAATGAAAGAACTTTTTACCGATATCACGCTTCGCAACGGCGAGGTAAAGAAAATCAAAATTGAACTTGAGGACGAGCTTGCAGAGTGGCTCGTGACACAACCTGAAGAGGTATATAGGGATTTTCTCTTATTCGAATATAAAAGCAAATGCGTTGAAAGAAAAGAAACGCGCAGAACACAGTCGCTCGATGCATCATTGTCAAATGGATTTGAAGTACCTGACGAAGACGCCGATGTGCATTTGGCTGTGCTTCGTAAGATGACTTGTGAACAAGTACGTAAAGCCATACAGAAACTCGAACCACAACAGCAATGGCTGATAAAAGAAGTGTTCTTTAATGGACGAAAGCAAGCGGATATTGCAAGGGAGCTTGGCATTGGCAAGACCGCTGTTAGAAATCGTCTTCAAAAGATTTTTGAAAAAATGCAAAAAAGTTTGTGAGAGGGGGTGCACTTTTGCTTTTCCTGTGGCTATTAAGTGAGAGGACAAAATTCTCTCGTTGGTCTTTTACAATTGAATACCCATTCATCAAGCACATTACCTGCGGAATGCCCGTGAGTAACGGGGGTAGCCGGCTTCATAAGTGCGCCATGACCTCTCAAAGAGCGAGCGATTAAACTTATATGAAGGAATTTGAGTAGCACTCAAAGGGAGGCAAGGACATACGCAGAGGACAATGATACTTTTGTAGCCGAAAGGCGCAACCGGCGGAGTACCCGGCGGTGGTGAAATTCCAATGGAGCAGGTTCACTGCCTGCCGCTTGATGACTTCCCACACGCACTTGGGGTGTCAAGGACAAATAAAGTGTGAGAAGCTCTCGTGAACATATGCGAGAGCCGATACATACTTTATTTGCCTTGTGGGAAGCACCGAAAGGTATGGGTATTCACATGAGACAACTTAATTATTGAAAGGAAAGAAGCAGAAAATGACAAGAGAATGCACAGCTTTATTTGATTATCAGGAGTTTTGCGAATTGCTGGATCATATCCAAGTTTTGAGATCCTTGGCGAGTGAAAATAAAAGTGCAGCTCCCATGTATCGAGAAAAGATCAAACAGATTTGTGAGAGAGTAGAACGGGATTTCAGTGACAGTCATCATTTCTTTTCCGCTTGGATTAATGGGAAATCCATTCTTCTCGAATCCGGATATGTAGTGTCTTTGAATGGAGACAGGAAAGTAATCTTCGTGTTCCTGATTCTGAATCGACGCCGAAAGCTTGGATTACCGATATTCCAAAGTGATTTGGATCAATTCTGCAAACTATGCAAACAAGCAAAAGTAGTGTTCCCGGAAAAATATTTCACAGGAGTTTGAGAGCATGAGAGAAATTCACATCAATATTTCGGTTCCCGATGATTCGGACATTGATTCGGTTGTTATCAACTTAAAACATAGGGGTGAACCCAAAGAGTGCAACAACAGACCTCAAAAGAACAATCATAAATTCAATGTTCCTGCAAAAAAAGGATTTTCAGAAGAGCCTGACGAGGGTCTGCTGTACGATGAACTGTATTGAGGATGCCGTTCTAAATTCAGATTCGAATAACACCCCGATATGGTTGCTGTATCGGGTCATACATAAAAGCAGAAAGGACAAATGAAAATGGACAAAGCGATTAAAAGAGGCGATTTGGTGTATTTGAATTTCGACCCCATTGTCGGTTCGGAGCAGGGCGGTCCGCGTCCGGCGGTTGTGGTTCAGAATGACATGGGGAATAAGCATGCACCGACGGTTATCATTGCACCGGTCACAAGTAAAAACAAGAAAAGCAATCTTCCAACTCACGTTAAGCTGACGTCACATATTCTTGAAAGGAATTCCATGGTTCTCCTTGAACAGCTCAAGACTGTCGACAAATCAAGAATAGACTCCTATATCGGGACATTGAGCGATGAAGAGATGAAGATGATTGACAAAGCACTGAGAATCAGTCTCGCCATCGGCAGATATAAGAAACGGAGCGTATAATGATGGCAAATATTACGAGAAAGCCAAACGGCACATTTTTGATTCGGGTTTCCAACGGAATGAAGAACGGGAAGCAGGACCTTGTTTCCACTATTTACAAACCTCCGGTTGGATCAACGTCAGCCATGGCGAGGAAGGCTGCTGAAAAGTACGCTGTTCTCTTTGAGGAACTTGTACATAGCGGTGGCTATGAGAAAAAACAGGCGATCAGTCGGGAGATCAGGGCACGTCGGAGAATGACCATCGAACAGTTCGTTCAGAACTTTTATTATCCCTCCATCCAGAAGCATCTCTCTCCCACGACCTGTAGAACCTATGAACTGATCATTGACTCTCTCATTCTGCCTTCCTTTGGAAGAGTGGAGCTTGAGGATGTGGACTCCACTCACATTCAGAGTTTTGTCGATTTTTTGTCCACACCCGAAGCAAGTGCCAAGGGAGAGCATGGTCTGTCTCCAGCATCGGTCAAACGGTATTCAACCGTGTTTTCCTCTATTATTACTGAGGCATGGAAGCAGAAGTTTATTGAAACCAATCCAATCGGAAAGAATTATATCCATTATCCGAAAATCGTTCAGCCACAGTTGGAAGCCTACAGCGATGAGGAAGTTGAACAGTTGATGGAGGCACTGGAGAACGAGGACATTCGCACAAGGGCGTTGCTGACGCTTGCGGTTACCACGGGTATGCGCCGCGGAGAACTGGTAGGGCTTATGTGGGATGACATTGATTTCGATAAGCAAATCATCACCATTTCCCGGAGCGTTTATAAGCCCAAGGGAGAAGAGCAAAGGATCAAAACCACCAAATCCGTTAGCAGTAACCGGACGGTGTATATCCCCGAAAGCTGTTCCCGCATCCTATACGAACTCAAAATCCAACAGGCCAGCGACAAGCGACACTCGCAAGGGGTTTGGCTGGACTCCGGTTTCGTCTTTACGGACAAGTACGGCAAGAATATCAGCCTGTATGCGCCAACGCGAATCTGCGCTGAAGTACAGGCCAAATACGGGTTAAGGCATTTGAAACTGCATGGCTTACGTCATACCTGCGGTTCGCTGATGGTGGAGCATGGAGTGGATCCCGAAACGGTTAAAACCGTGCTTGGTCACGAGAGCCTCAAAACGACAAACAGATATTTGCATCCTTACGCAGAGAGCATGAAGGACGCATCAGAAAAAATGGAAAGAATAATTCGAGGTAAAACAGATGGTGAAACTTCGATCCATCTGTCAGGCGGTGAATGATATCAGAGCATCAGATCCCGGAACTGCTATGACAGAAGGCTTTTTGCGATTGCTGATTGAAAACGGCGACGTGTCTTACGAAATATGCGGTTCCCGGGTGTGCCTCAACATTGCTATTCTGTTTAAGGAATTGGCGTGTCTATTTGAATTGGAATCTGCAGCTATGCCAAAACTGCGTACTATTAAAGGCGCACTGAAGGAAATAAAGGCTACTGATCCCGGGAGCGTTATGACGGATTATAAAATCCGTTGGCTGATAAAAAGTGGCCGACTGCGCAGTTACGCAGTCGGCACAAGAGAAATAATCGTTATGGAGTCCTTCGACGATGAAAATCTGCTGACACAGGAATCAAGAGAAGGATGTAATATTACACAGGGAATCAAGTTGAGCGAACAATACGGCGAATTGCTCTCCAAAACCACTCAGTCCTATACATGCACTCGAAGGCGATGAGGATCAGACTTCGATGGAATCAAAGCATTCGGCTGCTGCCTTGTCGGTTTTCTCCAGTGCATGTACATATATATTGGTCGTGTCAATAGACGTATGCCCAAGTCTTTTTGAAACGGTTTTGATGTCGCATCCATTTGACAGCAGATAGGTTGCGGACGAATGTCTCAGCCCATGAAATTTCAGATGACGAAAACCGTATTTCTTCAAAAACTTATCGAATTGTTTGGTCGGCGTGTGAGGATGCATGACATGACCGCACCAGTCGGTAAAGAGGAATCCCTCCTCATGCCATTTCTCACCGAGCAAGGCTTTTTTACGGTCTTGCTCTTTTTTCAGTTCCTGCAGAATGTCACAAAGAGCTTGTGGAATTGCTATCTGACGAATGCTGCTGATCGTCTTTGGAAGTTTGATTTCAGGCTCCTGCTGGGCAAGCTTGACAACGCTTCTGCGGATATACATAGTCCGTTTTTCAAAATCAATATCCTCCCACTTCAAACCGGCGATCTCGCCACGTCTGGCACCCGTATAAATAGCGGTGGCAATAACGGCGTGAATATGGATAGGTTCAAGCTGAGCCATTTTGAGAATTTCGGCAATCTCTTCGTTGCTGAAAGCCTCAACCTCCGGAGTTACGATTTTGGATATCTCCAAGCGGCGGGTGTCAGCAGGATTGGAATTGATATATTCTTGCTTCCATGCCATTGTCATGATGGACTGAAGAATGGTTAAATATCTGCGAATCGTAGCAGGGGCGAGTTTCTCGCCCTTTTTATCTACCCGACCGGATGGAGTAGCCAAGAAATTGATCAGCTCCTGAACATGATACGGTTTAATCTCATCCAAATGAAGATGACCGAGCCTGGGAATGAGAATTCGTTGAATCGCGGTTTCATAAAGCAAATATGTGGTGGACGAAATATTCTCCTTCTTAGCTGCCAAATAAATGGTACAGAAATCAGCAAATAGGGGGGAACTCGATGCGTTAATGGGAGCAATCATTGATTGATGATCGCCCTTGACTTGTTCCTCTGCGGGTTCTTGTTTTGTTTTACCTTCGGATAATTCCAAATCGGTTTGGGATTGACGTTTGGTTTCAAATTCGATTCGACACTCTTCCTCAAGAGCCTTGACAAAAGCGTCGAGTTCCTTACGAACCTTTGATTCTGGTAGATTCACTCTTGAAGGACGAAACAGACGTGATTTTTGAAAAGGACGTCCGTTATCGAGAATCCCGCAAGATACTCTGACGAAATAATTGTTGTTGCCTCGTTCTTTGATGTAAGCCATAACAGCCTCCTAAAAAAATAGAATGATTGTCAAGCAGTACACCATTGCATTATTTTTGCAGAATTAAGACGGTTTTTTTGTCATTGTCAGTGGGGAGCGAGTTGCATAATTGTTCGGATTTTTTTGAAAAAACCGACGATTAACTTGCAATTTACTTGCACTGACTATGCACTAACTATGCACCAAACCATTTTCGGAATGGTAGAGGCGAATAGACAGTGGCATAATAAACAAAAATCGAGCCTGAATCATACGATTTGGCTCGATTTTTTGTTCATTTCATACGAAATGTTGGTCTGAGTGACAAGACTTGAACTTGCGGCCTCTACCACCCCAAGGTAGCGCGCTACCAACTGCGCCACACCCAGATAAATTAACACTGTCACGAGAACAATACTGACGACAGGAACACCTGAAAAAACACATCAATATCAATAACCCACGCCGCATATCAAGCACAAGCGCAAATCAAAAACACAATGACAGTACACATATGAGGAAGATACGTCAAAGCGTCAAGCGAGCAAACGACAGTGATCATTTGCGCCATGCCGTCCGTATCTCTAAGTGCAGGTGATATTATACCACCAAGATGGCGATATGTCAATACCAAAAGCAGCGTATTAAGATAAAAAAAATACAGTAAAATCGCCAAAAATGATAGCTTTGACTATCACGATTATTCTTACAGTTGAATAACAGCAGAAGATGTGATATCTTATACTTGCATACAACATCCGCAGAAAGAGGAGAAAACAGACTTGCAAAAGCTGTATCTGATAGGCGGCACCATGGTGTCGGCAAAACGACTGTATGTCGCAGACCGAACGAATTGCTTGAAAACAGTGTGTTTCTTGATGGCGATTGGTGCTGGAACTCCAGTCCTTTTCAGGTAACGGAAGAGACAAAAAACACGGTGATTGAAAACATACGATTTCTCCTGAACCAATTTATTCACTGCTCCGCATATGAGAAGATCGTCTTTTGCCGGGTGATGCATGAACGCACTATAATCGACACAATAATTTCAGGGATAGATACATCCTCCTGCATTGTTGAAGAAATCTCGCTCATTTGTGACGAAAACGCGCTGAAAAGTCGGCTTAAAAATGATATATCCGCAGGATTGAAGAAGCCGGATGTCGTCGAACGCAGCATTGAAAGGCTTCCGCTTTACAGCTTCTTCGGCACCCGTATTATCGATACAACCAAGAAGCGCGTTGAAGAAACTACCACCGAAATTGCAGGTATTTGAATCCGAAATGTATCGAAAAAAAGGATGTTAGATTGAAAACAGCTTGCAAACACAGACTTATACTGCTATAATGATACTGGCGTATTTGTCACGCGGGTACGCCGCAGAAAATGTCCCGGACGGTGTAAATTATGGAAACAAATATAAGTAAACCAGATATAAAAGAAGAAATAGAACGAATAATAAAAGTTTCCGACACGCGTATTTTGGCTGTCGCCGATTCGACGATGCGAATCGTATACCACGACAGCATGCTTAATATTCCAAAGCGAACATCACTGCTCGAAGTTGTCAAAGGAGATTGCGAAAAGCTGTTCACGCTTACAAACGGAACAACAACACTGCTTGGAATAAGTATAGATTGCAGGACGTTTGAAGCCGAAGTAACGCTCAGAGACGGACTTTATATCGTGACACGCCCGCGTTCATACGGTCTCTGCTTTGAGCGTGCCGAAGAACTCCGCCGCATGACCTGCCCCGAAGTGCTTGAAAAATTACCGCCCGAATTGCGTCAGTGCGTCACCGCATATCGTGAGGTATTGCGATACAGCGGCAGAGGAGACAGCGGAACAGGTGACGCAAGTGCACTTATACGAAAGGTAACTGCCATTGCTGACGAGGTTCGCGGTGTTCTGCGCAAAAGCTGCACCGTCGTAAGGTCGCGTGGCGTTCCGATTGTCCGCTATTCGGAAAAAGATTTTTGTCGGATACTGCTGACGATGTTGTCGGCGTGCGATATCATGGCAGGCAGAGAAGGTGTCAGAACACGTTGCGAAACGACAGAGCGTATTGTTACACTGACCGCAACGTTTGCATATAAGCTTCCGGAAACCGTTGCCGAAACTGTTGTGAGCGGCGAATTTGAGCGCATGCCTTTTACCGGAGAGTACGGCGGATTGTTCATGATGCTCAGCTACCTGCGCCGTCTTTGCCGTATATATGAGTATTCGTTTGCCGTTGAAAAAAGCAATTCACGCAGTATGACGGCGACTCTCCTTTTTCCGCTTACCATTGAAAGCGACCAATTGTTTGACATGCACGAAAACGACGAATGGATCCATGAGATCGCGAAACGTGCTTTTCGAAAACAGCGCCAGAACACCCGAGATAAAGATACTGACACATAAAAAATCCACCGTAATTCTATCAAAATTACAGTGGATTCTGGTGGAGACGAGGGGGCTCGAACCCATGACCTCTCGGATGTGAACCGAACGCTCTGACCAACTGAGCTACGCCTCCGTATTGAATTCATAAATCGTACCAACGACCAATATTTATTATAACACTGTGTCCGGTAAAAATCAATACCGATTTCAAAAAAATCGCAATAAAAATTGCAGTGCTGCAAGAAATGCGAGAACGAGAGCGAAAGAACAGTTAACGCCCAAACGCCCGCACGGATTCCATTTAATAGTTGTTGAAATCATTCCGACTTAGAGTCCGCCGGTTCAAGTCCAATCACTAAGACAAAACAGCCCGAAATTATGTCTGCAACGACTACGTTTCGGGCTGTTTTTGTTATTTCCCGCGGAGGCAGAGTCAAACAAAGCTTTGCGCCTCTTCCCTGCTCCGACTTCTAAAGATCTTCTGAAAATGCTCTCAATTTGTTTCTGCGAGAGCTTCTGCAATTGTTATTCAAAATTAAGGCTTCACCGCGTAATTCCGATGGTGCAATTGCGCAGTCGGATTTTTCGTCAGATGAAACAAAAATTCGCAGGCTGTGCGGTGATGCCTTAAAAACATTTTGTTAAGAGCGTTTTTTCTTATTTGGTTTTGTAGTCATATTCCAACAATGCCTCCATACTCATTTTCTCTTTTAAACATCTCAAGTTTCTCCTTCCTTCAGACAGAGGTATATTTTTCAGCCTGAGCTGACCACATTTTGTAGTAAATACCTTTTTTCTTAAGTAATTCGGCGTGAGTACCCTGCTCGGCAACGGCGCCGTTGTCCAGCACGATGATATTATCGAACTTCGGCATACATATCAGGCGGTGCGTGATCATAATGACCGTCTGATCCGTCGACTGTTCAAGTATATCGTTTATGAAACGATTTTCGATCAGAGGATCGAGTGATGCCGTAGGCTCATCGAACAGCACATACCGAGAACCATGATACAACGTTCTTGCGAGCATTAGCCTGTGCCATTGACCTTCCGAGAGGTCTGTGCCGCCTTCGTCATACTCCTTGTTGAGCGGAGTTTCGTCGCGCAGCAACAGCTCTTCCGCAAGTTTATCACAACCCGAACGGCGCAGTACATCGGCATATCTGCTCTCGTCTACATCGGCGGACAAGGTTATATTCTCGCGTATTCCAAACGGATATTTGCAATACTCCTGAAATGCCACTGAAAAAGCGCTGTATATGTCCCGGTTGGCGATTTCACGTGCGGGCACATCACCAAAGCAAACATCCCCATCGTAGTTATTATAAAGCCCCACGATGATCTTTGAAAGCGTTGTTTTGCCTGCTCCGTTATATCCGACAATTGCCGTGCGTTTGCCGTTTTTGATCGTCATATTCAGATGATCGAGTGCATTATTCTCACTTTCGGGATATGAATATGTAAGGTTCTTTATAACTATATCGGCATTCTCGGGAAGCTTCTTTCCGTTTGTCCTTTCTTCTTCGCTCTCAAAAAAGTCATTATAGGTCTTGAAGCGTACACAAGATTCTGAAAAGCTCCTGATCGAACCGCTCACGGACGAAAGACTGTCGTTAAGCTTTGTGGCGAGATTGACTGCGATCCAGAAGTCACCGATGATCATCTTTCCGGCGCACACGCTCAATGCCAGGACAAAATACATACCGTAATACAGCGCAAGGGGCAGCGCCGTCAGAAGCGTTGCGATATTTGTCTGCTTCAGGTTGAAGCGTATGGATTCGTCACGTATTTTACCGAACAGCTTTTTTCTTTGCTCGATGATATAATCAAACGAATTGAAAAGCTTGAGCTCCTGTATGGTTGTTCTGGACGCTACAAAGTCAAACAGCGCCTGCAGCTTGCTTTGGAGAGTGATTTTCGAACGAATGAATTTGATCCATGATATACCCATTTTTTGTTTGAGCAGACATATCGGTGTATATACCGCGATAAATGCAGCGCATATAACGGGAGATATGTTTATCATCGCGACAACCGCTATGATGATATCCAAAATCTTAGACGGAACACTGATTACACCATCAAAATACGCATCAATCTCGCGCGAAGAAAACGAGCTTATATCTGAGTTATTGCGATAAAGATCGTTGCTTTCATAGTAATCCATCCGAATGCGGGAAATCTTATCGATCCTCTTCTCCCTGAGCTTTTCATCAGCGTCATATTGCTCAAGGCTTCTTTTGAAATTGGAATAGGTCTGAAATGCTTTTTCAAAAAACTTTATTGAAAAAACCAAAAGAATGAACATGAGAACGGTCGTAAAATCCCCGCTTCTGCTTCCGACGATTATATCGAGCACACGGCCGGTGCAGAAAATTTCTCCGTAAAAGAAAAGCTTTTCTGCAAGATTCAAAATGATCTCTCTGATCATCAGTCGCTTGTTGTAGGTCCATTGCATTTTCAAAGCGCTGAGCGTGATCTTTTTATATTCGGCAAATTGCATTTTTTTCATTTATCCATGCCTTTCTGCGAAAAGCGCCAACGAAAAGCAGAATCGTTGACGGCGTTCCGCCAAAACATTTTTCTATTATCTTATTTGTATGAACCTCAGGCTTCAATATATGCGGCTGCCTGGGTCTCAAACATGGTTTTATATATGCCATTACGCTTCATAAGCTCCTTATGGTTCCCGATATCCACAACTTTTCCATCATCCATGACAATAATTTTGTCAGCCGTGGTGCAGCACGAAAGACGATGGGAAATGATTATTATGGTTTTATCCTTATATTTTTCCATAAGCGCGTCCATAAAATTCTTTTCGGCAATGGGGTCAAGTGAATTTGACGGCTCATCAAACAAAAGAACATCACGGTCACGGTAAAGAGCTCTCGCAAGCACGAGCTTGTGCCATTGACCCTCAGAAAGTTCCGTTCCGTCATCCGACAAAGCCTTGTTCAGCATAGTGTCGTATCCGTCTTTCAGACCGGCAATAAATCCGTCCGCCGATGCCTGACCGGAGACCTCTTCCACACTTCCGTTATCTTTGTCTGACCAATCGCTTATAATTATGTTATCCCGAACAGTAAGCGGGTACTTACAGTAATCCTGCATAGCAACCGAAAACAGACCGTAAACATCCTGCTTATCCAGAGATTCCGAATCGATCCCGTTATATTCTATTGCGCCGTCAAAATCGTTATACAGACCAATGAGCAGCTTTGAAAGCGTTGTTTTGCCCGCACCGTTTTGCCCGACAATACAGACCTTTTCTTTCGGAGAAACTGAAAAGCTGATGTCCCTGAGCACTTCTTTCTGCGAACCGGGATAGCAGAAGCTGAGGTTTTTGACCTTCAATCCGTTGAATCCGCTCTTCAGCTTTCCGGTGGTGCATTTTCTTTCTTCTTCGCATTCCAGGATGAATCTGAAATTATCCATATCCATAGCCGTATAGTAAAGCGAACCGATCATGCTTACAACGAAGCCGGTCGAGCTTATGAGATTTTTGGAAATGCCGACAAAGTAAGTAAAATCTGCCGCCGAGATACCTCCGGTCACGGCTTTATATGCGCAAAAAAAATACAAGCCATAATCCGAGACAAGTCCCAAAAATTCTACGATCGCAAACAAAACAGTGGTTTTTTTGCTTACGTTCTTTTTGACCTCCGCTATCTTTCTGTAAAGCGAGCGCTGTTTATCGTTGATGAAGGACGCGGCTTCATTCAGCTTGATATCCTGAGCGGCTGCTTTTTTTGCAAACAACGAAGACAAAAAGCCGAGCTTTCTTTCTTCCGGGACGTTGATCTGAGTAGCTTTATAATCCAAAACAGAGACCTTCTGCCACAGGATCACAAAAGACGCTTCTAAAACTATTACAGGTATAACAAGCCAGATGTGATTCCCGAGCAGTATCGATGCTGCAATAATCAAAGTTATAAGGCTACTTACGACATCATTCGTATCGTTAAATACTCCGAGCACACCCTTAACAGCCGTCGAACGCGCCATATTGAACCGATTATAGAAGTCGCTCTGTTCAAAGTATTCCATTTTGATTCTGGATATTTTGCGTATCAGCAAATTCTGCATTTGTTCATCTGCTTTTGATTCCATTTTCTGCCTGAACACATTGAAATAGTTAGAGCTCACAGACGAAAGCAGCTTGAGGAGAAAAACGCCCAGACAAAGTCCGAACAGCTCCGCATCGAATCCGAGCTCCGACGAATGCACTGTGACCGTGATATAATCGACGACACGCTTCAGGAGATAAACAAGGGAAAACGATAATACGTTTCCGATAACAACATCTTTCAGAATGCTCATGAAGAACAGTTTTTTCGATATTTTCCATGCAAGACCATATGCAAGCTTCAGATTCTTTATTGTATATTTAATCTTATTGTCTTTTTTCATAGATTCTCCAAATTTGTTGTATGACAAGCTCTTTGCTCTTTTCCCTACTGCTCCGGCAAACAAAGATGCCTGATACTGTTTAGATAGCTCATAGCAGCGACCGGAAATACGCCGCAATGATTAATAACTAAGCAAAAACGGTTGCGCAATGTTAGCATCCCAAACACGCTGTATTGCAGCACGGTTTATAAATACCTGCACATTTTGAGTCCTCAACACTTTCTGCGGCAAAAATAATCAATATCAAAAATCAAAAATTCAAACATAAATATAATCTCCTTTGTTATAAAAAAATTTGTATGTCCGGCCGAAGTGCTTAATCATTTTCATGGAATCTCAATCAAATGCCATGGCATGATATACCGATGTGTCAGCCGACAAAGCTGTTAAAAATCATATCAAACT
The DNA here is from genome assembly GCA_000433115.1 of Ruminococcus sp. CAG:382. GTDB lineage: Bacteria > Bacillota > Clostridia > Oscillospirales > CAG-382 > UBA1206. The sequence goes on from FR892168.1 coordinate 20,484, forward strand.
CATGCAAAAGAAAAAACGCAAAGTGATTCCGTCAAGGGTCATTTTGCGCTGTTCATAATCATATAATATTCGTTTTGGGCATAGTGATGCATAAAGACAGAACTACGCCATGAAGGAAAAGCTCCATCGGCATAGTGCAAAAACGCATATCTTTGCGAATTGCAATTCATTATGTAAGTATGCGCATTGCATTTTGTCACGTCCGTGTTCTCCCATTAATGTTCCGCTCTTATTAAGCCTATATCGATATTTTATCATATATTTTTCATTTTGTCAACACAAAATTCCGATTTTATACATTTTCTTTATCGGTCTTGAACAAAAATCGAAGCAAAGTGCGGTCAAAAAATCTTTATCATCAACATTTTCAACAACCAGCATTTCTTTTGCGCCTTCATACGGTAATTCATAGGTTGCCGACGGAATCTTTTTTGCAGAATTTCGGCTGTCTGCTTCAAGTTTTTCGAAAGCAAATGCCTTAACAACGCAGAAAAAGCCTTGAAAATCAAGGCTTTTTCCGAAGCAGTCCTTCACACTGCAAATATGGAGCTAATGGTGGGGATTGAACCCACGACCTGCTGATTACGAATCAGCTGCACTACCACTGTGCTACATTAGCAAAGCATTGCTATGATACCGTCACAATGCTTTGGTATTATACCACACCATATCGGATTTTGCAAGTGTTTTTTTGAATTTCTGAAAATATTCCCGAAAATCCGGTCGGGATTCTCCGGAAAGCTATTTTACGAATTTCTCCCAGAAAAGTTCCGACGCATTTTTACAACAGTCGTATGTTTCGCGGAGAATTTCGGCATAAATCTTGAATTTGTTCATTATATTCTGATACGTAAACGCAGCTGAACTTTCATTCCTGTATGCCGCCATAAACATCGCGGAGAACGTATCGGCTCGGTCCTCTTCCGCATTTGTGCGTGCATACGATGAAACAAACCACACATCGCTTGTATCGTTGTCATATATCGTATGCTTCAGGTCATTCTCTCCGTAGTATTCACTCGGTGTGGCTTTCTCCCACTTCGCCGCACTCTCAATCGAAAGACGGTAATTGAACACATGCCCTGCTTCATGGCTGAGCACAGCCATCGCAGAATCACCGCGGAACGACGAGTCAACGGCTATGAACGGATATTGAGAAACATATGCGGCAAAGCCGCCGAAGCTTTCTTCGCCCTTATGAATATCACGGCAGAGATATATCCACACTTCTTTTCCTCCGCTCACCTCACGCATAAGAGTTGCCGGAATAAGTGAAAGGAACTCTTCAATCGTCTTTGCGGTAGGAAGCCAATCTTCTTCGGGTGCCGCGCTGACTTCATAGAAAAGGCCGCCGTTTACAAAGTTATTGCTTTCGAAAATGATCCTGACGCCGTATTTTTCAAACACCCTCTCGGCAATTTCAACTTCTTCGGTCCCCTCACGATACGGCTCATACATACCGTGAATATCGGTGGTCTCATCCGCTTCGTTTATCCGGCACGCGGTGTATTTTGCCTTCGAAAGATTGACGACATGCACTCCGGCAGAGTCGGCTGCGTAGAAATATCCGTTTTCGGCGGCGCAGCCGAAAGAATGACCCGTAAGATCAAGCGTCAGATATTCCGAAGTCTCGGTACGGTAAATACGATAAAGCCCGTCAACAACGGTGACGATCGTGCCGTCATCGCAATCAACAATATATTCCCTCTCATCCGGCTGATGTATCACGCGCCGCTTTCCGGATCCGATCTCAGTGAAAATGATACCGTCATTCCACGTCTCGGTGAGATACGGGGCATTGACTTTCAGTGCACGTTCGTCGCCGCAATAGGTGATGGCTCCTGTCGCGGGATCAAGAATGCTTATCGGCTTTTCTCTTCCCGACACCGCGATCTCATCACCGGCAGTGATGACGAATTTATCTCCGAAAGCATATCCGGAGCGCACACTTGTGGCTATATTGCGCTTTGTATCCGAGCCATCGGATGCATTGCAAAGTATCGGTTTACTTCCGAATATGAGAATATACCTGCCGTCGGCGCTGACAGCGAAATATATATCATCACTTGCCGGAAGATCGTATTCGGTCAGCAGTATAAGCGATTTATCGTAGACACGCATATGGCGTGAGGCTGCGTCGAGTACATAAAGCCTTCCGGACTGAACCACTATCGTCCATTCACCTTCTCCAAGCTCAAGCACGCCTGTGCGCTTTCCGTCGGTTAAAGTATATGCGACGAACGTCACCGAAAAACTGTCAAGTCCCGCATTTGCATACTGCGCAAATGCAACACCATCGGAAAACTTGATGTCAAGCGTTCCGTCATATTCGTCCGTCGGAATCGGTATAAGCCGCATTCCGTCTGCATCTGTGGCAATTGCCGCCTCGGATGCCTCGGACTCGTTGCCGGCTTCTCCGGACACTTCTGTTGAAGCACCGCTGTTTTCCGGTCTGCTTACATCATTTCCAATATCACAGGCGGCAAACGCCAGAACCATTGAAAATGTAAGAAGAAAAGCTATTATTTTCTTCATATTTTCACTCTCCTTATGTGTTGCATGATAACATATGTTTTTGTTACTTTCGGGCTCTTTGTGTTAACAAAAAGAAAAAACTATCATGGTTTTCCCCGGGTCATATTCTGTCGATATAATACAATCCTATCATTTCGGCAAGCGATTTTGCGACCTCATGTGTTTCGTTGGTTTCGTGTTCCCATATTATTATACTACCCGGCATGCAGACTTTGTTTTCACTCCTATATCCGTAATAGTCGCCGCAACCGTTTCCGGCAATGAAGAGCAGATCACAGAGACCCTCGTAACACTCGGACAGTCCCTCTCTCACGCTTTGATTGGTCTCAACGATTTCATTGCAGGAAAAACAAAGGTATCGGTCGCCGTCAAATTCGGAAAGCAATGCTTTCAATTCGTCGGGAAAATCAACACCCATGGACTTCTCGGCAGACAAAATCATTTCCGCCGTTGCGGGCGGATCCGGTTTTATATATTTATTATCAGCCATAAACGGTTTCAGCAATTCAAGAAACATTTTTCCTCCTTCAGCCGTAAAAAACATCGGATGTGCAACAGCAGATGTGAATTATACCACATCACTTTGCTTTTGTCAATAAGGTTTTAAAAAAATAATACCGCCGTACCGATTAGTTCGGTAACGGCGGCATCACTTCGTTTATTGTTCAGCTGAGGAACCCTTGAATTATAACATCCTCTGCTTCTTTTTCCGTAAGTCCGAGAGTGCAGAGTTTTGTTATCTGCTCGCCGGCAATCTTACCGATTGCCGCCTCGTGTACAAGCGAAGCATCCTCATCGTGAGCGCAAAGCTCGGGTGCGGCATCCACCTTTCCGTGGTCGGCGATTATCGCATCGCATTCGGTATGTCCGGTACAGGGGGCGTCGCCGATTACGACCGAGCGGTATCTCTGATACGAATTGTCCTTTGCGACGGAACGGCTGACAAGATCGACTCCGGCGCCTTTTCCGTTCATCACAACGGAGAAATCGGTTTCTGCCTGTTGATCTTTTTCTGTCAGTATTCTTTCCCGTATGAAAAGACGCGCGCCTTCTCCGACTTCGCCTCCGGTTTTACGAACCGTGCGGTCGACGCCTCCGATCTGTGACGTGTCCATTTCGAGAACGGAATTCTTCCCGAGATGTACCTCAGTCACAGGGTCGATCGTACGTATGCCGATTCCCTTTCCCGTACCGACGTGCTTTTCAAGATATTTCACGTGCGATCCTTCTTCAAGGAAAAAGCGATGTATGCCGTTATGCCTTGCGGGTTCGCCGTTTTCGGTATGGACGCCGCACCCCGCCACAATCACGACATCGGCGTTTTTGCCGACATAGAAATCGTTGTAAACAAGGTCATCGACGTTACCGTGTGTGACACAGGCGGGTATGGAAACAGTTTCACCCTTTGTTCCCGGCGCAATACGTATGTCAAGACCCGGCTTGTCGGTTTTTGAATAGATTTTGATGTTATCACTGGACTGCCTGCCTGCACATGTGCTGTCAACACGTATGTTATACGCACCTTTGTACTCTCCGTTCCAGTCGGAAACTTTGCCAAGCAGGTCTTTTGTTATCTCATTTATGTCATTCATCTGAAAGCCTCCTCCTGCTTCACGCACGACGGATGCGCGTCACCGACAGACAGAATACCGCCGAGCATTGTTTCGGGATCGCCTTTCGCCTTGACCTTGCCGTCTGCGACAAGAACGATTTCATCGGCAATGCGAAGTATGCGTTCCTGATGCGAAATGATTATCAGCGTTCCCTTCAGGTTATTTCTCATACGTTTAAACACATCGATGAGATTGCTGAAGCTCCAGAGGTCGATTCCGGCTTCCGGCTCGTCGAATATTGTAAGACGCGTATGCCTTGCAAGCACAGTCGCGATTTCAATACGCTTAATCTCACCACCCGAAAGAGTCGAATTGACCTCGCGGTCGATGTAATCACGGGCACAAAGTCCGACCTGGCTGAGTACGTCGCACATGTTGCTTTCCTTCATATTGCCGCCGGATGCAAGTTCGATGAGCTTTCGGACGGTTATACCCTTGAAGCGCACAGGCTGCTGAAAGGCAAAGCTGATGCCGCGCTTTGCGCGTTCCGTCACGTCAAGCGACGTTATATCTTCGCCGTCAAGAAAAATCGAACCGGAATCCGGTTTTATGATACCTGCGATGATCTTCGCAAGCGTTGTTTTGCCGCCTCCGTTCGGTCCGGTTATGACGATCAGTCTGCCTTCCGAAACGTCCAGGTCGAGTCCGTCGATGATTCCGACGCCGTCAGGGGTCTTCCAATTTATATTTTCAAGTCTGAGCATATTATTTTCTCCGGTTTATTTTATAAGTCCGGCATGACGTGTGTCGGAATACTCCGATGTCGGCAAAAATGCTGCCGCAACCACCGTTTTGAAACGGTGCTGTAAAAACGGCAAAACCGACTTCACTGCTTCATGCGATGCAAGTGCTTCGGTCAGAACAATCCCTTTGTCCGGAAACATCGCCATCGCGCAGAACCGCGAATAGCCATATGCTATCCTAAGGACACGCCCGCCGTCACGACGGAATTTCAACAGCAAAAAGCGCATGAAGCCGTCGTTGTACTCCGCCGTTTTCCCTTCGGCAGCATATTCGTGCCTTGCGGCGATGTAATCATCGTCGCCGATGTCCCTGACTATCATTTTTGTACCTTCGCGCGTCTGTTTACTCTCGCGTGTGGCGATATAATCATAAAACAATGCGGGTCTCATTCCGCGATGAGCAAAAAAACGCTCCGCGCTCTTTGCGTTCGTTTTCGCAATCAGTGCGCATTCATTTTCTGTGCACCACTGCATGATCGTTTCGATTGTCCGCGACATTATTCCCATGCCGCGATACTTGGCTTCTGTCGCGACGGCGTATACCGAAAATGTTTTTTTGCCGGAATAATATGCGGGTATAAGGCAAAGCGCCGCGCGCGGTTTTTTATAGTTCTCCGAGATAATACAGTACGAATCGGGAAATGTCTGTTCGATAAAGCACTCGGATGTCTCTTCCGTCCAGCCGAATTCGGTGTGCCATAACGCCTTCAGAAAAGGCACGTCGTCTTCGGTACTTAATCGTAATTTCAATTGCAACGGCATTGCTGTGGGGGAAAAAGGACTGCGTTCATTAAGGCAATGATGCGTTGTTCGAGCGGTTTTTCCTTAAATCAGAATGAACGTTCCTTCCTGCAAACCTTCTTTCTCTCTTTTGAAAATGTTGCTGTCACTGCGACAGCACGTTAAAACCGAAAAAGCCCGGGCAGCATTTCTGCCGCCCAAGCCTTTTGTCAAGGAGACGGGGCAAACCCGTCGCCAACGGAATCAGTCTTCTTTTTCTTCGACTGCGGCTTCGGCAGCGTTCTTTCTCACGCTTTCGATACCGTTAAGGCAGCTTGTCTTAGCTTTATAGCCCTCTGAAGCAAGGATCGGTTCACCGTTTCTCGCCTTGAGACGGAAGCGATATTCTCCCGCTTTATCAAGATACATTTCAAATTTCGGATGCTTTGCTTCAACAACCGGTTCCGCTGTCTGGTCTTCAAACTCTGCAATCGGCGCATTTTTCTTTACGCTTTCAATTCCGTTCATACACGCCTTTTCGCTTGTGTAAATCTCGGAGGTTCCGATTACCTCACCATTGCCCGCCTTGAGGTCAAATTTTATACCTGTCGCGGTCTTTTTGACTAAAAATTTGCCCATTATGATTGCTCCTTTTCATTCCGACCATGCTTTATAAGGCATTGTCGTTATTATCATGTACTTGATTTTATCACATTTGCTTCGTTTTTTCAAGTATAAAATGAGAATTTATAAGTAAGAAGAAGCGTGAATAACAGAGATTGTGCTTGACACGGAGGCGGATTTGTGATATAATCGCCACCGATGATGAGAATACGGTTTGAAAAGTTGTTAACTGAGTAGATGTAAAAGGAATCCGGTTTGAATCCGGAACAACCGCCATTACTGTATTTGAGCGCATTTTTCAATGCGCATGGGAATCCTCCCTCATAAGTCAGTATACCTACCGTATTTTTTGATTTGTTATGCTCAGGTGTGGAGCGTGCAGTCGTTTATCATGATAAATGATACCCGGCTTCGCGCTCTTTTTTTGCGCTCCGGGCAGGAGGTGACATTTTTCTTCCACAGCCCACGCACACATACCGCAACACAAATATAAGAAAGGGTTCACATCATGAAAAGAAAAACTCTGCTGGTTCTTGTCACAGCCATCTTATTGTCTGCCATAGCGGTTTTCGGCACCTCGGCGGCAGACGACCTTGAAAAGTACCTGAGCGACACTCAGCTCAGAATCGAAACCTATCCTCTGAACTACGCGCTTACACCCAATTCTGACGGAGAATATGAAATACCCGTATATTCGCAGAATCTGCGCATATCTTCGGTACGCCTCAAGGCGCCGTCGAGCAGCAGCTACTCATCCGACTGGAGCATTGACTATAACAAATGGGTCTCAAGATCCTACCAGCTTGCAAAAATCAACAAACGTCCCACTGTTGAAGAAGGCGACCGGCGTATTACCGTAAAACAGACCGTCACCGACAGTTCAAAGAGTGTCGTTGCCGTTAAGGAATATGTTCTGCTTATCAGACACGAACTCCCCAAGGTGAAGCTCACTGTCAAGGTTGTTGACGATGACGGCGATCCCGTTGAAAACGCCGACGTGTTTATCGGCACCAATGTCAAACGTCCAACAAAGCAGTATCCTGACAGCAACGGCGTTTATACCGTCATGGGCGGTTTTGAAATAAAATTAATCCCCAAAAGACTATATTTATACCGTCAATGCAGCCGGCTTCGAGGAAGCCTCCGAAAAATTCACGATCAAAAAAGACACAGAGCTTACAATCCGCCTGACTCAGAAAAAATACAAAGTGGGATTCAGTGTGATACGTGCCAACGGCTCTTCCACCGAATACGCAACTCTCAAGGTTTTTGATTCCGAAAACACACTCTGTAAGCCTCTTGCCGACGAATACGGCTACGACACATACAATTATCTTTTAAAGCCCGGAAAGTACTCTTATCAGGCTACCTACAACAGCGGAAGCGAATACGCAAACGGCAACTTTGAAGTGGCTTCGGATGATCTTTCACCCACCGTAAGACTTGCCGAACGTATTTATCCGATCACATTCGACGTTACTCCCGCCAACGCTAAAATATCACTTTACAAAAACGGCTACAGTGGCGCATACGGCGATCCGATACTGCCAAACGACAATGGCGTATATGAGATTAAGGCAGGTCAGTATCGCTACACAATTGAAGCGGACGGCTATGTCAAAGTCAGCAAAACCTTCAACGCAACAGATGCACAGCTTGCCAAAAACAACTATAAAATAACCGTCAGACTTCTTTCCGAAGCCGACCGGCTTCTCAAGGATGCCGACGATGCTCTGTTCGGCATGGCAGGCTTCGGATTCACCATGAATGAATTCACAGGCGACCTCAGCGAACCCGGCGATGAAGCGTGGGACATAGATTCCGACTACGACGACGTTAACATCTGCAGATATATCGAAGAAATACTTGCAAAAAGAAATCCGAAATTCAAGGATATCAAAGTAAGCATTGTTTCCGTTAAAAGTGATTATGACTGGCGTTATAACGACGAATTCGCGGACTGCGACCAAATTGAAGACATGCCCGACTATTATACCGTGATCGCCAAAGACGGCACAATCAATTACAAGGCCGTTGACGAGGATAAAATCGACGAGGACTACGGCGGCGAAGTATGCTCCGTTTTCCTCAGACTGAGCTACGGTAACAGCGAACTTATCATAAACAATTCTTATGATTTCATCGTTCCCATGCATATTATGACACGTCAGGAGCGTCTCGAAAGCTTACTCAGTAAATTCGGCACTCTCAGAACCGTGAACGGCAACTACGATTTCTCTTTTGACTGGGATGAAAGCTACTTCTATTTTGTTATAGGCAAATGGACATCCGACAACACCGATATCATCGGAAACGACGGCAAGATCACCCTACCCGAAAGAGATACCGTTGTCAGAGTCACCTTCACTGTGAGCTACAGCGAAGCACAGATAGAAGACGGCGGCTTCCTCCGGGATCCGGGTCCGCTCGGCGAAGGTAAAATGAGCGTGTCATACGATATATCCTTCAAAGGCATAGGTCACGATTACAGCGGCGAATATGTCTGCATTTCAGAAGCGAACTGCATATACGGCGCTGTTATGGTCAAGTATTGCAGCCATTGCGGCGATATAGTTTCGCAGTATTCAACTCAGCCGAACGGTCACGACTTTACCGTTTGGAGCGAAGAGAACGGCTTCATGGTCTGCCGTTGCAATGTCTGCAGATACGAAAAGAGCATTCACTGCAATGAATTCTTCGAAACACCGGATGACACCGCGATATCCGGCGGCTTCATCAAAATTGCGTTCGGCACAAACACGGATGCTCTCAAAAACGCCGTTGTTTATGACAAAAACGGCAAGCTCAGAACAGCACACATATGCACCGGCGACACCGTTGTATTTACCGTGAACGACGTTGAATATGCCTTCGCTGCTGCAGTAAGCGGTGATGTTAACGGCGACGGAAAAATTGACGCAAAAGACTATATCGCACTTCGCCGCGCCATACTCGGCATTACAACGCTTGACGATGCCGCAAAGCTTGCAGGCGACAGAAACGGCGACGGAAAAGTCAACAGCGCAGATTATATCGCAATCAGAAAAGCGCTTCTCAAAATCGCATAAACCAATGAATCATACGTTTCCGAAGTACATTTCAGAAACGGCACATATCAAAAACTCCGGCTTGAACAAAGTCGGAGTTTTTTCGTGCTGCCGCAATAAGCACGTAAAAAACGATGTTTTAATCGATGTATTTGTATTTATATTTTTATAAATATATTCGTTGTTTTAATCAATTACATTAAATACAAATTCGCATAACAATAAATCTCAGAATACGCCTTAATATTTAAAGAAACAGCCAAGAGACTCCCCCTCCCCACCCGGTCACTGTGAAAGATCGCTCCGCAGATCTTTTTCCCGTATTGTAATCCAAACTCCGTCGCGGTTCGGATGCAAAGTTCCTTCTTCTGTATTGCTGTCCATTGCTACGGTGGCTATGACTTTGCGGAGTTCCGGTGAAGGTTTGAAAAACACACAGAAAAATAACACCGAGTGTTGTAAACTCTTGCGTTTTTCCGGGAAATGTGTTATCATACTACCGACTACCGACAGTCAGAGACGGCGGGTTCCGTTTCCGGGGGAGGGCCGGCGGTTTCCGTTTCCGGAGCAGTGCCCGACCTGAACGGAAATGACGGTTCGGGAATCCGTACGGTGCTGGCGGGTTGGTCCGAGCGTGCCGTTTGCGGAAACGCACGTCCGGAACGACCTGTCGGAAACACAAAAACAACGCCAAGGGGGAATCCCTTGTCTGCGACAGAAAGAGAGAGATTTTCCCCATGAAACGGAACACAAGACAGCTGATTTCCCTGATCGTTGTTTTTGTCCTCATTGCCGCGGCTTATTCCTGCAGGATGCTTGCCAAATTCGACATCGGCGGGATTTATGTGAACTATATCCGCGCGGCGCTTTATTTACTTCTGTTTTCCCTTTGGGGTTATTCCCTTGACCGCCGCATTATACAGCCACAGACTCTGCACTGTCTGCGCCTGACGGCTGCCCTGATGCTTGTGTGGCTTGTTTTGCGCACTTGAAATACGAGATCGTCACCGATCCGACGGTGGCGCGGTACATCTGGTATCTTTACTATTTACCCATGCTTTTTATACCGCTGCTCGGGGTGTATATTGCTTTGTTTCTCGGAAAACCACAGGAAATCCGTCTGAACGTAAGGACCGGCTGTCTTGCGATTGTTCCGGCCGTGCTTTTTCTGTCTGTGATTACCAACGACCTGCACCAGCAGGTGTTTGCGTTCAGCGGCGGAGTGCCGGGGGGACAGGACAACTCTTCGTTTTCTCACCGTCCGCTGTATTTTGCCTGTCTCGTCTGGATGGTCGCCTGCATGGTTTTTTCGCTTGTCCGGCTTCTGAACAAAAGCCGTATACCGGGCAGCGGAAAAAAGAATCTTGCGCCGTTTGTTACAGGCTGCATAACGGTTCTTTACGGAGTCCTTTATCTGTCTGGACTGCCGGCTGTACGCTGGTGGTTCGGCGATATGAATGTGATGTTTTGCCTGTTGTTTGCCGCGATTTACGAAAGCTGTATACACTGCCGGATGATACAGTCCAACACGGGATATGTCGAGCTTTTCGAGGCAACGACGCTGGCTGCCTGTATTGCTGACAGCAGCGGAAACATTGTTCTCCGCTCCCATGCCGCCTGTGAGGACATAGCCTGTCCGGAGGAGGGAACTCAGGTCTTCCGTCCCGACGGAATACGGATCTCGTCGGCACCGATAAGCGGCGGATATGCCGTATGGCAGGACAATGTGCGTCCGCTGACAGAACTGCGGGCAAAACTGAGCGGTAACAAAGCCATAATCAAAAACAACAAGGAGAAGTTGCAAGAGGCTTATTTCATACAGAAGAAGCTGTATGAGCTGACCGAAAAAAACCGTATTTACGATGAGCTGGAGGCAAGGTACGGAAAGCAAATAAACAGAATCGGGCAGCTGTTGAAGCAATGTGAGGATACGGGACCTGCGGAAGTGCAGAACCTGCTGAAAAGAATTCTTCTGCTGGGTACCTACATCAAGCGCGGCGCCAATCTGTATTTCCTCGGCATGGAATATGAGCTTCTGCCTCAGCAGGAGCTCCGGCTGACCGTTGACGAGGCGGTGAGAGTCATGACCGTCTGCGGCACGGAGTGCAGTGTGGTCTACCGTACAACGAAGCCCATGCGCTCAACAGAGGTGATGAGGCTGTTTGACCTTCTGAAAACGGTTGCGGAAATGACGATAAACGGGCTGCAGTCCTTGTTTATTTCGGTGTCCGACAGCGAGATGGACCTGTCGGT
>FR892168.1:32096-34907 GCA_000433115.1 Ruminococcus sp. CAG:382
GGACGGTCTGTGGCTCGTCCGCACGCCGATAGGAGGTTGTGACGATGCGTAAACCTAAACAGCTGAGCTTTAATTCGATCAAGGAGGGCTTTGACATGCTTCCCACCGCGGCGTGCTTTTTTGACAGCGCGGGAAGCATAGTTCTCTGCAACCGGCAGATGTATCAGCTGAGCCGATATCTGCTTGACAGCGATATGCAGTATCTCGGAGAGGTCGAGGAGGCGCTGTCTGATCTTCCGGACGGCATTGTCCGTGTGCCGGATGTGGAGAATACATATCGGTTTCCGGATAAAACCGTGTGGAGATTCGAAAAAACCGAGGTTACCGATCGGTACGGAGAGAGCTATATACAGCTTACCGCCGCCGACGTTACCGAGCTTCAGCGTGCTCTTGTGCAGCTTGCCGACGACAGCAGAAAGCTGGAGGAGGATTCGGAAAAGCTGAAGCAGCTTTCCGACAATGTCGGGGCTTTGGCGCGGGAAAAGGAGCTTCTCGCCGCAAAATCCGCCATGCACGACAGCCTTGCCGCCTGCATTACGCTGACAAAGCAGTATATAACGGGGGATTTCGACGGTATTGATGCGGATACCGTTTGCCACGAATGGGAGAAAGCCATTGCCTTTCGGGAATCGATCCGTCTGCCGGCAAAGAAAAAACTGCTTGACAGCGCAAAGACCAGCGGCGTGGCAGTGAGAATAAGGGGCGAAGAGCCGACGGACGCCGAGGCGGAGCTGATGTACACCGCCCTGCAGGTCTGTCTGGACAACGCCATTCGGTATGCCGGAGCCACCGTGATTTCCGTAAACATCTGGGAAAGCGAGGGCGGCTACACGGTTATGATACGCAACAACGGCAAGCCGCCGGAGAAAAAGATTACGGAGGGCGGCGGTCTTTCCAATCTGCGCCACCGTGTCGAAATTTCGGGTGGGAGGATGACGGTACAGAGCCTGCCGGAATTTTCTCTTGTGATCGAGATACCCAAAGCCGAAATGCGGGGGGATAACCTATGGCTGTAAGAAAAATACTGATTGTTGAAGATCAGGCACTGGCGAGAACCTATCTGTGCTCCTGCGTGGAAAAGTGCAGGGATTGCGAGGTCGCGGGCACGCTGCCGCAAGCCGATGCGGCGCTTTACCGGTGCGGCGAGGGTCACATCGACCTGATTCTCATGGATATATGCACCGAAAGTGACTCGGACGGTCTGACTGCTGCCGAATCGATTAAGAAGTTCTATCCCATGATAAAAATCGTTATTGTGACATCTATGTTGGAGGGACGATTTCTTGATCGGGCAAAAAAGATCGGCGCCGACAGCTTCTGGTATAAGGATTCCCCTTCCGGTGACCTTGTGAGCGTGATTGAAGGCACTCTTTCGGGTAAACGCTTTTGGCCTGACGGTGTTCCGACTGTCCGGCTCGGCAAAACGCTTTCCTGTGAACTATCCGACCGCGAGATGGAGACTCTGCGCCTGCTCTGTGAGGGAAAAACCAATACCGAGATCGCCGCGGAGCTGAACGTGGCGGAATCCTCGGTGCGGACATACATCAACCGTATGCTGGTAAAAACCGGCTATCCGAACCGCAACCGGCTGATGATTGCAGCCGTCGGCAAACGGATGGTCGTGCCCGGATGCTGGCTTGATGAGCACGAAGAAAAACGATAAACATGCAGTAAAATGATGACTTTATGCATTGCGTCATTTTTGAGGGACTGTTAAGAACACATGGTTTTTAACAGTCCCTTTTTTCGCTGTCCGGAGGAAAAAAGACGGGAGTTCATAATATATTTACAATTTGGCCGGCATTTGTCCTCTTTTTTGAGGACAGACGGAGCCGTTTTTTTCTGATATAATAATACCGGATAGCAAGATGAATCAAATTCATCAGATATATCCCGAAAGAAAAGGAGGGATGGTTCGATGAAAAAAATTGTGGTCGACATGCAGAATTATCTGTTCGGCGATACCATAGCGACCGCTTTCAGAAATTCGGACTATGATATCGACGCAGTTCGTACGGAATCCCCGAAAGATACAGTCGAACTGTGCCGGGTGTATAAGCCGTTTGTTCTTGTGATGGAAGTGACGGGATACACTCCGTGGATGCTGTGTGAGAGGTTAAAGCTCCGGGACGAGGTAAAGTCTGTATGTCCCGATTGCAAGATTGCTCTCATCGTCGATTCAAACACCGAAAAACAGGCGGCAAAGGATATCAGGGACGCAAAGAAAAACGGTATTATAGACCAGTTTTTCTACGGCTCGATGTCCGCCGAATATCTGATGGATCAAATCTACGCGATGTGACGTGGTCGCGCGGAAAGCGGAAAAAAGCATATTGAAGAAAAGAAAACGGCGGGGTTTCCCGTATGTTTGAGGACGTGCATATGACCGGCTTCGCACCTGACCGGACTCCGGCGGGGCGTTTTGTCGGAGAACACGACTTCGGTGCATGAGGCGATCTCTCCATACCCGTGATGCCGCAGGCGGAATGTGAGCGGTTTCCGGGGCGAAACAACACGAAAGGAGGAAAATTAATGCGTAATTCAAAACGATGCGACAGTTTTTTCCCTTGTCTCTTCATCAATGTTCTTATGAATATCGGAGGACTGCTGCCGGCTGCGGTTTTATTGGTGCTACATTTTTGGCTGAAAATATCTGTGTGGTGGTCGGTCGGTGCATTCATCGCATGGGTTTTGTATCTGATTATGTGGGTGTCCTTTATCGGCTGGGCGGGCAGATGCGGCTCGGAGCGCGATTTGCCGAAAACAAACAAAAACCCGTATTCCGTCGGGAACGCGGAAAAGAATCAGTAA
>FR892169.1:0-404 GCA_000433115.1 Ruminococcus sp. CAG:382
CGTGTATGAAATCGTAGTCGCATTCCAGCCATACGTCTGCACCGTTGATCACATAGGTGCGGACGACATTGACAAAGGGCTTGTCGGGCTTGTTGTTGTAATAGATCTGAGTTCGTTCCACAATTCTGACGCCGTCGGCGGTGTCGTTGTCGTTTAGCTCGCGACCGCTCTTTGCGTCATAAAATTTTATGTCGACAAGCTTTTCGTTGCCGTGATTGCCGCCGCAGAAGGTGATGTCTCCTGCCGTTTCGCCGACACGGTAAACATATTCCCAGTCGGTTCCGCCGGGATTCAGCGTCACTGTTTTGCCTGTCGCGTTTTCGATCGCATCATAGCGTCCGAGGTTCCATGTGCCCCATGCGGTTTTGACCATCGTGACCTTCACGGAGTGACCGTCTGTCTGC
>FR892169.1:579-6887 GCA_000433115.1 Ruminococcus sp. CAG:382
TTCCTTGGCTTGCATTTTGCCGTTTTTGTCGATGCCGCCGGCAAGCCCCTGCGCCTTTGACAGCCTCACCTGATTCAGTATCGCGCGGCGCAGTGCGACATAATCGCCTGTGTTGATTTTTCCGTCGCCGCTCAAATCGCCGCGTACGACTGCGACATATTCGCTTTCGCCGTCGGTGATGATGTCTCCGGTGCCGATCATTCCGGTCGTTTTTTCATTGCCTTTTGCGTTTCTGACGGTTATCTTTCTGCCGCCGAATGCGGAGAATACGTCGGAAAGCTCTGCTCCGTTTTCAAAATCACGGATGTATTTCACTCCGTCGGCTTCGGTTATTCTGTGTTCGTTTTCGGGGATAGAGCCTGTTCCCAAGACGGAAATCTCACTGCTCCAGCGGAATCTGGCGCCGCCGAGATTGTAATGAACTCTGATGTAGCGTGCGCTTACGGTCATATCGGATTTTGCGGTAAAAACGCACTGTGTCCAGTCGCTCGCCTTTTCGGTGACGACGGATGTTTTGCCGAGCATGGTGTAGCCTTCGCCGTCAGCCGAGTAATAGAAATCGACTGATGCCTTTGTCGGGGTAGCGATACCCCAGCTTGTGTTGCCCCAAAGATCGGTCTGTACGGCTTTTATCTCGCAAATTTCTTCGAGGTCGATCACGACATCGGTTTCGTTCCCTTCATGAGCGGCGATGTTGGCTGTGCCGTTTGTGCTGATGCTGCCGTCGGTCAGCTTGCCCAGCATATTACCGGCGGCATCGGTGTCGCTGTATGCGGAATTTGCATATCTTGTGCCTGTGCTTGTGTATTTCTTACCGACCGAGATGCTCACATACGCACCTCCGTCGATGACAGTGACTCCGTTTTCGGCGACTGCAAAGAGCGCGGAAAACGAAAGCAGCATGACCAGCACAAGTATTGATGAAGCTATTCTTTTCATTTGACGTTTTCCTTTGCACTTTTTATTTTGATTTCTTTTTTCTTGCGAATACAACGCCGAGCGCGACAGCAACGGCAATACCGCCGCCGATGAGCGCGATTATGCTGCCTGTGCCCAAACCGCCCTTCTTTTCGTCGTCAGGGCTTTCGGATGACGGATTTTCGCTTACCGATGTCTCGGATTCGGATGATTCATCGTGAGATTCTTCGCTTGATTTATCGTCTGATGCTTCGGACGATTCATCGACAGACTCGGCTTTTGCATTCGCACCGAAAACATTTATCTCGCTCACCCAGCGGAACTTGCCGCCAAGCTCATAGCTTACCTTGACGTAACGGGCATTCATTGTGTCAACCGTCGTAGCGTTGAAAATGCCCTGCTTCCATCCGTCGCCGTTTACCGTGCTTTCGGTTTCGCCGAGCTTCGTGAACTCGTCGCCGTCTTTTGAGATATAGAATGTCACCTTGGCGTTAGACGGATCGGGAATTCCCCAACCCGAATTGCCCCACAGGTCGGTTTCGATCTGCTTCACTGCATACATCTTTCCGAGATCGATGACGACTTCCGTTGACGAGCCGCCGTGTGCGCCGATATAAAAGTCGTTTCCGCTGTCGGACACATTGCCGTCAGTCAGCTTGTAAAGCAGCTTGCCGTCTGAGCCGGTGTCGCTCCACTGGTCGCTTTCATATACTTCGCCCGTTGTTGTGTACTTGCACCCCTGCGCGACGTTTACGTACTTAACTCCGTCGATCTCGCGGGAAGCGGGAGCGGGATTTGAAAAATCATATGTATTGTCGCAAGCCATGACGGCGCATTCCTGAAGCACCTTGACAACATCTGCGGGGTAGTGTGCCGTGAATGTGTTGCCGACAGGCGATACGCCGAACAGCGAATACATCCAGGTAGCCGCCAGCATATAACTCGCGTAGCCGGAATGGTGGTTGTGATCGTCCGCGTAAAGCGCTTCGTACGGAACAACATCGGCGAAATTTTCATAGCAGAATATGAATGACAGACCGGACGGCATCATTTTGATACCATACTTTTCGGCTGTCGCGCTGTAAACACCGTAATCGAATTCCGTTACGGAATAAAGTCCGCTCTTGCCGTACTTGTCCGAATACCGCATATAAAGCACAGGCTCGGCACCGTTTTCCCTGATGAGCGGAAGCATGATATCAAGCGCTTCGTCCATGTCCGCCGTATTGCTGCCGCCGCCGTTTTGCAGAACAACATAGTCGTATTTTTTGTTTTTCAGCTTGTTTCTGAACTTACCGGCGTAAACTTCGTTTTCCTTTGCATACTGATAAAGATACGAGCTGCCCTCCGTGCAGTAATCGACCTCCACCTTTATGCCCGCCGCACGGCAAAGCGCCTTGAACTTTATCGGAATACCGTTGAAATACGTTTCGCTGTTGCCGATGAAGAGAAACTTTTTCGCTTCCTTGTCGCTCGGTGCCGGATTGTCGTATTCAACGGTCAGCTTTTTCGCTTCTCTGTCGACAGTCGCCTTTACGACATAATCGATCGTCATGGTGGCATTATAAAGCATCGCGCCCTGCATGACCGCACGGTAAAGCGTATTCAGCCCGCCGACACCGTCATACGCGACAATGAAACCGCCTGCCGGAACGGTCACCGAAAGCTGCGGGCTGCCGAGACGTTCGTCCACGTTTGAATAAAGACCGCCGCCCGCCTCAAACATCATTCCGTCGCCGTCAAAGATGAAAATGTTTGTGTTGCCGAAATTATAATCTTTTGTGAGCAGTATCCTGTCGGTGTCGCCGTCGTTTGTGTAAACATAAACGCCCTTGCCGTCCACCTTGGTGTCAAATGCTACGATGTCAAAACTTTTGACGTTGTCAAACATCTTTTCCGGTTCATCCGCCGCAGACGTCAGCGCCGCAAACGGCAACAGCATCAGTATAAACGCCATGGAAAGCGATGCGAATCTGATTTTCTTCATAAATTCTTCCTCCGTGTCAAAAAAATATAATCGGGTGGCTTCAATATATAACCACCCGATTATGATATCATACTTTGTGAAAAATGTCAATGCTATGTATAATCAGCCCGCGAGATAGCGCGAAAGAAATTCGCGTGTTCTCGGCTTTGACGGATTGTTGAATACAACGTCGGGGCTTCCGTCCTCCACGACGACACCGCCGTCCATGAATACGACTCTGTCCGAAACATCGCGCGCGAAGCCCATTTCGTGGGTAACGACGAGCATTGTGAGACCGGTTGACGCAAGACTTTTAATGACGTTCAGCACCTCACCCACCATTTCGGGGTCGAGCGCCGAGGTAGGCTCGTCAAAGAGAATGACCTCCGGCGACATGGCAAGAGTGCGCGCGATTGCGACACGCTGCTTCTGACCTCCCGAAAGCTGACGCGGCTTTGCGTTTATGAACTGCTTCATGCCGACAGTAGTAAGATATTTCATGGCAAGCTCTTCGGCTTCCTGCTTCGAGCGCTTCATGACGAGCTTCTGCCCGATCACGCAGTTTTGCAGCACGTCCATGTTGTTATACAGATTGAACTGCTGAAACACCATGCCGACCTCGGCACGGTAGCGGTAAAGCGACGGGATCTCCGTCTGTATGTTCTTGCCCTTGTAAAGAATTTCGCCCGATGTGGGAGTTTCGAGCAGGTTTATGCAGCGCAGGAGCGTGCTTTTGCCTGAACCGGACGAGCCGATTATACTGACGACCTCGCCGCGCTCAACCGAAAGGTTGACGTCATTCAGCACCTGATGGTCGCCGAACTGTTTCTGAAGGTGTCTGATTTCAAAAATGCGGTCAGTCATTGACGGGCTCCTCCTTTTTGATGTGAATTTCCGCGTTCGGGTCGGACTGCGAACCGAAAACGGTGTAATTTGCGTCGCCGTCAAGCTTCTTTTCGACGAATCTGAGTAGTCGCGTCACCGAGAAGGTGAGAATGAAATAGATAACGCAGACGACGAGATATGTCTGGAACGTCTGGAAATTCTGGCGCTTGATAACGCCCGCGAAGTAGTAAAGCTCGGTAACGCCGATGACGTTCAGAACGGAGGTATCCTTGATGTTGATGACGAATTCGTTGCTGACGGAGGGGAGAATATTTCTGATGACCTGCGGCAGAATGACGTGGAGCATTGTCTGCGAATGAGTCATACCGACAGCGGAAGCGCCTTCAAACTGACCCTTGTCGATGGAAATGATACCGCCGCGTACTATTTCTGCCATATATGCGCCGGTGTTGATCGAAACGATGATAATGCCGGACGGGATGAGCGGGAGCGTATTTCCGCCGCTTGCGAACGCATATCCCCAGTATATAACCATAGCCTGAACCATCATAGGCGTGCCGCGGAATATTTCGACATAAACGGCGATGATGCCGCAAAGCAGCTTGCGGAAGAATCTGCGCACGGGATTTTTGGGCATGGGCGCGGTACGCAGCATACCGGTCAGCAGACCGATAAGGAATCCGGCGACCGTACCTATCAGTGAGATAAGCAGTGTGTATCCGACACCGCGCAGCAGGAACGGATAATACTGTTTGAGGATGTTCAGAACATCGTTGAAAAAGCTCATATCAAAACACCTTGAAAAATATTTCGGATAAGGGAAGAGACGCCGGAAATTCCCGCGCCTCTTCAATAAAACCGGTTATTTCTTCTTGTAGATTACGACGAGGTTGGAGGTATAGTACATATCGGTGAAGTCGACCTGTTCCTCACGCTCGGGAGTGGGGCTCATGCCTGCGACAATACCGTCAACGGCGCCGGACTGAACCGCGGGAACGAGGGATTCCCAGTCGTATGCGTAAATTTCGAGCTTGAGACCGAGTTTGTTTGCAACGTACTGAGCGATCTGAACGTCATAGCCGTTTGCGTACTGCCCCTCCTTGACGTTTCCGTTCTGGTCATAGATCGGAACGGCGCCGATGGTGGGGGTGTTGAGGTCGGTCCAGTTATAGGGTTCGTAAGCGCATTCCATCGCGATTTTGAGCGTGCCGGTGGGATTTTCGGGAGCTTCGGAGGAAAGTGCGAGGGAAGTGACGCTCTTGCCGGCGCTGATGTCAGCCATCTGGAGCATGAGATTATAACGTGTTTCGGCTGAAATTTCGGCAAGTACGGCGTTTATGCGGGCGACGAGATCGGAACCCTTTTTGACTGCGATGGCAACGCCGGTCTGCTTTTCGGTTGCGGTAAATCCGGTCGTGTTGTTGACGAGACGGAGATAATCAAGAGTGTTGTCGGTGGGGCATACGGCAAGGGCGGTGGGCTCCTCGGCGATGTAACCGTCGATCGCGCCGCTCTTGAGCGCGGTCAGCATGTCGGAAAATTCGGGATATGTATCGGCGGTGTTGCCTTCGATCTGCTTCATTGCTTCGGCGTGGAACGTGCCTGTCTGAGCGGCGATCTTTGCGCCCTTGAGGTCGGCGATCGACTTTGCTTCCGCAACATTGACGGATGAAGATGAGTTGCAGGCTGAAAGCAGCACTGCGGTGACAACGAGAATAATGGCAATTAATCTTTTCATGATGATTTTTCTCCTTTGAGAATAAGTTTTGTTTCCCAAGAAATAGCGTCGCGTGCGATGTTGTCCGCAAAGCCGGCATACGCGGAAAAACAAAATCGCGGACGCTGTGAAACAACGCCCGCACATAAATCAAAAATATGTGACATAAAAGCGATAGCCCTCCACAGCGAGTGTGACAGTTCTGCACGTATCCCGTACAGACCCAGCTGCAAGCTCCCACAGAAAAGCTCCGCTTCGGCGGCAAGCCCATTATCCGTCACGTTCTGCAACGCTTTTGAATGACGGAACAGCCTGATTGCCGCGCCTCTATCTTGTTGTAGCAATCATAGCACAAAAAAAGCCGCTTGTCAACGGCTTTTTTTTATTTTTCTGAAGTTTGTGACATTCAGCAAAAATAATCGGCAGCGGTACGCGTTTCCCGTACCGTTTTACAAAACGCCGAGTATTTTTGATGCTCGGGATGGTTGACGTATGCGTCAAGCTCGTCCTTGTCTTTGAAATGAGTGATGAGAATGAGGTCTGCGGTGCCGCCGCAGGTGCGGTGCATTTCCGCGTCCGCGATGGATGGAATGATTTTCTGAAGCTCTTTGTAGCCGTCGAGGAGCAGCTGAATGTTCTCCTCCTTGGTTTTGCCGTTTGCGCTGTCAAGCAGCTTCCACATAACGATGTGATGAAGCATGGCGCTGAACACCTCCGTTGTAAAGTTATAAGTTATTTTATGACGGGAAGACAACAGAATTCGCTTGCGCTTATTCTGTTTTCTCCCCGTGAACCTCTCTTTCGGGGAACGACGGGAAGACAACAGAATTCGCTTCGCTTATTCTGTTTTCTCCCCGTGAA
>FR892170.1 GCA_000433115.1 Ruminococcus sp. CAG:382
CCCGTCGTGTCCGACATAGTCATATCCGGGAACATCGCTGTATTTTGCGCAGTAAGAGAACGACTGAATATTTGCGCTCATATAATATCCGGCAAGAACAGGATAAGCATCCTGAAGATCCGCAGGATAAAATCCGGAGTAAGTCGTACTGCTGTTGTAACCGGTATCGTTTCCGCCGGCGCAGATTGAGAAAACATTTTGCCGACGCGCATCGCGGATTGCATTGGCGAGTGCAGTCGGATAATATGACATATTTGCGCCAAAGGACATATTCAGAATATCCGCGCCGTTATCTATAGCCCAATAAATACCGCGCACGACATCGGCAATCTTGCCCTTGCCGTCCTCGCCGAGTACGCGTACGGGTATCAGCTCGAGGGGATATTTACCTGCCATTCCGCAAAAGCCCACGTCGTTGTCCGCTTCGGCTCCGATAAGTCCGGCTACTTTTGTGCCGTGTCCGTTTGCGCTGATATCGGAATTTATGCCCTTGGCGATTACCGCATCATTTATTGCATCATAGCCGGCGACCACGCGATTGACAAGGTCCTCATGCGTCGCGTCTATGCCGGTATCCAGCACGGCAGCACGCACCGTATAAAGGGATGTGAGACCCGCCTCGTCCGCCATTTTTCCCAGAGCATCGAGAAACGGTGCCGATACGTAAGTATCATTGATTCTCGGGTCGGTGGGTGCGGTTCCGAAATCCTCGGCTATCCCCGCCGCCTCAAGTGTATAGTTATATGTTACCGACTCAATGTTCGGCATTTTTTCATAGCGCACGGCTTCTTCATAAGAGCCGTCCACCAGAAGCATATTGCCGCCGAGCATCCGCCCGCCGTATACCGTCCTGAATATCTCCAGCGCACCTGCACTTGAAAATTCAAGAATCAGTCCGTCACTGTCTCCCGTCGGATAGCCGACCGCCGGCTTTGAGCGGTCTGCGGCTCCCGCTGATATCTGCATCGGCTGCATACCGAGCAGCATGATAACGCTGAGCAGCAGGCTGATCAGTTTTGTTGCTTTTTTACTCATTGCTTTGTTCCTCTCTGTCATATCGGTTATTGTTGATTATCTTCAGGCATTCGATTTTTCTTCTGCGGCGAGTCCGTTCATGAGAAAAATCAGTCGCGGTAAAACCGTTTCCCTCCATGCGCCAATCTTCGGAACAGATACCTGTCCTTCCAGCTTGCCGTATGGCGTATCCAGAATAAAGAAGCCGTAATTTCCGCGTTCATCGTCCTCCTCACGTTCCAGCAGCAGTGTGTGCATTGTGCGTCCGTTCTCGCGGTATTCGGATTTTTTGTACTGCGGAAAGTTCACACACTTTTCGTAGACATCAAGGCAACTCTCAAAGCTGATTACATACCGCCTCTGACGGTCATCGATAAACAGGAAATTGCATCCCCTGTGGTCGGTGTCGAAATGGTAATCCGCATCCGGAATCACAGGGATATAAAACCCGTCGAACATTCTGTAGTCATTTTCGTGCATTTGTTATCCTCCTTTTTATGTGTAATCAGCTCATCGAAAACAATTGACTAAATCAACGAAGTATGATACAATAAAAATGATACGTAAAACCTTTGCTTTCACTTCAGGGCACAGTAACCGTTTTTCATGATTTTATTATACGGATTTATACGGATTTGTCCCCATACTTTTCGGTCAAAAGTCGAGGTTTTCGAAAAAATATTTTTATTTTCCCGGGACTCATCCTATACTTTTACGGGAAAAGTATAGGTTTTGACCCGTACGGAGGGCTCTTTATGAAAAAAACGCTTGCGCTGTTGCTCGCATTCACATTTGCTCTTCTCTGCTTCTCGGGATGCTCGGAGAAGTCACTTCTTGACCCGGACGAACCGGTCACGTTGACGCTGTGGCACACCTACGGCGAGCAGGCGGACTCACCGATGAACCGCTTGGTTTCCGAATTCAACAAAACGGTCGGAAAAGAAAAAGGCATCGTTATCAGCGTCAAGCTCATGTCCAGTGCGGGAAAGATCGGAGGTCAGCTCGCTGAAGCTCAAAACGGTGCACCCGGCGCGCTTGATATGCCGGACCTCTTTTTCTGCCACAACAGTGATGCCGCAAAACTCGGTGCGGAAAACCTTCTCAATTGGAATGATTACTTTACAGACGAGGAGCGCGCCGGCTTCGTACCGGACTTTCTCGCCGACGGCATGATTGATGAGCGGCTTGTTATTTTTCCTGTGTCAAAATCAACACATGTTCTGTACATAAGCAGGCGTGAGTTTTCGCGCTTTGCCGCTGCAACGGGCGCGACATACAGCGACCTTGCCACATGGGACGGATTTTTCCGTACC
This sequence comes from Ruminococcus sp. CAG:382, assembly GCA_000433115.1. GTDB lineage: Bacteria > Bacillota > Clostridia > Oscillospirales > CAG-382 > UBA1206. The sequence continues at coordinate 2,328 of FR892170.1, forward strand.
GCTGAAAAGTATTACGAGTATTCCGGTAAGCCCTTCTGTGCCTTTGATTATGTACAACGCGCAGTCGAGCTGAATGCAATTGAAAAAGGGGCGAGGCCCGATGACCTTTATAAAGACGGATACTATGATTTTGACAACACTATGCTGAAGGCTTCCTATATGCAGTTCGCCGAGACGCTTGCCAAGGGGCATATTATGATTGCCGAACTGTATTCCAACACCCATGTGATGACGGGGGACGTTCCGTGTGGCGCAGGCTCTTCTGCGGCTGTTATGTATTACAATGATACCGTCACATACCCGGACAACACCTCGGAGCCGATGGAGCTGAAAATCCTGCCGCTTCCGCAGAACGAAAACCGCCCGAAATACGCGACACAGGCGGGCGTTGGACTTTGTGCCAACAAGACAACAGATCAGAAAGCAGAAGCCGCCTCGGTTTTCGCGCACTGGCTGACCGAGGGAGAGCGCAACCTTGCCTTCGTTGCCGAAACGGGATATATGCCCGTACGCAATGACGCATACAAAGCCCTTGAATCCTATTCTTTCCCGAAAGAATCCTATAAGGAGCTGTATTCGGCACTCACGGAAATCAGAAACACGCAGACATTCCTGCGCGAGCCGAGCTTTGTGGGCTATTATAATAAGGTCAATACGCTCTATGACGAGCTTCGCCGTGCGCAGGCAACCATGCCGGAACGGGTGAAGAACGGCGAGAGCGCGGAAAAGCTCGCAAATGAGCTCTGGAAGCTGTTTCGTGCCACAAAATAACGGGGGTCTTTATGGACAGAAGCAAATTACATCTGAAAATGCCGAAGCAAACCATGCGTCGCAAGCTGTTTCTTTACACCTTTGCCATGGCAATTCTGCTTCTGGCGCTTCTTGCAACCATGCTGATCCTGCTCGGCAGATTCCGGACGCCAAAAGATGAACTCTTTGAAAAAAGCGATATGCAGGCGCAGGTCTTTGAGAGAGAGATTCTGACGCACAGAAATACTCTCGCCATGATGGGCGTACATCTTTCGGAGGACGCGTCGCAGATCATAGGACATTACCTTTCGGAACATAATATGACCTTTGCCGAACTTGACGGCAACAGCGGTGCACTCCTTGAGCTTCAGAAGCTGATTTTTGATCCCCTGCGGCAGTATCTTTTCCAGACAGACTGCTCGGGTGCGTTTGTTATTCTCGATGTTTCAGTAAATCCGTATTCCGCAGAGGTCACAAAAAGCGGACTGTATCTGCAGGTCAACGGCTATGAGCTCGACCGCCGCGATGCCGTGCTGTATCGCGGAATCGCCTCGGTGAGCCGGGAAAACGGCGTTATGCCGCACAGAAAGTGGCGTTTGGAAACCCGTTGCGATTTCTTTCTCGATTGGGATGCGGCGACAGCCGACACAGGTCTTTCTCTGGAACAATCTTACCGCTTCACGGGGTTGTTTACCTTGCCCGGAATGTCCGAGCGAGCGATGCTGATCACCTTGCCGATCCGTGATATGAGCGGTTCACTGATTGGAATCTGCGGTTTTGAACTTTCGGAGAGCTACTTTGCTCTTTTTCACAGTCAGGTGTCTAAACTGAGCCACCCGACCTGTCTGATGGCAGAATTCAGTGAAAACGATACATACAGCAGTTTTCTTGCCTGCGGTGCGTTCAATGACTATTACTATGCTCCTGAGTCCGCGCTGACCGGACGTGATATCGGCAGCGGACTGACCGAATTGCGTTGTGAAAACGAGAGCTTCGTCGGCGTTGTCCGCAGTTATATTGGCAACGACACTTCACCCGGATTTTCCACGATCGTCATGACGCCTGAAGCCGACTTTGCAAAGGCAACTTTCAAAAATGCGCTGAGTATCGGATTTCTTGTCCTTCTTTTAGTGGTTCTCTCGGTATTCTGCTGTATTTATGTCAGCCACCGTTACCTGACACCCATCCTGAAAGGTCTGGAACAGATCAAAGCCGAGAGCAGTCAGCGTAAACGAACCGACATTGTGGAAATCAACAACGTGCTGGACTTTCTTTCGTCCAAAGAACGGGAAAGTGCCGATCATCTCGCCTCTTTGATTGAGGAGCGGAACACGGCAAAAGAAGCATACGATCGTGCACAGGCAGAGATTGATAAGCTGGCAGAGCGCACAAAAGACACGGTTGATCCTGAAGCATATCGATTTTTCCTTGAACGAATTCCCGGTCTTTCAAAAACCGAGCGTGAGATTTTTGATTACTATGTTTCCGGGCTGTCTACGAAGGAAATTCTGGAATCGGCGAATATCAAGGAAAGCACGCTGAAGTACCACAATTCCCACATTTACGAAAAACTCAATGTCAAATCCCGCAAGGAACTCCTCGTCTACATCTCTCTTATGAACCAATCGAAGAACGGAGGAAATGACTGTGACCCTTTCACAAAGGCTGAATAAGATCATTTCGGAACAGAGACTGACCAAGACCGCGTTTGACAGAAGCATCGGTATGACGAAGAATTATATCTCCGTTTTCACGAGCGAGATTTCCTCATCCGCGCGTGGCTCCAAGCTCTCACCGTCACTCGCCCAACCGAGCGGACTGAAATACGGCTGTGCTCCCGACCGGATTCTTTACGGATGACGAAAAATCTGACAGTGCAATTGCACCATCGGAATTACGCGGTGAAGCCTTGATATTAAATTGCTTTTAAATGAGTCCGGTATTGAACCGGACTCATTCCTTTTAACATATCCCTAGGCATCAGTGCCTTACCGAGATCATGGATGTCATAGCAGATCAGACGGTTCTTGGTATCCACATTGGTTTCATTTGCAAAAGTATCAAGACTGCCGCTTGCAAAGAGTTCCAGCGACAGCGCAATATCCTTTTCTTCGGGTTCCGGCTGTGCTTTGAGTTCTTCATAGAAATCTTTCAGCGTCGGTGCCTTACCGCCAAAACCGCTTCGCATATATCCGTTCAACTTCGGACCGAGGTCGCATACCGCCTGCTCACACAGGGACAGCATATACTCGGATTTCAGCGTAACGGGGTTCTGTCCGTCGGCACAGTCCATATTGATGTCCATTGCATTGATATGATTCTTGCTCGTTGCCGAAATTTCGATGTTCTCTCCTCCGAAAGCGTCCATGATCTTGCCGTATGCTGCCGCTTTTTCGCTCGGCAGGATATGCTCCCTTTGCAGATTCGCGTCCACCATAGCAATGATGGCTTCATCACGGGAAAGGTCACGCACAATCGCAGGAATGAGCTTCAGTCCCAGTCTGCGGCAGGCATGAACGCGCCTGTGACCCGAAATGATCTCGCATCTCTGATCTTCCTTGATTCGTGCGACAATAATGGAACACATTGTCCTTAACATTGGCAAAGCAGGTGTTCAGAATCTCGGCAAAAGTACAGGTGTGCGCCCGTACTCTTTCCGCCATACAGCAGCACTCTTTAAGGGAGCATTTACCCTCGCTAACATAACGGCAGTTGGAGCATCGGCAGGACTGTACAGCATACGGAAAGCCGGTGTCCTCGCTTCGTTTTCGGTGGGCAACGCAGATCAGGTCTGTCAGCGTCAACCCGGTTGGATTCATTTCAATGTACATTCGGTTCCTCCTTGAATAATAATTTTGGCAATAAAAAAAGCCACCTTCATTGACCGCAGGAATGCGGT
>FR892171.1:0-6236 GCA_000433115.1 Ruminococcus sp. CAG:382
TCCGAACCGGCAGTAAAACAGCCGACATATTTCTGCATTTCAACATGCGGATAAAATATGATGGTATAGCCGTATTTTTCAAGCATATCCGAAAGCCTGCCGCTTCTTATAAGTGAGCGGAAGCTGCTGCAATAGAGCGTTTTTTCAAACTCATTGCCGGAAGGGTATCTTGCTCCGCGCCATGTCGGCATGAGGAGAATCATTTTTTTCCGATGGGCTGTTCTAATGAGGTTATCAAAGCGGCAAAAGCCGAGATAGCGCACAACGCCGTCGGGATGACCGAAATGCGTACTGATAAAATCGTATTCGGGCTTGCCGCCGCATACGAACATGTCAATGCGCAGACTGCGGCGATACAGCCATTCCATTCCGTTTATCGTTATGCCGTGCTGGAGGAATATCTGCCTGCCGTGCGCCTTTATTCCCTTTGAGGCAAAATGATAGTACATTATAAGATCGGGTGCGCAGGGTTGCACGTGCGTTCCGATGAGATATTCGGCGGAGTAATACATGAGATAATGCGAAAAGCCGCGATATCGCACACCGCCGCCGAGAGCGGCGATTTTCATTTCGTCGGCGCTGTCGGTCGTTATCACATAGTGCGCATTGACCTCGTGATGCATCGTGCGAAGATATTCATAAAAGCGGTAGCCGTTGTCACGCGCGTCGTTTCCGCGCTCGGCAACAAGCCAGAGATTTCTGTATTTTTTTGAAAAATGTCTGCAAAAAGCTCCGGCAGGCACAAAAAAGAGCATCAGAAACCCTTCGCGTACATAGGAAAACATGCGTTTCAGCTTTGGCATCATTTGCTTCTCCTGTTATTGCGCCGCGAAACGGCAAGCGCAAGCGAATACATATGCATTTTCAGCAATGCGAGCTTTATGCGGTCGTTGCGGCTGTACATCATCGAAAGCGGCGTTTCCGAAACAGCCGTGCGCAGTTTTTCCGCTCTCATCACTTTTGCAAAGGTCGTTCGCTGTGCCGCAGGCGTTTCGCCGCTCAGTGCAGTGTTTTTGACAAGCATCATTATGTCGCGCACGGTGCAGTAATTCACGGTGCGCATATACGTCGGCGACGCTTCAAGCCCCCACGCGGCAACGGCTGCGCGGGTCATGTCGCTGAGGACAAACGCATATTTCAGGCGTTCGGGATGATACGACGTCGAAAGCGAGCCGGATTCGGGGACGGTGTAATGATAGAAAGCGCGATCGGTCGCGACAAGGCAGGATGGGTCTGCGGAGTAAAATGAGATGTAAAACGCGCCGTCCTCGCCGAGATCCATATCCGGAAAGCGGCAATGGTGCTCTTCGATGAAACTGCGCTTCATGAGCTTATCGGTTATGAAATAGGATGTTGCGAGCGCGGAAAAATGTGTTCTGAACGGCTCGTCTGTGAAAACTCCGGTTATCGGCGGCTTTGAAAGTGATGTGCCGACAAAGGTGCCGTCGGATGAATAGCGGTCGTTATGTCTGCCGTAAAGCACGATATCGGCATTATGATTCTTTGCCATACCCACAAGAACTTCCGCGGCGTCCGGTTCTATCCAGTCATCAGGATCGACAAACATCACGTATTCGCCCGTCGCGGCATCAAGCGCAGTGTTGCGCGCCTTTGAAACACCGCCGTTTTCCCTCGTTATAACCCTAAAACGGCTGTCATCCGCGGCGGAGGCAAGACATATCGCGCCGCTGTTGTCGGGCGAACCGTCATCCACGAATATTGCCTCGAAATCGCGCATTGTCTGCGCCTTTATCGACGCGATGACGCGCGGAAGGAATTTTTCCATTTTGTATACCGGAAGAATTATTGACAGCTCAGGCATTGTTACCACCGTTATTCTGCATTTCAAGGCGAATATGCTCTCTGACCTCTTCCCTGCTCATGGGCTTCCAGAGGCGTACCTCGGGACCCGTTTTTTTCGTGACCGAGTAGCTCAGTACTATAAGCCGCAGACTGAGAGTGCTCCAGAAATAGAACGCGGTATTGTCTGTCAGATATGTAAAGGTCATGTAGAGCAGCAGAGACATATAGAGCAGCGATGTCAGCTTATCCGCAAATTTATACCAGAATATCGGGAAAGCGATATACTGGAGACCCGACCAGATGCAGAAACCGGGAAAACCCAGCTCCACAAACGCTTTCAGAATATCATTATGGAGCGGATAGGCATGATTGATGAGTCCGGCATCATACCACTCGCCTACTATGACGTCAACGTATTCAAGACCGTGACCTATATAAGTCACCGACAGATCGTAATATTCGTTGACCTTTGACCAGAGAAAATCGCGCCCCATCATGTTTATTCCGAGCTTTGAAAGAAACGCGGTGACATATCCGTTACGCACAAGATACAGAAAAACAAAGAAGAAAACGACGGTCACGCAACCGAGCGTTACAATGGTGCGAAACAGTTTTTCGCGGCGCTTCAGCATTGCGGAAACTATCAGGACAAGTATAACGGCGGGGATCGCAATACGCTTCATGCCGATAATGAAAAAGAATATGCAGGCAGCAAGAAATCTGCGGCGGGTCGTCTTTTCTTTTTCGGTTATGCGGGGCGCAAAGCCGGCGTAATATATTACGAGCTGACCGAAAACATAGGTGACATCGTGGATTTCAAGTGCACGTGCATATCCGCTTGCTTCGCCGAATGTGAAAAGACAGGTCAGGAGCGACTGAACGCTTGCGACGATGCCGAAATTGAACAGCTCCAGCAGCATTATCGTCATGTTCGTCAGACAAAGCCCGGTTGCAAACAGGTTCACCGCCTCACTGCCGAAAAGATATACCGTCGATATTGCCGCGAGAACGGCTATGCTCTGAAAAGCCAGCTTTGAACAGCCCGCGATAATCTCCGATTTTTCCGAAAGATTTACTTCCCATATGACGATCGACCAGAGCAGAATCGAAATTATCAGGCAGAAATACAATACGGACGGAAATGTGACCGCACGAAGCCTGTCCGTTTCCGGTTTCACAAGCGCATACAGCACGGCGATTCCGATTATGCCGAGAGTTATTGCCTTGGGGAGTCCGCCGTATACGCCGTTTATATAACGCCACTCGCCCATTCCGGCAAGGAAATACAGCATTATGCAGAGAAATTTTATGACTGTCGGGCGTGTATTGTCGCCGTACAGTGTTTTGCGGTTACTGTTTTCTCTCACGATTTGCTCCGTTTTGTTTACTGCCGTCAGGCGTGTTTCTTAAGCTTTGCGGTCAGTCTTCCGAACAGTCCGGCATATACACGGAAATCGATCGCAACGTTGACCGCGAGGAACAGAAGCCCTATCCAAAGGGCGTTAAGGCACGCTCTGCCGGCGACGTAAAGATAGCTCACCGCTTCGCAGCTTTCGGTTCCGAGCAGAATAAGCACGGCGACGGCGACAGCGGCATTTGTAATCAGACGTTTGTACGTTGCGGAGCATTCGCGGCTGAATATGCTCCGAGAGGAATAGATAATCATGGCGTTGATACGGTAGAACAGCGCGGCGATTGTGCCGATAAGACAGCCTGCAATACCGAGCTTCCATGTCGCAATCAGGGAAATCACTATGTTTATGAGCATTTCGGCAACAGCCTGATTTTTTGTGTCGTCAAATTTTCCGGCGATTGTCTGAAGCTGTATCAAAGGTATTTCAACGCCGCTCATCACACTCCACGCCGCAAAAAGCAGGAGTATCAACGTGCTGTCGTATATAGCCGCATCGGAAACGCCGCTCGTATAAAGGCGTATAACCGGCATAAGAAATGCCGCCATGACCGTATATGCCATAAACAACAGCATATAAAACACCGATTCATATGCGCCGAAAACGCTTTCAAAACGTTTTTTGTCAGAGTGATATATATGCCCGAAGCGAAAGGTCATCCCGCCGGTGAAAGAAGATATTATCTTGCTGAAATTCGAAAAGAAAAGCGAATACACGGCATATACGCTGGCGTAGTTCATGCCGCACATGAATGAAATTATTATGGTGTCGGTGTTTGCAAATATGACGCCGGATATCTGGTGAATGAGCACCGAACGCTTTTGAGACATCGCCGACATATCCGGCTTTGCCTTCCAGTCGATCCATCGGTATTTTCTTTTCGCATATATCGAGATGAACACGACCTGTATGACAGACGGCAGGCAGTATGTCGCCTGTATCAGTATCAGGTTGTCGGACACGAGGAGAAGCAGCAGGCGAAGTACGTTTGAGATTATGAGCGTCGCTGTCGAAAGCGTTGTGACGACATAACGCTTTCCTTCGACTTCAAGAAAGGCGTTATATTTACCGCGAAGCGAATACATGATTATTCCGGGGATGCCGTACAGCATTATAAGCACGAATACCGTGAAATAATCGACCTCGGTTTTGGCGATAAACGGATAAACAAGCGCGAAAACCAGAGTTGCCGCAGTGTAAATAACGCTTGATTTCAGATATATTTTCCGCGTTGCGGAAAGTATGGCGTTGATCCCTTCCGTATCACCGTTCGCGACGGGTTTATACAGCGCATACTGGGCGGAAATTCCTACCCCGGCTTCCAGAAGCGCGAGATATGCGAAAATATTTTTAATTGTGCTGGTAAGACCGTTTACGTCTGAGCCGAAATTGACGAGATACAGCCTCGGAATGATAAGTCCGAAAGCTATCGTTATCGCCTGATTGAGCAATCCCGATGCCACATTCAGCACGACACGCTTGTTTTTTTCGTTTGACGTTGCGGTTTTTGCTTTGTCCATTACGGAATTTACACCTTTCAGACGGGAAGTCCGAGCTTTGTCATGATTTTATCGGCACGAAGTGACTTTGCAAGCCTTATAATCAGCCACGGAATCGCCATGCCCGCGAACATACAGCATATAACCGTCAGCCATGCGGGGAGTGCAAGGCGGTCATACAGGACTATGCCGAGAAATGCGCAGCAAAACGGCTGATGATAAAGATAATCAGGTAAACCACGGAAGAAGCACACCTTTTACGCGTTTTGCGAAGAAATCACCGAAGGGTCGTTGTCCGAAAGGCTCATTCCGGACAGCAGAAAAAGCAATGAAATATGAAACCGGTAAACAAATGAGTATGAAAAGCCGCACCAGAAATATGTACTGCGCATGGAATCACGAAAGGTGTGACCGAATATCACAAGGAAAAGAGCAAAGCCCTTTGCGATGTCGATATACTCAATTCGCTTTTTTCGTTCATATTACTTTCTGTCACTCATTGAGATATACAGCTCCTGTATTCTTGACGCCTCGGATGCTATGTCATAGCCCGCTTCTCTTATATATCCGGTGCCCGAGGTGCGGTCGCACGGACGATTCAGCGCAGAGCTTATCGCATCAGCCCATTTTTTGTCCGAAGCCGACAACGGAACGCGGCAGGAAAAAGGCGAAAGCAATATCTCGTCCGTCACGGCTGACGAGAAAATACACGGCAAGCCCGATGCCTGCGCCTCCACCCCTACAACCGGAAGTCCTTCAAAAAGTGACGGCATTACAAACACATCCATCGCCTGATACCATTCGTTTACGTTGCTTTGAAGTCCCGCGAAAATCACTTTTCCGTAAATTCCGAGGGATGCCGCCATGTTTTTCATTTTCTCTTCCTGCTCGCCCTCTCCGATAAGCAGAAGCACTGCGTTTTCGTTTACTTTGGCATATTCCGAAAAGACGGCAAGCAGACGGGCGTGATTTTTCTGCACATTGAAGCGCCCGACATGACCCACAACGGTTTTGTTTTCAAGCCCGTATTGTTTCCTCATGGCAGAGCGTGCATCGGGTGACCAGGCAAACCGGTCTGTTTCTATGGCGTTATGCATTATCATGCCGCGGTTTTCCCAGTTCTTTCTGCCGAAGAAATATATACCCGCATCGCGTCCGCAGCTCCACAGGTCGGTGGCGCTTGACGCAAGAAACTGTTTACAGAATATTTTCAGCAGCCATTTGTAATCGCGTACAATGCGGGTGTTATGTGCGTGAGCGATACGCACGCCGAGCCCCGCTTTTTTTGCGCCGTTCAGTGCATACAGTCCCATCGCCTCGTTATGCGCATGAAGAATCCGTATATCCGGACTGTTTTTCAGAATATCGCCTACAAAGCGGAGATACTCAGGATAATGAAGCGGATTCAGTCCGGGACTTCTGAAAATCCTGCCGCCCATTGAAAGTATTTCGTCGTCGTAATCGCCGGACTTGGCTTTGTTGACGATAAAATCAAACTGCACCCTGTCGCGGTCCATACGGC
>FR892171.1:6280-15729 GCA_000433115.1 Ruminococcus sp. CAG:382
GTTTCGATGCCCGCTCTGTCCATATTACTGACGGAATGAATGACACGTATCATTGCTTCACCGGTTTGCGGCGCAGTACGCCGCATACAGCTCATAATTGTTTGTTTCTAATGCCAGCGCAAGGTCGGGGTGGGACGGCGCCTTCATGCCCGAAAAGTTTTTCCTCACGAAGTCGGAAAGGCAGACAAACACGGCGCGCCTTACATCCGCAGGCTGGCGGCGGGTCCTGAAGCATATGAGGATCGCGTTTTGCAGGATATAGTCATAGTAGGCGCTGTCATCCGCGAGCCCGAGTGTATGACGGTCATCGTGCAGCCTCAATGTTATCCACAGCGAATCAATCGTTTTGGGGGCTCCCACACCGCCGCGTATTATTCCGGAGCTGTTTTGGCGGTATACATACACGCTGTCGGACACGCCGACGGCTGTTTTGACCTGCGGCAGAAGCACCTGCGAAATCACGGAATCTTCATACCAGTATCCGACCGGGAAGCATATGTCTTCGAAAAGCTCTCTGCGGTATATTTTACCCCACGTAGTTCCATAGAGCGAATGCGGATTCATTTTGCCGGACGGATGTCTGTGGCGGCGGCATATCACACCGTTTTGCAGACAATCGGTCCTTGCCCCCTCGACGATATCCGCGCCGTTTGCATATGCGGCTTCAAGCAGACGCGAAACGGCGTTTTCGGGGAGATAATCATCGGAATCGACAAACATGATATATTTACCGCGGCTTGCCGAAAGTCCTGCATTGCGTGCGGCGGAAAGTCCGCTGTTTTTCTGATGTATTACCGTGAAATCATCGTGCGACGCGTATTTTTTCAATATATCGGCTGTGCCGTCCGTACTGCCGTCGTCAATGCAGGTGACGTGGAAACGGTAGTCGGATTTCTGTCCCAGCACCGAGTCAAGGCATTTTTGCAGATACTCTTCGACATTGTAGCACGGAATTATTATCTCAAGGTCATAATCGGCTTTCAGACTGCGATGCGGTATGACACAGCCGGAATTCGGATCAGGCGAAAAGCTTCTGAGCATATGCACTGCCGCTGCCTCATCGGTATCGGTCGTGTCTGACGACAGCAGCAGTTTTTTACGCTTCAGTCGGTATGACAATGCGGGCAATCCGGTCTTTTTCAATAAATATCCGAAAAAGCTCAAAACGTTTTTCTCCCTTCAGAATTATTTTTCGGTTTCAGGCTGTTCGGTACGGCTTCCGGCGAAGCTCACGCGCGATTCCGCCATGCGGATAAGCTCGCGGATATGATATATGCCGTCGGTCGTAGTTGTTGCGGCTGCGGCGGAATACGCTATCGGGTATTCGGTGTTGAGCGCGTTATAATCATTCACCTGCTTTTCAAGAACCGTCAGGATAGCAGCAGCTTTTTTGCCGCTGCATTTGTCGAAAAACGCGACAAACCTGCCGACACCGTTATAGCCGATCACAGTATCATCCTCGCAGAGCTGTCTGAGTATCAGCGAAAAGTCTTTCAGTACGCCGTCACCGACGGAATAACCGAATTTTGCCGTAAGCTCACGCAGGTTGTCAAGATGGAAGGCGAAACAGGTGTAATCTTCGGTAAGCACCTTAGCGGACATATGCTCGATATATATACTGAGCTTATCACGGTTCGGGAGTCCCGACTTTTTGTCGATATAAAGTAAATACTCAAGGAAATCTCCGAAGCGTCCGAGAATCACGGCACCGATGCAGCCGACGATGAAAAACAGGACAAGCGCAAGCGCGATATACAGATTTACATTGATTGCCTGCGAGACTCTGACGGTGCTGACCATACGGAGATAGTCGGCGCTTATTGCAAGGTTGAATTCCTTGCTCGTTTCGTTTACGATATCGTAATAGGTACGGAGCTGTGTTTCGAATTCGGTCAGATCGTTTTCAAGCTCTCTGTGGCTTTCCTCGCTGCCGCTGCTTCCGAAACCGACTTTTCCGAAAATATCGGATACCTCGACGAGGAACTGACGGTCTATCCTTTCGGCGGCGATCACCTTATCTATGGCGACCATTTCGTGAATAAGGGTGTCATAGGTCGTTTCGACCTTTGAGCCGTATTCGATGCGGTCAAGAAGTCCGAGCAATCCGTTCAGTTCTTTTTTGCCGGAGGAATCGGTGTTGCTCGATTTCAATACGAAGTTGTTTATGATCTTCTTCAGCTTTTCAAGCTGCTCGGTCTTGAGCTGTTCGGTCTGCTCCGAACTGCTGATCTCGTTTGCAAGGTAATTCATGAGCAGCTCGCCGTCTCTGACCTGCGGTCCGTCAAGAACCTTGGCATACAGCGCAGGTACGGTATAACCGGAGAAGCGATTATAGATATTATACAGGTCGACAAAGCTGTATCCCGTTTTCGAAGAGCGGAAGTCGGAATAGACATCCTTTTTCGTCACAAGATATTTGAGCATCGCTTCGGTGTCGTCTTCAAGTATGCGAACGCATTCGAAATAGTCATACCCGCTTGAAGCGAGATTTGCCGACGGATTCAGAGAAAGCTTCTGCTCGACATATTTCTCGGTGTAGTAAGTGCAATAGCTTTGCAGTATCGCGTCAAGCACATTACGTGCATACGACGCGCCGTAGTTACCGCTCACAACAAGACTGACACGGTATGTGTCCGGTACATAGGTGACAGGCTCACCTTTTTTGGTCAGAGCATCGTTTATCGCCTGCTGTTCATCGGAAATTATGCCGTCAACGCTGCAACGCGAACGTATTATATTGAGCGGTCCCGCTACGCCGAGGTTTTCCATTGCCTGCGAAATGACGGGTGAAGAATATATTTCACCGGCATCAAACTTCGTCCCGTCGGGGTTCAGTCCTTGGGTGATATTTTCATCCGTGAACCTGATTATTGCATATGCGGTGTATTTCTGGTTGTTGTCCGCATACCAATATATCCCCACCGAACCGAGAAGGGCGACGAGAAAAATCAGTATGCTGAATTTTTTCAGGTATCTGAGCAGTTCAAATTTTTTCATTTTCGTTTTTCCCGTCCCTGTACAGCTTGATATATACCATCACAAAAGCACAGGCAAGAATGAACAGACCCCCGATCAAAGCTCTTTTGAAGCCCGTGCTTTCGATGAAAGAAGGAGTGCTGTAATTGAAGGTGAGATAGCTCTGCGCTTTGTAGTTTATGAATTCCTTGTCAAGGACAAACAGATCCTTTGAAAGGGCATTTATCGATTCTTCAAGGCTGTTTATCATGCTGCGCGATTTTGCAAGACGAGTGGCGGCAGCTTCGACCTCCTCCGGTTTGTCCTCGTCGGGAATTGCGGCTGCGACCTTGTTCAGATAATAAGATGTGCTGACGATTTCCTTTTTCACGGACGTTGCATCTCTCAGAAAACGATCGGCGCTCAGTGCAAGCTCGTCCATTGCGGTTTTGGTACGCGACATATAGTAATCGCCGTTTTCGTCGGTCGTCGGTATGACGATTATTGCGGTCATCGCCTTTTCATATGCCAGCACGCCGCGGTTATCGGCGGCATAGTATTCCATATCTTTTTCCGATTCCATTGTACCGAGACGATTTTTATATGACAACAGGAGCGAAAGAGTTCTCGCGTCCTCGGCGACGCCGTTTTCTATTACGTAGACAGTCGTGTTCGGTATATCATAATCGACAATATTTTTGATACGTTTGTTCAGCTCGGAAAAGGTGTTGTTATTGCTGTCGGTGAAGGTCTTGTTTTCGTTCACACGTGCGGTGAGGTATTTCTCGATTTCGTTTATGCGCTGATTTATCTGCACAAGTCGAAGATACGGCTCACCCGAATCGGTTTTTTCAAGCTTCTGTGTCAGGAGCTCCTGATTGTCGCAGTAGTTTTCGACGAAATAGGTTCTGTATGACATACATATGCTTTTCAGAAGCTCTGCGGCATCGATATTACCGAGATCAAGGTTTGCGGCATTCAGCGTTATTCTGTATGTCGTCGCAATATAGTTATCGCCGCTTGCACTGCCGGTATCAACCGGAACGAAGCCGATACAGCCCGAAAGCCTGTCTGCGGTGATACGGTCGCCGAGACCTGCACCGCGTATCGCATTTTCAAGAATTTCGTCGGAAAACACTTCGTATACGTTGTATTTTGTGTTGTTTGGATTCAATCCCGATGACGCTTCAAGATAGTTGAGCGAAACATCGGCACTCGCGGTTTTGCGGTTGAGAACATAGTTATAGCAGCAAAATGCCAGTACAAACGCGATGAAGCCGCAAAAAATGCGATATTTATAGTGCCACCACAGTCTCAGCTCCGTAAGCAGTCTGTGCTTTATATTACCAAACATAACGTTTTCCCTTTCCGTGGTATATTTCAATTTACGTCCACAATCACAAGCACGGGGACGTTGTTTATCCTCGGTGCGCCGCCAGAATCTCCCAGCCCTCTGCCGACAATGAGCTTTGCGCCGTTTTTCAGCGTATACTCGCCGTCTGCGTATTTCGGAAGCCAACCCTCTTCGTCTGAATAAAGCGGTCCGAACCCCGGAAGGATGACAATTCCGCCATGATTGTGTCCCGCAAGCCCAAGGTCAAAGCTGTATGACGCGAGTCGTGTTGTGAAATACGTGGGGACGTGAGCAAGGCAAACGGTGAAATCGCTGTCGTTGCTTGATTCTTCCCACGCGTCCATGAATGTCTTTGCCCCGTATTTTTCAAAACTGTCGGGCGAGCCGTCAACGCCGATGATCGTGATTTTATTGTCGTACAGTTCGATCTCGGCTTTTTCGTTCACAAGTATGTTGACGCCGGCATCGCGGAAGCGCTTCAGAAGCTCCCCGTCCTTTTCGTTATATATCTTCACGTCCTCATGATTGCCGAGAACGCCGTATACGGGCGCAATCCCGGAGAGCTTTTCGCAAAGCGTTATCATGCTGTCGTAGTCATCGACTCCGCTTGTCACGAGATCGCCGCCGAGCAGGATTACATCCGGCGAAAGATTCTTCACATTGGAAACAAGTTCGCTGTTGCCGTCGCCGTATTCACGCAGATGAACATCACTCAGAAAAGCCGCACGGAAACCGTGTGTCAGCTTTCTGCCGGACACCTGATAGAATTCGACAGTGTAATGGGTTTTGTTGTATGCAATATTCACGGCAAAGCCCGCAATGATTATCAGCACGAGCACAAGCGCTATCAGAATATCGATTCTTATCCTCCTACGCCTTGCTTTTTTCAGCGCCGCCTCTGCCGCATCGGTCTGCTTCCGGTCATCGGTAGGCAGCGGCATCTGTACGACGGGTTCGCTTTGTGTTTCGCGTTCTTTTCTGTTCATTGAATCTCTCCTGCAATTTGTTCACATATGCGCTGCGGCTTTTCCGTACAGCCATGGACTTACGGCAAAGAGCAACGCCTTCAGGCGGCGCTTCGGTTGATACGCACAGCGAAGTGCGTCAAAGCGATCTATCGGCACGAGACCGCTGTTATAGCAATCAAGGTATTTCCACGAAAGGTCGTCTTCAAGAAGGCGGCGCAGACGGCGCGGCTTCACGGTTTTGTATATTTCCCTGAGCGACGCGTATATTTTCAGCTTGTCGGACAGTTTTTTCGCGCCTGCCGCAGGGTTGTTCATTATCGAAGACGCTCTGGTGTTGTCATAATGATAAAACACTTTGTCGGAAGGCACAACACTGCCTGCGGCAAGAAGCGCACGCGGAGTAAATTCTTCGTCCTCATGAAAAAGTCCCTTTACAAAGTAAAGTCCGTTTTCATTCAGGAATTCACGTCTGAACATTATGCGCCACACCTCGGTCCTGAGTGCGCCGCCTTCGAGACATGCGGTGAGATATTCCCTTCCGGTGTACACACGGTGCGTCTCAAGCAACCTTGCGGCAATGCTTTCATAGCGTTCCATTGCAGGCGACGGCTTCACCCCTGCCGCACAGCCGATCACAACGTCAACACTGCCGTCGTTTGTGTCGGAGCAAAGCATTTCAATGGAATCCGGTTCGATCCAGTCGTCGCTGTCAACAAAAATCACATATTTTCCCGCTGCCCTCTCCAGACCGAAATTGCGTGCATCGGAAAGTCCGCCGTTTGGCTTGTGAAACGTTGTTACATTGCCGTATTCAGCTGCATATGCGTCGCAAAGTTTTCCGCTGTTGTCGGTGCTTCCGTCGTCAACAAGCAGTATTTCGGTGTTTTCATACGTCTGCATGACAAGCGAACGGACACATCTGTCTATATATTTTTCAACATTGTATACCGGTACTATCACCGTTATTCTGCCGCAATCACGCATTGCGCTCCTCTTTTCGGACAAGTGCATTGTATATTTTCATATGCTCGTCTATCACGCGGTCGTAGCCGTAATTTGCAGAAACATATTTCTTCTGCTCCTCGGATTCAGATGGAGCTTTAATCCGGTCTGCGCATTTCACGAGCTTATCTGCGAGGTCATCGACATTGCCGGATTCGAATGTTTCTGCATATTTCCCGGCGACAGAGGTGTTTTCTTCAATGTTGCTTACAAGGCAGTCTGCGCCGCAAGACAGAGCCTCAAGCAATGTCAGCGCCAGTCCCTCGGTATGGCTCGGCAGGACATAAAGTGCGGTGTTACAGTAAAGAGAGTTCATCAGCTCGCCCGAGACAAGCCCGGCGAACATGACATCGCCGCCGTCGCCAGCAAGCGCCCTCAGGTCGTCAAGGAAAGCGCTGTCTGCCGCTTCACCGGCGACAACCAGTTTTTTTGCAATCCCCGACTTCCGGTATGCCGAAATGAGATCCTGTATTCCCTTTTCGGGCGACAGACGACCGATATACAGGACATACGAGCCTTTTTCAAGTCCGTATTTTTCACGTATAATATCGTCCGGCGTTTCCGGTATCGGAGATACGGCATTTTTTACGAGAACGGTATCGCGGTCATAGGTATCGAGAAAGTACTGCCTCATTCCCTCGGAAAGCGTTATCACCGTATCGGCGTATTTTGCGGCAATCTTTTCGCCGAGTCTGAGGTATTTTGCAGCAAAGCTACCCCATTTGTCGACCTTCCAGTTGAGTCCGTGTATCGTCGCGACGGTTTTCCTGCCGAAAATATGCGCGATGACAAGCGGAACGCAGGGACCTATTGCATGGTAATGAATTATATCGTATTTCCCGAACAGGGCATGAAATGTTGCGACGAAGGAATATACCATTGCGTTCAGACTCTTGTTTTTCGGTGTGAACGAACGAACCACATTGACGCCCAACTCTTTATATCTGTTATGATGCTTTTCCTTGCCGCGGTTATATACCGTAACATCGACACCACGCGCCGTAAGCCGTGTCGCAAGCTCATATACAACGACCTCGACGCCTCCGGCACGGGACGGAAATTCCTTGTGCCCGATCATCGCAATCCTCATAAAATCCGACCTTCTATTCCCCGTCCTTGCGTATCATTGCAAGAATCGTTTTGAATACGATTGAAATATCCATCGCCAGATTGCGATGAAGGATATAGTCGATATCCATCTCGACCCATCTGCCAAACGGGATATCGTTTCTGTGCGGCTGCACCTGCCAGATGCAGGTCAGTCCCGGTGTCACAAGCAGCCTGATCTTCTGATGCTCGGTGTACGTCGCAACCTCGGACGGAAGCGGCGGACGCGGTCCGATTATCGTCATATCGCCCTTTATGACGTTTATAAGCTGAGGCAGCTCGTCCAGACTCGTCATCCGGAGGAATTTCCCCACTTTTGTGATCCGAGGATCGTTATCGACCTTGAAAACAGGTCCGTCCATTTTGTTGAGCTTCATAAGCTCGCCTTTCCGCGCCTCGGCATCGGATACCATTGTGCGGAATTTATACATTTCAAATTCTTTTCCGAATCTTCCTGCTCTTGTCTGTTTGAAAATCGGGTTATGTCCGTCAAAGCAGAAGATCACCAGTCCTATCAGCAACATGATCGGCGCAAACACTATCAGTGCGACAAGCGAGAGAATTATATCCACGGTCCGCTTCACCTTCCAGAAATACTTCCGGTTATGCATATTGCACTTTTTCGTATTTCCTCAACGAGCGCCTTCTCGGCAGGATCTTTTATTTTTTCTTCCGCTATGTATGCCATTTTGTGTCTTGATTCTCCCGATAATATCCCAAAAACACATTTGCGAAAAGCAAACGGTTCAACATAAATCATTATATCAATATTCATGCATATTATAAGGTATTTTTTGTTTAATGTCAATACACGCTTTTTACCATACATATACTTTCAGATTCAAAAATGCTGTCGAAATTTACTTTTCGCAATCTTCCGTTCAGTGGATATCATTTACACAAACAATGTTGCAAAACCATCAACTCCGAAGTAATCTTCGAAAGCCGCGCAGCATATAATCAAGCGGTGATATGATATGTTTTCTGCCGTACTCGGTATACTTGCAGGGGCGTTCCTGCTCATGCTCAGAGCACAGGGCAGCGGCGCATTCCCGCCGCCGCTTGACAAAAAAACGGAACACGAGCTGTTTGTCAGGGCGCGCGCGGGAGACAGGGCTGCGCGCTCCCTGCTCATTGAACACAATCTGCGGCTTGTCGCACACATCGTGAAAAAATACTACACTGCAAACCGCGACCAGGACGACCTGATCTCGGTCGGCACGATCGGGCTTATCAAGGCAATCGATTCCTTCAACATCGACAACGGTGCGCGGTTTGCGACGTATGCCGGAAAATGTCTGCAAAACGAGATACTCATGTATTTCAGAGCGCAGAAAAAGCAAAGTATGGAGAATTCACTTTCGGATGCTGTCGACGTTGACAAGGACGGGAATCCGCTCACATATATGGACATTCTGTCTGTTGACGACGATATTATTGACGAAATCGACCTGCGTATACGCTCCGCAAAGCTTTACAAAGCCATTTCGGAAAAGCTGGATGACAGAGAACGTACGGTGATAACGCTTCGTTACGGTCTGAACGGCGGCAGATGCTACACGCAACGCGAAGTTGCGGAGCGGCTCGGTATTTCGAGAAGCTATGTCAGCCGGATCGAAAAGGTCGCACTTGAAAAAATACGGGAGGCGCTCTGAGTGCCTCTTTTTTGACGGAAAAGCTTGACGCGGGTCGTTTTTTGCAGTATACCGGTTTCCATGCATATATGATTTACTCAAGGTAATACCGGGTAATTAGGGCGGCATTACCTTAAAAAGCGAGGAAAGCATATTCCCGGAAGCGTTTCTGATGTATTTTCTGTTTGTCATCGGCATCGTGCTCATCGTAAAGGGCGGAGACTGGTTTGTTGACGGCGCGGTCTGGATCGCAGAGGTCACAAAAATACCGAAGTTCATAATCGGGGCGACGATAATCAGCGTTGCAACAACACTGCCCGAAATAATCGTGTCCACCATTGCGGCGATCGAAGGGCTTTTTTGTCCATATCCTCAAGATACAAGGTGACACCGAGCTTGTTGTCCGCAGATTCGCCGTAGATATCTCTG
>FR892172.1:0-5349 GCA_000433115.1 Ruminococcus sp. CAG:382
GGCATTCCCGCCGTCGGCATTTACGGTGCGCCGATCGCAACGGTTGTCTGCTATATCGTTGCATTGGCACTGAATATGCACTTTCTTAAAAAGCGCCACGGATTCTCGTCGCCGTTCGTGCGCCTTTTCCTGAAGCCGCTCATATGCGCGGCGCTTTGCGGCATTGCGGCGCGTACCGTCACACTTGCGTTTTCCGCACTACCCGATACCCGCCTGTCTGCAGCTGTTTCGCTCGCGTCTGCGGGAATCGTCGGTGTGGCCGTGTATGTGGTCGGCATGTGCGCGACAAACGGAATAACAAAAAACGAAATATATCTGCTCCCGAAGGGCAAAACGATTTACCGTCTTCTTGTCCGTGTGGGGCTTATGAAGGAGAAACACCATGACGGTTAAAGAACTGCTTGACAGAAAGGGCGGCTATACGTTTTACGATCTTGTCGAAATAATGAAAATACTGCGCGGTGAAGGAGGTTGCCCGTGGGACAGGGAGCAGACGCATATGTCTATCCGCAAGAACCTCATTGAGGAAACCTACGAGGTTGTCGAAGCGATCGACAACGATGACCCCGTGCTTATGTGCGAGGAGCTCGGTGATCTTATCCTCCAGGCGGTGTTCCATGCTCAGATGTCTGCCGAAGAAGGACGTTTTGACATCAATGATGTCTGCAACGGCATCTGTGAAAAGCTCATTGTGAGACATCCGCATATATTCTCGGATGTCGTCGCCGAGACATCGGATGAGGTACTCAAAAATTGGGACGCGATAAAGCAGCAGACCAAGCATCAGAAAACGGTCACCGAAAAACTGAATGCTATTCCGCCGTCACTGCCGGCACTCATGAGAGCCTGCAAGGCGGGAGAGAAGGCGGCAAAGGTCGGCTTTGATTTTCCGACGCCGGGCGACGCGATGAAGAAAGTTTACGAAGAGGCGCGCGAGGTCGAAACGGCAGACAGTGACGCAGTTTCGGAGGAAATCGGCGATCTGCTTTTCGCGGCTGTCAATGTCGCGCGTAAGCACGGGGTCGACCCGGAAGAGGCGCTGTACCGCGCAACTGACAAGTTTATCGGACGGTTTTCGGCGGTTGAAAAAGCGGTCTCGGAAAGCGGCAGGCGTATGGAGGAGCTTTCAATGGCGGAGCTTGACGGTATCTGGGACGGCGTAAAAGCCGAAAACGGCTCAAAATAAGCGTATTTTTCGGCAAAAAATCGAAAAACCCTATTGCCAAAAGGTTTTTTTGATGATATAATGAGTGTGTTAATATATCGATCGGAACAAGATCGGAAATGAAAGGAAATTTCATCAAATGAACAAGACAAATTTAATCGATATCGTCGCAGAAAAGGCTGATCTTAAGAAGAAGGATGCCGAAGCGGCTGTCAATGCAGTTTTCGCAGCAATCGAAAAGGACCTCAAAGAAGGCGGCAAGATCCAGATCGCAGGCTTCGGTTCTTTCAAGGTCAAGGAACGCAGCGCAAGAGTCGGCAGAAACCCCAAGACCCTTGAACAGATCAACATCCCCGCTTCAAAGTCTCCTGTTTTCGTCCCCGGCAAGAACCTTAAGGACGCTGTCAACGGCTGAGTTCAAGACAAGAATGATTCTGTAAGGAGCTTCATATGAGACTTGACAAATATCTCAAAGTGTCACGTATAATCAAACGCCGCACCGTGGCAAACGAGGCGTGTGATTCGTCGTATGTCAGTGTAAACGGGCGCGTTGTCAAGGCTTCTTACGATGTGAAGCCGGGCGATGTCGTGGAAGTCTCTTTCGGCTCGCGCACAACGGCTTTCAGGGTGCTTTCGGTCGATGAACCGAAAAAGAAGGATGATGCCGCCGCAATGTATGAGGTTGTGTCGTAATCGCCTTCCCCGAAATATTACGGGCTGTGTTTCGGGGGCTTTGCCCCCGATTCATATATTCCGTTCTTTTTCCTTTCCCACCCGCATATGCTTGGAGTGACGGGAATCAAATCCCGGACGGAGGGATGGATATATGAACGGTGTCCGCAAAACCCACACACTTGCCCTGACCGACCGCAGCACAATTTGCATTACCGGAGTTTCGGAGCTTATTGCTTTCGATGAGGATTCGGTGATACTTGATGTCGGCGGAACTGAGTTGCATATCGGCGGCAGCTCGCTTTCGGTGAGCCGGCTTTCGCTTGAAAGCGGCGAGATCGATGTGACAGGCAAGGTTGATTCAATTATTTACGCCGAATCGGCTCCCAGGGGCAGGTCGCTTGTTTCACGTCTGCTCGGCAGGGAATGACGATGGATTATGCTGCCGCGGAAAAGCTGTTTTTCCTGTCGGTGGCGACCGGTATTACGCTCAGCGTTTTTTATGATGCGTTCCGCCTTCTGCGGGCGCTCGGATTCAGTGGTTTTTTTTCGGTCTTTATTCAGGACGTTCTGTTTTGCCTGACGGCTGCGCTGGCGTATATTTTGCTGATTTTCAATTTCGCACACGAAATGCCGAGATTTTATGCTTTTGCCGCACTGGCGGCAGGATTTCTGCTCTGTCATGTGACGCTTGGCGCACTGTTCATGCGATGTGTCGATGCCGTCGGGAAAGCTGTTGCATATATCGCAGGGAAGATCCGCTGCGCGGCAAGGTGTTTTCGCAGGTTTCTGATGATGACGGGGAAAGGAAAGGACGTATGACAGGAAGACCGAACGGCAATATCATGGTGAAGTTCGCGTTTGTTTGCGTGCTTGTCATACTTGTTTTTGCCGTCGTTAATATGCAGATGCAGCTTTCGGAGCTGCGTGAAAGCAAAAAACAGCTTGAGGACAGCCTTCAGCGCGTAACCGACGTGATCGAAGAGGCTACAATACGGCTGAATACACCGCTCAGCGACGAGTATATCGAGCGCGTCGCACGGGAAAAGCTGGGTTATCGCAAACCCGGCGAAATCATATTTTATAACGATCTAACCGACTGAGAGGATCACCCTATGCAGGCGACCGTAAAAGGCAAAATCACGAAAATCACGGGATTCGGAGCGTTTGTGTCCACAGACGACGGTAAGACGGGAATGATTCATATTTCCGAGATATCGTCGGGCTTTGTCAAGGACATAAGGGATTATTTGTCCGTGGGACAGGAAGTGGAGGCAGCCGTTATTTCGACTGACGAAAACGGCAGGCTCAGTCTTTCTTTGCGCCGTCTTGCGCCAAAACATGATTTTACCTCCGCGCCGCCCGAAACGGTTTTCGGAAAAACGGAAAGCGGCTCGTTTGAAGATATGATGCATCGCTTTAAGACCATCAGCGACGATAAGCTGGGCGATCTGAAGCACGGATACGAAAACAAGCGCGGCAAAGCGCGGAAAAGATAGCCTTTTTCGTTCTGCCGCAGAATATATATGTCTGCGGCGCTTGCGCCGCTGATTTTTTGATGTGTCGGAGGTTTATTATGCGTGATATAAGCTGTACGGAAATAACCGATTGCGTGCGCGATATGTTCATAAAAGCAAATACCGTCCTTCCGGAGGATGTTGCCGAATGCATCGATTGCAGCGCAAAGTGCGAAAAAAACGCACGGGCAAAAGAGATTCTCGGATTACTCTCCGATAACGCACGGATAGCGGCTGAAACGGGAATTCCCATTTGTCAGGATACCGGCATGGCGTTCGTGTTTGTGAAGCTGGGACAGGAGGTACATATTACCGGAGGCTCATTGCGCGAAGCTGTCAATGAGGGCGTACGGCGTGCGTATGGCGAAGGATATCTGCGCAAATCTGTCGCTGATCCGCTGACGCGTGTCAATACCGGCGATAACACTCCGGCGATTATTTATTTTGATGTGGTCGAGGGCGATGCCTTTGAAATCACGGCTTTGCCCAAGGGCTTCGGAAGCGAAAATATGAGCCGTATTGCCATGATGAACCCGACATCGGGCGAGGATGATATAATCCGTTTTATTGTCGAAACAGTAAAATCCGCGGGGGGTAACCCCTGCCCGCCGACGGTGATCGGAGTCGGAATCGGCGGCAGCTTCGATTACGCGGCGTTTCTTGCGAAAAAGGCGCTTTCCCGTCCCGTAGGCGTTATTGACGACAGCCGCGAGAGCAGACTGGAACGGAGAATTCTCAAAGCTCTTAACAAAACCGGTGTCGGACCGCAGGGATTGGGCGGAGATACCACTTCGCTTTGGGTCAATGTCGAAACTTACCCGACGCATATAGCCTCGCTTCCCGTTGCGGTGAATGTGTCCTGCCATGCGACACGGCACGATCGCACCGAGTTATAGTTGTTCACAATTGTTTATCGCTTTTTCACAAATTTTTATTGACTTGACGGCGGAAGTGTGGTATAATTTGTATTGAAGAAAGGGAACGCCGGATGCGCGGAACTTTCGCTGCAAAGCGCGTATCCCCACTTCGGCAACTAAATACGGAGGTACAAGACATGAAGATCAAGTTTATTGCCCGAAAGTTCAACATCACAGATGACGTGAAGGAGCGTTTTCAGAAAAAGCTCTCCAAGCTGGACAAATTCTTCCCCGCCGAAACGGAAGCAACCGTTTCGCTGTATGAAGAAAAGATTGGCGAGCGTGTTGAGATAACCATTCGGAACGGAAGCACGATCTTCCGCGCAGAACAGACTGATAAGGACGTCGCCTGCGCACTGGACGACGCGATGGATGTGCTTGAACGTCAGATAAGACGTAATCGTACCCGCCTTGAAAAAAGGAAACAGATATCCGAAGAAGCATACAGAGGTTTCAGCCCGGATGACGCAGAGGAGGATATCAAAATCTCCAAGGTCAAGCAGTTCGATCTGCATCCGATGACTGTGGAGGAGGCGATTTTGCAGATGAATCTGCTGTCGCACGAGTTTTTCCTCTTCAAGAATGCGGAAACCGGCGTGCTGAACGTAGTCTATAAACGCAAGAACAATGATTACGGTCTGATCGAGCCAAAGGAATAGAAAACATAGTCTTTGTGGGAAAGCCCGACGGGCTTTCCCACAAACTGTGTATTAACAATAAAAAGGAAAACATTTTATGAGATTTATGGCGTCATGCCTGTTCGGACTTGAAAAACCGGTCTGCGATGATATTGCCGCGCTGGGCTACGGAAAAACCGAGGTTATGGACGGTCACGTCCTGTTTGACGCTCCCGAAAGCGCAATTGCCGAGTGCAACGTCAATTTCAGATACGCCGAGCGGCTTTTTATTGTTCTCGGTTCTTTTCGCGCTGCATCGTTTACCGAGCTTTTCGACGGTACCGCTTCGCTTCCGTGGGAAAAATACATAACCAAAAACGCCGCCTTCCCTGTAAAAGGTCACTGCGTACGTTCAAAGCTGTTCTCAGTCCCCGACTGCCAGCGTATAATCAAAAAGGCGG
>FR892172.1:5419-16148 GCA_000433115.1 Ruminococcus sp. CAG:382
TTTGAAGAGACCGCCGAGCAATATCAGGTCGTGTTTTTTATACTTAAAGATACGGCATATCTCATGCTCGATACGACGGGCGACGCACTGCACAAACGCGGCTACCGCCCCGAATCGAATCTCGCGCCGCTTCGCGAAACTCTTGCAGCCGCACTTGTGACATTTTCACGTCCGCGGAGCGACGTGATCTTTGTCGACCCGATGTGCGGTTCGGGTACGATTGCGATCGAGGCGGCTCTTATCGACAGGCATATCGCGCCGGGAATCAACCGCGGCTTTGCCGCTGAGGAATTTACCTTTCTTGACCGTCGCATTTTCGATGATGCCCGTGAAAAGGCGCGTTCGCTCATTGCCCCGGCACAGCGGCGCATTTTCGGAAGCGACATCGACCCCGCCTGCGTTTCTCTTTCCGAAACAAATGCACGCCGTGCCGGCGTTGACGGGGATATTGTGTTCACTTGTGCCGACGCACGTATGTTCCGCTCACCGATCGAGGGTGCAAAGGGCACGATTGTCTGCAATCCTCCGTACGGAGAACGTATGGGAGACAGGGAGTCGGCGTCGATTCTCGTGCGCGACGTGGGAAAGACGCTTGCCGAAAACGTACCCTCGTGGCATCTGTATTTCATTTCCGACAACATGGAATTCGAACGCGACTTCGGCAGACGTGCAGACAAAAAGCGCCCTCTTTACAACGGTATGCTGAAATGCGCATTGTACCAGTACTTCAGACCTGAATTCAAAAAAGATTAACATCTCGTTCTTGAATTATTAATCTTTTTGCGCTATTATATCACACGAAAAAAAAATAGGAAAGGAGCGTGCGGCAGCGAACGGCGAAAGCCCGACGTTGTGCCTTATGCTCCGATCCGGACATTACAAGGAGGAATTCATCATGAAACTCAAGCCCCTTGGCGACAAGGTCGTCATCAAAATGGCTGAAGCCGAAGAAACCACAAAGAGCGGCATTATTCTTGCGGGAGCTGCAAAAGAAAAGCCCCAGTTCGCATATGTCGTTGAGGTGGGTCCCGGCGGTATGGTTGACGGCAAGGAAGTTATCATGACCGTCAAACCCGGTGACAAGGTCATCACCAGCAAGTATTCCGGCACGGAAATCAAGCTCGACGACGAGGAATACGTCGTTGTCAGACAAAACGACATTCTTTGCGTTGTTGAATAATTCCGCGCGTATCACTTTTCGAAAGGAAGAATCATTATGTCTAAAGAAATAAAATACGGTACCGAAGCAAGAGAAGCGTTTTTCAAAGGCGTCAATACTCTTGCGGATACTGTCAAGGTAACTCTCGGCCCGAAGGGCAGAAACGTCGTACTTGACAAGAAGTTCGGTTCTCCGCTGATTACCAACGACGGTGTTACCATTGCAAAGGAGATTGAGCTTGAAGACCCGTTTGAAAATATGGGCGCACGTCTTGTCTGCGAGGTTGCGACAAAGACGAACGACGCGGCAGGCGATGGTACGACAACCGCAACACTGCTCACTCAGTCCATCGTCCGCGAGGGTATGAAGAATATCGCCGCAGGCGCAAATCCCATGGTCCTCAAGAAGGGCATCAAGAAAGCCATCGACGCCGCAATTGTCAGCGTCAAGGGTCAGGCAAAGAAGGTCAACGGCACCGAGGATATCGCACGCGTCGGTACAATCTCTTCCGGCGATGCCGAAATCGGCAAGATTATTGCAGAGGCAATGGAAAAGGTCACCGCAGAGGGTGTCATCACCGTTGAGGAATCCAAGACAGCCGATACCTACTATGACCTTGTCGAAGGTATGCAGTTCGACCGCGGCTATATCACACCTTACATGGTAACCGATACCGATAAGATGGAAGCCGTTCTCGACGACCCGTATATTCTTATCACAGATAAAAAAATCTCCAACATTCAGGAGATCCTGCCGCTTCTCGAACAGATCGTTCAGTCCGGCAAGAAGCTCATGATAATCGCCGAAGATGTTGAAGGCGAAGCACTTTCCACCCTCATTGTCAACAGACTCAGAGGCACATTCACCTGCGTTGCGGTCAAAGCTCCCGGCTTTGGCGACAGACGTAAGGATATGCTCCAGGATATCGCAATCCTGACCGGCGGTACGGTTGTTTCGTCCGATCTCGGTTATGAGCTTAAGGATACTCAGCTCAATATGCTCGGCAGAGCAAAGCAGGTCAAGGTCACCAAGGAAAACACCATCATTGTTGACGGCATGGGCGACAAGGACGCGATCAAGGCAAGAACACAGCAGATCAAGGCGGCTATCGAGGTTTCGACCAGCGATTTCGACCGCGAAAAGCTGCATGAGCGCCTTGCAAAGCTTGCAGGCGGCGTTGCCGTGATCAAAGCCGGTGCAGCCACCGAAACGGAAATGAAGGACAAGAAGCTCCGTATTGAGGACGCTCTCAACGCAACCAAGGCTGCTGTTGAAGAGGGCTACGTTGCAGGCGGCGGCACTGTCCTCATCAACGCGATTCCCGCAGTTCAGAAGGTTCTCGCCGAAACGGAAGGCGACGAAAAGACAGGTGTCGCGATCGTGCTCCGCGCTCTTGAAGAGCCGGTACGCCAGATTGCCGAGAACGCAGGCTTTGAAGGCAGCGTGATTGTTGACAAGGTCAAGAAGTCGGCTGAAGGTGTCGGTTTCGATGCATACAACGAGGAATTCGTTGATATGGTCGCTTCCGGTATCATCGACCCTGTCAAGGTCACAAGAAGCGCACTTGAAAATGCCGCTTCCGTCGCTTCTATGATTCTTACCACAGAAGCGCTCGTGGCTGACAAAAAGGAAGAGAATCCCGCACCCGCAGCTCCCGCAATGGGCGGCGGAATGTATTGATAGATTCGTAAAGTAACGAACACCCTTGCTTCCCGGAAGCTCCGCCGTGTGTTTACCGCACAAATCCCGCTTTTCGGAGTGCTTTTCTCCGGCGTATGCCGGAGAAAAGCGCTTTTTGCGTTCGTACGGATATTTCTCCGTGATATCCGGAGAACGATGTGGCTGAAAAATCGCAAAAAATCAGTGAAATCAGCAAAAAAGCAGTCTTTTACCCCTTGACAAGGCAGAAAAAGGCTGTTATAATATTAATACCTCTGCGAGGGCTTTGTTTTTGTGTCCTCTTTTTAAGACAGAGGGAGGTAACAAATTGGAGGTGCCGAAAAATGAGAACCAAGATTACGTTGGTTTGCAGTGAGTGCAAACAGAGAAACTACGACACGGTCAAGAACAAGAAAAACGACCCCGACAGACTCGAACTCAAGAAATTCTGCAAATTCTGCCGTAAGCACACTCTCCATAAAGAGAGCAAGTAAGGAGAATTACAATGGCTGAAAACGAAAAAAAAGAAGGTCGCGTTGCTAAATTCTTCCGCGATCTCAAGAGCGAGAGAAAAAAGATTACATGGCCGTCCAAGGAAGACACGCTCAAGAAAACCGGCGTTGTCATCGTTGAACTTGTCATTGCCGCCGCTGTTGTAGGTCTTCTCGACCTGGGCTTCAGCAAGCTCGTGCTTCTTCTCGGCAGTCTGTTTTAAGGTGCGCTGAAATGGCAATCGCTAACGAAACAGTCCCCCATTGGTACGTTGTTCACACCTATTCCGGCTATGAAAACAAGGTTGCCACAAACATCGAAAAGATAGTTGAAAACCGTAATATCGGTCATCTTATCTTCAATGTCAAGGTGCCGGTTGAAAAGGTTGTCGAAACGAATGAAAACAACGTGACAAGGGAAGTCGAGCGCAAAATTTTCCCCAGCTATGTTCTTGTCAAAATGATAATGAACGATGAAAGCTGGCACATTATCCGCAACACAACGGGCGTAACAGGCTTCGTTGGTCCCGGATCCGCTCCCGTCGCGCTGACGGATGCCGAAGTCGAAAAGCTCGGCGTCGAAACAAAGGTCATTGAGATCAGATTCAAGGTCGGCGACAGTGTCAGAATCTGCGACGGCATGCTTAACGGATTCATCGGTCTGGTGGAATCCATCTCGGACGATAAGAAAAAGGTCACTGTCAGTGCCTCGCTCTTCGGAAGAGAAACAAAAGTCGAACTGGACGTCACACAAGTCAAGACCCTTGACGAATAACTGGGTCACCGACGCGGAAATATTGCCGTTTCCGCGGCGTTAAGTGGGAGGGCGCGGCGCGCCCGAATTCAAGTACCACATCGGAGGTGTTAATAATGGCAAAGAAAATTGTAGGTTACATCAAACTTCAGCTTCCCGCCGGCAAGGCTACTCCTCAGCCGCCTGTCGGTCCGGCTCTCGGTCAGTACGGTGTCGCAATCCCCGTATTCACCAAGGAATTCAACGAAAGAACAAAGAACGACATCGGACTTATAATTCCTGTCGTCATCACCGTTTATGCGGACCGTTCCTTCACATTCATCACCAAGACTCCGCCCGCAGCCGTTCTTATAAAGAAGGCGTGCAACCTCGAAAAGGGCTCCGGCGTTCCGAACAACCAGAAGGTTGGCAAGATAACAAAGGAACAGATTCAGAAAATCGCAGAGCTCAAGATGCCCGACCTCAACGCAGCTTCCCTTGAAACCGCAATGAGCATGGTCGCCGGCACCGCCCGCAGCATGGGCGTCGAAGTTATCGACTGAAGGAGGGCAACACAATGTTCAGAGGTAAGAATTACAAGGATTCCGCAAAAATTATAGAAAGAACAAAGCTTTACGATCCCGCAGAGGCTCTTGAGCTTGTCTGCAAGACCGCAAAGGCAAAATTCGACGAAACTCTCGAAGTTCATGTCCGTCTCGGCGTTGACTCCCGTCACGCTGACCAGCAGGTCAGAGGTGCTGTCGTCCTTCCCAACGGTACAGGTAAGAAGGTTCGCACCCTCGTATTCGCAAAAGGCGACAAGGCAAAGGCAGCAGAAGAAGCAGGCGCTGATTATGTCGGTGCGGAAGATTATGTTGCAAAGATCCAGCAGGAAAACTGGTTCGATTTTGACGTCGTTATCGCTTCTCCCGACATGATGGGTGTTATCGGCCGTCTCGGTAAGGTTCTCGGTCCTAAGGGACTCATGCCGAACCCCAAGGCAGGTACTGTCACTCCCGACGTTGCAAAGGCTGTCGCCGAAGCAAAAGCCGGTAAGATCGAATACCGTCTTGATAAAACAAATATCATTCACTGCCCTGTCGGTAAAATGTCCTTCGGCGCTGAAAAGCTCCAGGAAAACTTCGACACCCTTCTCGGTGCCATCATCAAGGCTAAACCTGCTGCCGCAAAAGGTCAGTACATCCGCTCCTGTGTGATTGCAACCACTATGGGTCCCGGCATCAAGGTGAACACTGCAAAGCTGGGCTAAAATTCAAAATAACTATTGACAAACGTTGTACAGCGTGATATAATAGTAATGCTAAAAGTTCAGAGACAGTTGGCATCGAAAGATTTAATGGCAAACGCCGCCCACCGAGAACGATTCAATGACATTTCATAAGTCGTTTTTCGTGCTCTCGTCTTTCTGATGGGAGCACTGTCTTATATATGCAGTTGGAGGTGAAACACAATGGCAAGCAATGCAATTTTAGAGCAAAAGAAAAAGATCGTCGAAGACATCGTTTCGAAGATCAAAAATTCCTGCGCGGGTGTTCTGGTCAATTATCAGGGCATTACCGTTGAGGACGATACAAAGCTCCGTGCTGAGCTGAGAAAGAACGGCGTTGAATACGCTGTCATCAAGAATACCTATCTTTCCAAGGCATTTGACCAGACCGGTCTTGAAGGTCTGAAGGACGGACTTTTCGGCATGACCGCTTTCGCAACCTGCGAAAAGGATGAGGTCGCTGCCGCAAAGATTCTTGAAAAGTACGCTGCTGACCATGAGGACTTCGTTCTCAAGGGTGGTTACGTTGACGGAGAAGTTCTTGATAAGAACGCACTGAATGAGCTGGCAAAGACTCCTTCCAAGGAAGAACTCCTGGTCAGAATGATGAGCTCCATGCAGTCTTCTCTTTACAAGCTCTGCTATGGTCTCCAGGCTATCATCGATAAAGACGGTGAAGCCCCCGCAGAAGCCGCTGCTGAATAATCGGCTGTATAAAATCATTAAAGTATATTATCGGAGGAAAATAAAATGGCTAACGAAAAGTCTCTTCAGATCATTGAACAGATCAAAACTCTTACTATTCTTGAACTCGCTGACCTCGTTAAAGCAATCGAGGAAGAATTCGGCGTTTCCGCTGCTCCCGTAGCAGTTGCAGGTGTTGCAGCAGGTCCTGCCGCAGCAGCAGCTGAGGAAAAGACCGAATTTGACGTTGAGCTTACCAGCTTCGAAGCTGATAAGAAGCTCAAGGTTATCAAGGAAATCAAAGATATCACCGGTCTCGGTCTCGGCGAAGCTAAGGCTCTCGTTGAAGGCGCTCCCAAGATTATCAAGGAAGGTGCTTCCAAGGAAGAAGCTGAAGCTCTCAAGGCTAAGCTGTCCGAAGTCGGCGCTACCATCACCATTAAATAAGTATTGTTTAATGACTGCGGCAGAAGGAAACTTCTGCCGCTTTTTTGTCGTCTCCGGCGGTCAGAGATTGACCGGAGTGCCGTAATAACAGCATTTGAAAAGCTCAGCCATTTTTTCAGAATCGATGGGTCGAGGATTACTGCCCGTGCAGGCATCGCCGACAGCGTTTTCGGCAATTGCCGGAAGTTTTTCGAGAAATTCACCTTCGTCAATGCCGTATTCTCTGAGCGTATGCGGTATACTGAAAATGTCGTTCAGACTGTCGATGCGCCTACAAAGCGCCAACATCAGTGCTTCCGCACTTCCGCCGGAAAGCCCCAGCATACGTGCAATATCCGCATAACGGTTGAGCGCAGAGTTTTCAACAGAATTGTAGCGTATGACATATGGCAGATATATCGCATTTGCGCAACCGTGTGTCAGATGACGCTTTTCCATGCTGCCTTTTGAAAATACTGCTCCCGTTTTGTGTGCCATTGAGTGAACGATTCCTAACAGTGCGTTCGAAAATGCCATACCCGCAAGGCACTGCGCAATGTGCATTTCGGCACGTGCATGACGGTCACCGAGATATGACTGCGGCAGGTTGGTGGTCACCATTTCAATGGCTTTCATCGCAAGCGGGTCACTGAACGCTGTCGCACATTTTGAGACATAAGCCTCCGTTGCGTGAGTCAACGCATCCATTCCGGTATACGCGGTGAGGGCAGGCGGCATTGTGAATGCCAGTGCAGGGTCAAGAATAGCGAGGTCCGGTGTGATGTTGAAATCGGCAAGCGGGTATTTAATGCCTTTTGCATAGTCGGTTATGACAGAGAAAGCTGTCACCTCGGTTGCGGTGCCGGATGTGGACGGTATGGCGCAAAAACGCGCTTTTTTGCGCAGTTCCGGGAAATTGAAGGGCTTGCAAAGCTCATCAAATCCGACGTCCGGGTATTCGTAGAAGGTCCACATCGCTTTTGCCGCGTCGATCGGTGAACCACCTCCGATTGCGACGATCCAGTCCGGTTCGAATTCCGCCATGCGCCTGCCGCCGCGCAGTACGGTGTCGACCGACGGATCCGGTTCGACGCCGTCGATTATAAACGTTTCCATACCGGCATCGCGCAGGTATCCTTCAACCTCGTCAAGAAAGCCGAACCGCTTCATGGAACTGCCGCCGGTGACGATGACCGCACGTTTTCCGCGCAGCGTTTTCAATATTTTAAGTGAGTTTTCACCGAAGTATATATCCCTCGGCAGGGTGAATCTTGGCATAGCATTTTACCTCCGTTTTGATGCTATTATTGACGGAAAAACAGAAAAATATAATCTTCTGTCCGCCGGGGAAAAGCATTTTAAGCTATAAGCAACGGCGAAAAGACGGAAAAGCGTTGCATTGCGCCGAAAGACGAAATGCAACGCTTTTTCTGCCCTGAAACGGAGAAGGAAAAAAGTGATGTTTTTATTTCTTCGGTATCACTCTCACGTTTTCCGCTGAAAGTGTTGTGTTCTGCAATACGATTTCGAGGATCTTTGCGGCATCATCGGGGAGCAGTTCGTCGCTTTTGACGACAACTGAGCATACCTTATCCGAAATGACCGCGACGCAGTCATCGAAGCCTTTTGATTTGACGAGCGTTTCGATGCTGGATTCAGCCGCCATGTCAGACGTTATCGACGCGATGGATGCAAGCGCGTCCTCTTTGACATCGGGCATCACATCGGGGTTGTCTGCAACTTCGCGGAGAACCTCAAGAGCTTCGTCGCGTACACGCTGACGGTTTATAACGGTTATGGCGAAATAGCTGTCATTTTCCTCAACGTCTTTTCCTGTCTGTGCCGTCGTGCCGCTGCTTTCGTTGCCGACAAGTACGGTGTTGCCGAGTATCTTCGAACCGCTGTCGTTGCCTGTTGCAAGCTCGCCGCCGTTTCCTCCCGAAAGCACGCTTGTCACGATTACTCCCGCACCGATAACGAGTACACAGCCGAGAATTATGAAGTTACGACTCGAAAGCAGCTTCTTCCACTCATAGCTTTTCAGTTTTTCCTTGAGTTCATCAAATTTCATATGTAGTCTGCCTTTCCATATATTTATTTCGTGATTTGATGGTCATTTCGAAATGCTGATGCGGTTTGTCGGTACGTCGAACAGCGCCGAAACGAGCGACATGACGCGGTATTCCGTTTCTGCACTGATACCCGGGCATACGACGGCGACTCCGAGTACCTCCGGCATGCGCTGTTCCGTCAGAAGCGCACTGTCACCGCCGCCCACGGTGACATATTCCTTCTGTGTGTCCCGCGTTTCACCGTTTTGCGTGACACGCTGATTGGAGGCGTAATAGCTTTTGTAGCCGCCTTTGACACTTATCATTACGGTGCAGCGCTTCACGCCGGACATCTCACATATGATATTAGCCGCTTTTTCCTCGAGATATTCAACATATTCGCGCGTTTCGCCCGCCGCTCCTCCGCTTTCCTTCGATGTGCTTCCGCTCTGCGGCATGACGAGAAGAAATATACCCGCAATAAGTGCGAACAGCACAAACGGAAGAGCTTTTTGCTTTTTCAGTTTTTCAAACAGCTCTGTCATATATGACCTCAACATTACCGCCCAGTGTTTCATCCAGCCAGCGCTTTATCGTGACGGCATCTCCGCCGTCAATTGTTACGCATACGCCCGTGACGGTGACGCTGTCGCCGTCGCTGTCTAATTCTATGCGTACGTCGGTACAGCTTATGCCGAATTTTTTCATAAGCAGTGATGAAATGTATTCCTTTGCGTTTTGCTCCGCGATATCAACGACGGTGCTTTCACCGCCGCTGACTTCGGTTTCTGCGACGACGGGCAGTTCAATGGCGGAAAGATCTGCTTTCGCAAGCGGCGCTATCACCGCAATAGTGCATACAAGTGCGCATACATAGCGGATGTGCTTTTCGAAGCCGCTTCCTTCCGCCGCCATGCTGACAACACCCGAGAGCAAAGCCGCTCCGAACAGACAGAAAAAATAGCTTTTCATACGTCGACTCCTATTCTTATGAACAACGCCACAGCGATTATGAACATGACGCTCACGCCGAGCTGGATTGCGAGTAATACGGCAAGGATCGAATTAATGTCGTAAAGCAGGCGCGATTCGTTTTCGCACCCCAGAGCGCGCGCCAGCATTGCGGAAAGCAGGATCCCCAGCTTGTAAAGAAGGGTGAATATCACCGACGGCAGTGTCACGGCAAGCAGAGTGATTATTCCCGCGCCGCCAACCGTCGCACGCACAACGCCTGCCGATGCCGAAACGGTACGCGCCGCGTCGCCCAGCATATTTCCGATGACGGGTATGAATGCGCCGGACGCGAACTTTACGGTTCGGAAAGCGAAGCTGTCGGCTTTTGCGGTGATGACAGTCTGAAGATACATGACCATGCCGAAGATCGAGAATACGAACGCGAGCAGGGTTGTGAGCGCGCTTTTTGCGAGATTTGCTACGGAACGGAGCGCGTTTGTATTCGGCAGTGCTCCTGCGAGCGCAAGTATGAAACCGCCCTGCATGAGCGGAAACAGGAAATCGCTGACGAACCCGCCTGCAATGCTCAGGAACGCAAGAAGCGCCGATGAACCCGCAACACCCGTCGTAACACTGCCGCCGAGCGTATACAGCGACGCCGCAACAGGTAAAAACGCCGTCATGTAGCGGCACAGTGAAGACAGCGTGTCAGCGGCGAACGTGAACACCGATTTAAGCATTGAAAATACGACGCATGATACTGCAAGCACAGATGCATATGACAGTGCGCTTTGCAGCGTGCCTGTCCCGCCGCAGTACGATGAGAATACGGATGAAAGAATCACGACGGAAAGGAGCAAAAGCACCGATTTTGTGACCGTTTTCAGGTATTCTCCGAGGCTGTCGCGTATAACATGAAACACGCGCGAGAAATCGGTTTCGGTGCCGTATTCGTCCGTCAGAGCCGTTGCGCCCGACTTGTCCGCAAGGCTTGTGTCATACGCCGTCGCGTTCACGGACATAAAAAGCATAAAAACTGTAAGAAAAACAGCGGAAAGTAATTGTTTCATATCTGTTGTGTGTTACGACAGCATTTCGCGTGCCAGCGAAAATATTGCCTTGATGAGCGGCAGTGTCTGAAGTATGATCGCGGCTCTGCCGCCGAGCTCGATTTTTGTTCCGATGGAGCTTTCGCCGCAGTCACGGCACAGCTCGGCGGCAGTCTTGCATATGAACGCGGTGCAGAGACATTTCAGCATGACGGTATAATATGTGCTCTGACCG
>FR892172.1:16265-18062 GCA_000433115.1 Ruminococcus sp. CAG:382
ACGGTGCGAAGTCACTTTTGAGTTGCTTTAAGAGCATGACGGCGCAGAGGGCGCAGATTCCGCCGCCGCACAGCAGATATATATTCATATTCCGAAAATGCGGCGTATAGTGCGGAACAGTGAGTCTATTTCGGATACCAGAAGCAGCATTACTATGACAACGCCTGCGAGCGAAACATATGTTGCAAGCTCGTCACGACCGGATTTCTGCAGTATCTGATATGCGACAGCCACCACCAGCCCAACGCCGGCAACTTTCAGTACGAGTGCAATGTTCATGCTTTTTCCTTTCATGCGATAAGTATCGCCGCGAGCAGTCCGGCAAGTGCGCCTAACAAACCGTAACAGCGAGAGATCTTGGCGAGCTTTTCGGCGGCGGCGGAAATGAGCGTTTCAAGCCCGGATTGAGTCCTTTTCAGCGCTTCAAGCTGCTTTTCGCGGCACATAAGACCAAATCCGTCGCCGAGTGAGAGCAATACGGCATTGGCTTCCGGCGGAAGCGACAGCGTGTAGACGGCGTTTTGCCAAGCCCTGTTTACGGATGTTCTGCCACCGTCAAAGGCGGTGTAAAAGCCGCATTTCTTCAGCATGTCGCTTTTGTATTCGTTTATGGCGTCGAAAAGCAAAGTATTGCTGCTTTCAATGCGTCGAAGCAGATGTGATATCAGTCCCGCGACCGCTTCCATGCGGTCAAGAGTGTCTTTCTTTGCCTTTGCGGCAAGGTTTCCTGCCGCAAAGCCTGCCGTGACAAGCAGGAAAGCACCGAAAAGCTTCAAAGTTCCGTCAGCTCGCTTTTGTACCCGTCATCGTTATAAAGACGCACCGCCACCGAAAACACTCCCTTTTCAACCATCTGTTTCACAAAATCCCTTTGCATGATCTGCTTTATATCTCTGCCGTGGCACGATGCGATGAGAATGCAGCCGCTGTTTTGAGCCGCCAGCACGGCAGGCGCTTCCGCCGATGATATCTCGTCGCATACAATGATCTGAGGCGACATCGTGCGCGTCAGCAGTTCGACCGCTGTTGCTTTGGGGCAGCCGGAGCATATGTCCGCCATACAGTGCGAAGCACACGACAGCTCGTACCGTTCATCGGCGACGGCGACACGCCGGTTTTCCGAAAGCAATGAAATGGCGCTTTTCAGATATGTTGTCTTTCCGGCTCCCGGAGGAGCAAAAACAAGCGCCCCGACGAGACCGTGCAATGCGAAATAAGACGCAAGATCCGAAGCATAGCCTTTGACAAGGCGGGGAACACGAAGACATACCGAGCTTATGCTGCCGAATGTGCGTATGGCGCCGTTTTCACATACAGCGTCACCGCATATTCCCGCTCTGCCGCCGTCGGGAAGCGGAATGTAGCCGTTTCGCACGGCACCGTCGAAGGCGTACATCGATGAGCGCGATATGTATGCGACAGTCTCGTCGATGTCTCTGTCGGTACAGATATACGCGCCTTTGCCGCTTTGTATGACAAGGTTTTGTTCCGGCAGACTTACGGATAACACACCGTTTCTGCGCAGGCGTATTTCGTTGATGTGCCCCTGAATGTCCGGCGGAAGCCGCTCAATGAGCCATGTGATGCCCGCCGGAAGATATTTATAAAGCTTTGCGGCTTCCATATCTGCAAACAGGCGCAAAAATTGCGGCAAAAAGCGCGAGATATATGATTCCGCCTGCGGTAAGCGCGGCAATCCCTTCAAGGTGCGCGCTGTCGATTATCAGCCGCGCTGCAATTCCGCCGGCTCCGGCGGCGGCAATCGGCACTATGAAATACGAAATGAAGCCGATGCTC
>FR892173.1:0-16417 GCA_000433115.1 Ruminococcus sp. CAG:382
GC
This sequence comes from Ruminococcus sp. CAG:382, assembly GCA_000433115.1. Lineage (GTDB taxonomy): Bacteria > Bacillota > Clostridia > Oscillospirales > CAG-382 > UBA1206. Next base: position 3 of record FR892173.1, read on the forward strand.
GATTACCCGTTGTCGTCCCCGTCATAAAAAGTCACCCTATCTCGACAACCTTTCCGGTTCTTGCGGATTCATAGATGGCATCGATCATCTGCATCAGAACAACGCCGTCCTCTGCGGGAGAGATGCACTGCTTTTCGCCCTTTACGCAATCGATGAAATGACCGATCTCGTTTTCAAACAGACCGTTGAAATTGAGTGCGGTGCTGCCGAAGGGCTTGATATCGACGAGCATACCCGCCATATCGGAGAACAACTCAACGGAGGGGTCAAGCTTGCAGCCGGACTTGGTGCCGAACAGCTCTATGTTGCCGACGTCGTTTTTGATGTTGAGGTTAAAGCTCGATTCAAGCGACATGGTGAGCCCGTTGTCGAATTTTATTATTGCGCCCGCAAAATCCTCGACGTTGTATTTGAAGTCGATGCCGCTTTCGGAGCCTATCCAGCTCTGACCGCCCTCCGCTCTGCCGTAGCCCAGCTTGTCGAATGTGAAGCCGTATGCGGAAACGGGCTTGGGGCTGCCCGCAAGATAGCGTACAAGGTCCATAACATGAACGCCGAGGTCGATGAGAGGACCGCCGCCCGAATATTCCTTGTCGCCGAACCATCTGCCGGGGCAGCCGTTTCTGCGGAGATAGGTTGCCTTTGCGTAGTATATTTCACCGAGCTGACCCGCATCGATGAATTTCTTGACGACTGCGGCATCGTTGCCGTAGCGTCTGACAAAGCCGACCATCAGGAGCTTGCCGCTCTTCTTCGCTGCCTCAGCCATCTCGCGTGCCTCAGCCGCGTTCATTGCCATGGGCTTTTCGCAGATTACGTTGACGCCCGCATTCAGTGCGGCAATGGTTGCACACTTGTGCGCCGCATTCCATGTCGTGACCGAAACGGCGTCCAGCTTTTCGTTTTTCAGCATTTCGTCATAGCTCGGATATGCGTGTGGAATACCCTTTTCCTCTGCATATTTCTTTGCTTTTTCAAAATCAATATCACAGCAGGCAACGACATCAACGTCGTTTCTGCTCTTATAGCCGGTGAAATGGCAATTTGAAATTCCTCCGGTGCCGATAATTCCGACTTTTATTTTTTCACTCATAATAAAATCCTTTCACAGTGAATTAAATTCGCCTATATTATAATTCCTTTTTGCCTCATTGTCAACGGAAACCGACACAAATTTGCTGTTGAAAAATCTCTCCGGTTATGTTATGATAAAGTGAGGTGATATAATATGAGTAATATTCTTGTATGCGACGACGAAAAGGATATCGTCGTCGCGCTGAAAATATATCTGTCCTCCGACGGTCACACCGTCTTTGAAGCCTATAACGGCAGACAGGCAATTGATATAATACACAAAAACAACATCGATCTTGCGCTGCTTGACGTGATGATGCCGGTCACGGACGGCATAACCGCCGTTGCGGAAATACGCAAATTCTCGAACCTCCCGATAATACTTCTGACGGCAAAGAGCGAGGACACCGACAAAATACTCGGTCTGAATGTCGGAGCCGACGACTATGTGACAAAGCCCTTCAATCCCGTTGAGGTCTGCGCCCGCGTAAAGGCACAGCTCAGGCGATACACCTCCTTCGGAGGCGCGGACAAGCGCGACGCCGTGCTGACAATCGGCGACATTGAAATGGACGACAACGCAAAGGTGGTAAAGGCATACGGCGAACCGGTCAGCCTGACTCCCACCGAATACGATATCCTGCGCCTTCTCATGCAGAATCCCGACAAAGTGTTTTCCTCCAACGAAATATATAACCGTGTCTGGAACGATGTTGCGATAGGCGCCGAAAACACCGTCGCGGTGCATATACGTCATCTGCGCGAAAAGCTGGAGCTTAACCCAGCCGAGCCGAGATACCTCAAGGTCGTCTGGGGTCAGGGTTATAAAATCGGAAAGGGTGACCGTTAATGCGTATTCTGCCCCGCATTCTTCCGCTCAAGATCATAGCAGTGATTCTGTTCATCGTCTCGTTCGGCTGTGCCATAGCCTTCGGTGCAGGCTTCGCCTACGCCGTAACCGGCGGATATTTTGAATATCCGCAGGCAGAGGATTATCTTCACAGCGAACAGCTGAAAAACGAAACCGACGACGCGCTGAAAACCGCCGCACAGTCGGCATCCGACCGCGACGCATTCATAAAGGCGACACGGGATACGAACTTCGTTTTCACCCTGAGATCGGGGGAAGAAACGCTTTTCACGTCGTCCGACGCGCCGACATACCCCGAAACACACACCGAATTCCCGCTCCCCGACGGCAATGTGCTTTCCGCAGAGCTTATGCAAAGCCCGACGGTGCGCAATAACGTATATTACGACTATTACATCTACGATTTCGTGTACAGCGCACGGTACGGATTCTGCATCGTCACGGTATCCTGCCTTGCGGCTGCGCTGTTTTTCGGCTATTTCATAATGTGCGGTGCCGGCAGACGCAGAAAGAGCAATGAGATACACCTCAACATGGCTGACCGTCTCCCTCTCGACCTGTACGCACTGCTGATATTTGCGGGCATGTTCGTCTCCGGCTGGCTTGCGGTGCGTCTGCTCCGCGAAATGGCGCTCTGGACGCTGTTTCTTATCATACCCTGCCTGCTTTTGATATCGTCACTTACGGCGGCACTGCTTGACACCGTCGCAAAGCGCGTGAAAAACGGCACCTGGTGGGACGAAATGCTGACAAAAAAGCTCGTCGGCTTCACGTGGGGGCTGCTATGCCACGCGGCAGGCGACATTGAAAAGGTGTTCATAAGCCTGCCCCTCATCTGGAAGGCGCTCATAATGTCGTCACTGTACCTCTGCATCACACTGCTCACCTTGAACGGCAAAAGCGGCGTGCTCACCGTACTGTGGCTCATCGTTTCCGTCATCGCAATAATCGCAATATGCCTCGCGGTGATATCCGCAGACAAAATACGGCAGGGCGCCAAAAAGCTGGCGCAGGGCGATCTAAGTTACAGAATCGACACCGACGATATGCTTCCCGTATTCAGACAGCACGCAAACGACCTGAACAGCATAAACGACGTGCTTGCCCGCGCCGTCGAAGAACGCACGCGTAACGAAAAGTTCAAAGCCGAGCTGATAACAAACGTAAGCCACGACATAAAAACCCCGATAACCTCGATCATCAACTATGTTGACCTGCTCGGACGCGAAAACCTCACCGACGAACAGCGCGCGCAGTATCTCGATGTTCTGAAACGCCAGTCGGCAAGGCTGAAAAAGCTGACCGTCGACCTCGTCGAAGCCTCCAAGGCAAGCACCGGCAATATCTCCGTGCAGACCGAGCCGCTCGACGTATGCGAGATACTCAAGCAGTCAACGGGCGAATTTTCCGAACGCATAGCCGATTCGTCGCTCGCACTTGAGCTTCAGCTCACCGACGGACCGCTCACGATCATGGCGGACGGCAGACTTCTTTGGCGCGTTTTCGAAAATCTGCTTTCAAACATCTGCAAATACTCTCAGCCCGGCACCCGCGTATACGTCACGACACGCGTCGAAAACGGCTGCGTTGTGACCGATTTCAAAAATATTTCGCGTGAACGGCTGTCGATTCCCGGCAAAGACCTGGCGGAACGTTTTGTACGCGGCGACAGCTCACGCTCCACCGAAGGCAGCGGTCTCGGACTGTCGATAGCCAAGAGCTTCACCGAGCTTCAGGGCGGAACCTTCGATATCATTACAGACGGCGATCTTTTCAAAGCCGAAATACGTTTCCCCGTGGCAATCTCCGAGCGCAAAGAACAATCGTAAACCGACAAAAATCTCCGGACGGGAGCAAAAGCTGCCCCGACCGGAGATTATTATTTATCATTACAGATTCGGAACACTTCATCCCGCCGTTATTCACAGTATTTTCTTCTGAAAAAGCACAACATCAAGCCACCTGCCGAACTTGATGCCCACATTTGAAAGCGTACCGACGGTATCAAAACCGTGCCTTGTGTGGAACGCCTTGCTATGCTCGTTTTCCTCGGTTACAAGCGACACGATGTTCCGTATCCCCATATCGCCGGCAGCCCTTTCGATTCTTTCGTAAAGAAGGCTGCCCGTGCCCTTTGCAACGCGGTTTTTGTCAAGGTAAACAGACAGATCCGCCGTATACCGGTACGCCGAGCGCTCGTTGTATTTGTCAAGATACGCATACCCGACGACAACTCCGTCAAGCTCCGCCACAAAATACGGATACTCCTTCTTTATGCGAGCGACACGTCCGCCGAATTCTTCCGCCGAAAGCGGCGCCTCTTCAAAAGTGACCGTTGTATTTTCAATATAATAGTTATATATTTCCGCACAGCGCGCGATGTCGCCGTCTCCGATCGTTCTGATTTCCATTTTCACATCTCCGAAAGTATAACCATAAGTATGCCGCTTTTAAGGCTGACAGTGACTTCCCCTCTCCGCTCGTTGCTCACGCCGATCGGAAACGTATTTGTGATCGTCGCATTTTCAAGTCCGTATTTCGCGCCGCGTATCGTGACACCCTCGCATACGTCCGAAAGCGCCAGCACCGACAGTGAAAAGCCCTCTCTCATCTCAGGCGCAACAGAGCCGCCGCCGATTATATATATGAGATTTCTGCTGTCAATTATCGTGAAGCGCACGCCGTTTTTCGCCGCAAACGCGCCCGCCTGAATATTGCCGATAAGATGGTCAAGTCTGCCGCCCAGCGCACAATAAAGCATGATTTCATCAAAACCCTCGCCGACTGCGTACCTGACCGCAGCCATCGTGTCGGTATCGTCCTTCTCGCACGGCAGACCGAGAACCGGAACGTCCTCGGGCTTTTCACCCGTATACGAATCAAAATCGCCGACAAGCAGATCGGGCTTGATTCCGCACGCAGCGGTATACTCGCAGCCCTTGTCGCAGGCGATGACAAAATCCGCCCTTCCGATCCCGTCAAGCGGAGAAAAAGAGCCGCCGGAAACGATTGCACAAGCCTTCATAAAACAAATCACCTGCCCGTTTATATTACCCGCATTATACCATTACGCGCCGCCCGTTTCAAGAGCAAAACAAACAAATTTTCTTGACATAAGGCAAAAACGGAATTATACTTGTATCATAAAGAAAAAATCAGGTTTTCCAAAGCTCCTTCCATAATAATTCATGCTATACTGTACGTATAACAAAGAGGAGGCAATATAAATGGGCTTTTTACTCGAATATCTGAAAAATCCCCGCTTCATCGGCGCGGTTGCACCGAGCGGAATAAATCTTTCAAGGCGCATGATACGCCCGATAAATTTCAAAACAGCAAAGGTGATTGTCGAATACGGCCCCGGAACGGGTTCATTCACGCGAGAGCTTGTCATACACCGTAACCCCGGCACAGCTCTGCTTCTCATTGAGCGCAATCCTCTGTTCTGCGATGAACTGAAAAAGCTGTTTGAAAATCAGCCGAACATACACATCATAAACGGAGACGCCGAAAATGTCAGCCGTTATCTTGACGAACACTTTCTCGGCAAGGCAGACTGCATCGTCTCCGGACTGCCGTTCAACAATTTCCCGGCGGAGCTTTCGGAACGTATCATGCACGCCACGCGTGACGCGCTGAAAGACGGCGGAAAATTCATCACATTTCAATACACCCTCATGAAAAAACACTTTTTCATGAAATATTTCAACATAACCGGATGTACGGTGGAGATGAAGAATCTGCCCCCGGCATATGTTATCGAAATGACAAATTAAGGAGGTGCCGCAATGCCACAGAACGAATATATCCTGATAGTAGACGACGACTGCGACATCCGCAATCTTCTCGGAATATACCTTGAAAACGAGGGATATCGCTTCATAAAATGTGACCGTAACTCTGCCGAGAATATATCTCCGGTCCTGCAACCTCCCGCTGACCGGGGAAAACCTGCTGTAACCCGCCATAATATAAAAAGCTCCGGTCGGAAGCGAAAGCTGTCCGACCGGAATTTTCATGTCGTTTTCACAAGCCGCAGAGCGGAAGCATCAAAGCGCTTCTGCCGATTGCGGCGTTTTGCGACGTATGTCGCCGCGTATACGCCTATGCAGGATAAGTCTCGCGGAAAACGTAGGTCATGTAGTTGAAGGTGATACGTTTGATTTCGTCGCCGTTTTCGTCGTAGAGTACGAACGTGACCTCCTCGTTCTCCTCGTCGATCGGCAGGGTCTCCGCACCGTGTCGATCGGCAGTATCTCCGCACTGTCGAACGCACAGTTCGGACGCACACGGAAACGGGAGCGCTCGGCGTATATGGGACCATCCTGAAGAATGCTCCGATAATCTTCGAATATAAGCGCCGTGCTTCCGGCAGTTTCCGGAATGTTCATATTATATATCGGAAGTGTTGTATTGACCATTATAAGGTCGTCAAAGACATCTCCCGATCCCGGATAACGGCAGATCGAAAGCGTTCCGTATGGATACAGAGCAGCGGCATAACCGGCGCCTTGGCTGCCCGTCATGCTTGAATAGCCATAGACCCACTCTATCGCCTTGCGTGACAAAACGGAATTTTTTTCATTGTCAACACATTTATGATACGGTTCGAAAATATACATTTCCGGATGATAAGCCTGTTTCTCATTGAGAACCTTCATGTCGCCGGTGAGCGCACGCGATGTCTTGATGATACTTGATGAAATGCGATCCTCGACAGCACGGTAGCGCGACCGGAGCGCACGCAGAAACAAAGCCGCATCATCGTAGTTTTTGCTTGTATAAAACTCGCGGTACTTTTCAAGCGCGTTATTGAAGTCACCGGAATCCTTACGTATGGAATTCAGCACATTGTTTTCGGAAGCAAATGCATTTTCTTTTTCGCTGTATGTGAAAATATCGTAATCCGCCGCCATATCGACATAAACCTCGATATTTTCACTCATGACCGAAAACCACCGATCGTCGGGCGATGGGAATTCTCCGTCTGACTCCGGATAGAAAAACTCCTCCGGTATCTCGGTTATACTGCCGCTTATCATCCCGAACATGGAATCAGAGTAGCTGACAAGCGAGTTTTTGTCCATGGACATGAGCTGAGAAGCAGGCACGTTTTCCACGACTATCGGCTCTGCCGATTCATCGATAACAGTACTGCTGTCATCAACAAAAGCACTGCTTTCGTCCTTCGGCTTGTCACTGCTTTCATCGTTTTCGGTTCTGTTGCAGGCAAACAGTGCAACGCATATTGAAATGATCAAAAAGATGATTATCGTTCTTTTCATGATGTTTTTCTCCTGTTTGAAAATCCCCGAACGGACAATTCACGCAGACGGCTGATATCGGGTCATGCAGCCGCCTGCAATATCCGGTTTAACGTCGCACCGACGGAATATCCGGTTGTGCATAACTCGTTCTCCTCCTTCCGTATCGCACAAATCAGCTTTTTGGTTTATTTTTCCTCCGACACCATTCTACCATATACATCACCCGTCGTCAATCGGCATTTTCCACAATAAATCAGTTCACAATTTGTGCATTACGACGATATGTTCGACGGATAACGTGAATTTTTCTCCACAAAAAAAACTCCGTCATCCCGCCGGAAGCGACGTACCGGCGCACCGAAAATCACTCAGACCACCGCAAAGCCGATATTATCGCTTGTTTTTGTTGAAAAATATTATTGCTTTTGAATCAATGATGTGTTATACTGAATCATAATAATTCACATCAATAAACTATTTGGCAGGAGACAGATATAACGCATGGAAAAGATCCTCGTGCTTGACTTCGGCGGACAGTATAATCAGCTTATCGCCCGTCGCGTCAGAGAAAACAACGTATATTCGGAAATCCGCCCATACACCGCGCCGTTTGAGGAGATCAAAGCGGCAGGCTACAAGGGCATAATCCTGACAGGCGGTCCGAAAAGTGTGTACGGCGAAAATGCCGTGACATACGACAAGGCGCTTTTTGAGCTCGGCATCCCGATCCTCGGCATATGCTACGGCGCACAGCTTATGGCGCACACCCTCGGCGGTGTCGTCGAAGCGGGCTGCAGCGAATTCGGTAAGGTCGATGTCAGAGTCGATGAAAGCTCGCTTCTGTTCTGCCGCGATGTCGGCGAAACGACATCCTGCTGGATGAGCCATTCGGATTATATAAACAAAGTACCGTCCGGCTTCCATGTGACCGCAAGCAGCAGGGACTGCCCCGTCGCCGCAATGGAAAACGCCGAAAAGAAGCTCTACGCCGTGCAGTTCCACCCCGAGGTGACTCACACCGTTCAGGGCTTTGCAATGCTTCGCAACTTCATATATAACATATGCGAATGCAAGGGCGAATGGACAATGTCGTCCTTCACAACCACCGCAATAGAAAAACTGAGAGACCGCATCGGCAACAAAAAGGTGCTTTGCGCCCTTTCCGGCGGTGTCGATTCCTCTGTCGCCGCCCTGCTTCTGCATAAGGCAGTCGGCAAAAACCTCACCTGCATCTTCGTTGACCACGGCCTTCTCAGAAAGGACGAAGGCAAGGAAGTCGAACGCCTTTTCAGAGGTCAGTATGACATCAATCTTGTCGCCGTCGATGCTTCCGAGCGCTTTCTGACAAAACTCGCCGGAGTGACCGATCCCGAACGTAAGAGAAAAATAATCGGCGAGGAATTCATCCGCGTGTTCGAAGCCGAGGCAAAAAAGATCGGCAAAGTCGATTACCTCGTTCAGGGCACGATCTACCCTGACGTGATAGAATCCGGCACCGGCGACGCCGCGCTCATAAAGAGCCATCACAATGTCGGCGGACTGCCCGACTGCGTCGATTTCGAGGAAATAATCGAGCCTCTCCGCGACCTCTTCAAGGACGAGGTTCGCAAGGTCGGTCTTGAACTCGGCATGCCCGAGAACATGGTCTATCGCCAGCCTTTCCCCGGCCCCGGACTTGCAGTACGCATCATCGGCGAAATAACGCGTGAAAAGATCGCCCTTCTTCAGGAAGCCGACTATATTTTCCGCGACGAGATTGCGAAAGCAGGTCTCACCCGCCGCACCGATCAGTATTTTGCCGTACTCACCGATATGCGTTCGGTCGGTGTCATGGGAGATTACCGCACATACGATTACACCGTCGCGCTCAGAGCCGTCAATACCGGCGACTTCATGACCGCCGACTGGTCAAGAATCCCCTTCGAAGTGCTTGACGCCACCTCCCGCCGTATCGTAAACGACGTCAAGGGTGTCAACCGCATAGTCTACGACATCACCTCAAAACCCCCGGCAACCATCGAGTGGGAATAAAAATCACCGGAAAGTCCGACATCGGGCTTTCCGGTTTTCTTCATCCGCATACGGCATTTCTCACTTTTCATTGTCGCATGGCATCCCTGCCGCCTTTATTCCGTCAAGCGTTTTCAGCATGGCGATGTATTCCTCCGCCTTTTTCCGTGCGCCGTCCGAAAGCTCTTCCAGCATTTCGTGCACATCGGGATCACCGTCAGGCACAGTTGTCCCGTCGTACGGTAAAACGGTCGCGTGTCCCATCTGCGCCGAAAGTCCCATAATATAATCAGCCGAAACGTCGTACAGGCGAATAAGTGCCAGAATACTGTCCGGATCGGGAGCAGATGCTCCGTTCTCATACCTTGAAAGAGACTTGTCGGTAATACCCGTCATCTCCATGACCTGCGCCTGTGTCAATCCTTTTCTCTTGCGCGCCCTTTTGAGACGCTCTCCGAATGAAATCATAAAAGCTTCCTTTCAGCCTCAGAACTCATTTAATGAGATTATTATATCGCAAATTCTCATTTTATACAATACGCTTTTCTGATTTTCATAACTGTATTTCCGCCAATCGTCGGAAAAGCATTGTAAAATTCATAATCAAGGTGTATAATAAAGTCAGCATAAGCTGAAACGGGGTATTTCGCCATGAAGAATTACAGAAAAAGAATAGCAGATGACATCCTTAGGCGAAAGCTGGAGGGCAAAGGTGCGGTGTTGATCGAGGGGCCGAAGTGGTGCGGAAAAACCACCACTGCCGAACAGCTTGCTGCCAGCATTCTGTATATGGACGAACCGGAAAAGAAAGAGCAGAATATCGCCATGTCAGAGCTGAGCCCCAAGCGTCTGCTCAAAGGAGCGACACCGAGGCTGATTGACGAGTGGCAGCTTGCCCCGAAGCTTTGGGATGCCATTCGTTTCGAGGTCGATCACCGCGGAGAACTCGGACAATTTATCCTCACCGGTTCTGCCGTTCCGGTCGATACAACGGAAATAACGCACTCCGGAACCGGTCGCTTCACATGGCTGACAATGCGTCCCATGAGCCTGTATGAATCCGGTGATTCGACAGGAGATGTCAGCCTGAAATCCATGTTCGACGGCACGGCAGAGCCTGACGGAGCCTCGGAACTCGGCATCGACCGCCTGGCTTTTCTCATATGCCGCGGAGGTTGGCCTCAATCGGTGGATATGCGCGATGAGATCGCCCTTGATCAGGCGGCAGATTATTGCGACGCTGTCATACGTTCTGACATCAACCGCGCGGATAATGTGCAAAAAAGCCCCGAAAAAGTCCGCAGGCTCATGCGTTCATACGCGAGAAATCAGGGCTGCCAGGTCCCGAATACCGTCATCGCTCAGGATGTCGCCGCAAACGATGAAGCCCCGCTCAGTGAGGAAACCGTTGCATCCTATGTAAATGCACTCCGAAAAATCTTTGTTGTCGAGGACATGCCCGCATGGAACCCCAATCTGCGTTCCAAAACCGCAATCCGTTCATCAGACACGCGGTATTATATCGATCCTTCCATTGCCGCCGCCGCTTTGGGCATCGGTCCGAGTGATCTGCTGAACGACCTGAACACGTTCGGTTTTCTATTTGAAACGATGTGTATAAGAGACCTCCGCGTCTTTGCGGATTCGCTTGACGGCGGAGTTTACCACTATCGTGACAAAGACGGTCAGGAATGCGACGCTGTGATACATCTCAGAAACGGCAAATATGGGCTTGTCGAGATCAAGCTCGGCGGTGACAGACTCATTGAGGAAGGCGCAAAAAGTCTGAAATCAATGGAGGCAAAAATCGATACCGACAAAATGAGTGCGCCGTCATTCCTCATGGTTCTGACCGGAACCGGAGATTTTGCATACCGCCGACGTGACGGTGTATATGTCATCCCCATAGGATGCCTGAAAAACTGACCCGAAAAAGCGTATACCGCCCGACGGCTGATCGGGCGGTATCTGTTCTATTTTGAAATTTTTCTTTCGATTGCCGCGAACGCCCTTGCTGCCGCAAGTCCGACCGCAGCATATGCAAACGCGATAACACCGCTTCTCACCGTCAGAATTTCGCCGAAAGGAATTACGGCAAGCGTGCTTGCAAGCACGATCCCGATCACTCCGTGCGACAGCGCGGCGTAATGCCGTGAAAACGCTGCCTGCGTGAGCCTCGGCAGTAGCAGAAAACATAGCGCAATTCCGACAGCGATCGGCAAAATCACCTCCGGTGCAAACGACGAAATGCCGTCAAGCATACTCTCATAAAGTCCGAAAAACATAATGAGCGTCGAAGAGCTGAGTCCCGGTACGGTGAAGCTCAGTCCCCAAAGCAGTCCGCAGAGCAGATAGGCTTTGAAATCCGGCTCAAGTTCGACCGAGCCGCCTCTGCCGAGCAGCCACAGCACAGCCGAAAGCAAAACGAAGCTCACCGCCAGCGAAGCATAAGTGCCTTTTCCCCGACCGTGTTTGCCCGCATTGCTCCAAAGCTCGGGCAGAGTGCCGCAAATCAGACCGACGAACACGAAAATGACCGCAAAGCAGTCAAGCTCCATAAGCCACGCAGCCGCTCCCGCCAGCCCGACAAATCCGAACACCGCTCCCGAAACGAAGAAAAGCAGGCAAAGCCCGCTTTTTCTCACTTCATTTATCGGATGAGCCATCAGATTCATGACCGGCTCATACATCCCGAACGCCGCACACAGTGTGCCGCCGCTGACTCCCGGTAAAATCGCCCCGAAGCCGACGAGCATTCCTTTGAACAAAAGTAAAAGCAAACTGCCGACGTTTTTTTTCATTCCTGTTCTGCCCAGTCGGAAAAGCTGTTCAGACCGTCCTTCGTGCCCGAAAGAAAAAGGATATCGTCCTTTTTGAAAACATAATCCGGTTTTACGACCTCGATAAGCCTGCCGCCCGACTCTACCGCGATGATGTTTATGCCGTAATTGCCGCGCAGATTCATCGTCAGCACATTTTTGCCGACAAGCTTTGCCGGCGCAGCCGTTTTCGAAATATTGAGCCGCTCGCTGAGCTGAATGAAATCGAGGTTCCGTGACGCCTCCAACCTGTGCGCCAGGCGTATTGCCATATCCCTCTCCGGATAAACGACCTCCGCACCCAGCTTTTCAAGGATTTCACCGTGCTCCGCACTTGCCGCCTTGGCGATTACCTTCGGAACGCCGAGACCGACAAGGTTCAGCACCGTGAGTATTGACGTGTCCATCTGTTCGCCGATGCACACCACCGCAACATCACAATACTGTATTCCCGTTTCCGTCAGCGTTTTCTTTTCAAGATTGCGCACGACGTAGGCGTTTTCGGTATATTCTCTTAGCGCGCCGATTTTTTCCTCATCCTTGTCAAGCACGACAAGACCGCTGTCCGTATCCGCAAGCTCCATCGCCAGCGCAAAGCCGAACCGTCCCAGACCTATAATGCCGTAAGTCGTCGTCGCTTTTTTGTTTCTTCTCTTCTTTGAGGTCATATCTTTCCTCCTGTCATCCGATTGAAATGTTGCCCGTGGGATAAGATACGCGCTCTCCGCCCGAAAAATACCAGAGCGTCGCAATCGTCATGGGACCGAGCCTGCCAGTATACATGATAAGTATTGAAAGAATTTTCGAAGGCAGCGAAAGCCCCGATGTGATACCCGTCGAAAGCCCTACCGTGCCGAAAGCGCTGACGATTTCGAAAAATGAATCCCTGAACGAGACCCCGGGGTCGAAAACCGACAAAAGATAAGTACCCGTCAGCACAACAAAGGCACCGATAGCCACAATGATCACAGCCTTTCGGAACGCATCCTTCGGCAGCGAATAGTGGAAAGCCTTTTCGCCCCTGTTCGTTGCAGACGCTTTGACGCCCTGAACGAGCGCAAAAAGCGTTGTGGTCTTGACGCCGCCGCCCGTAGAACCCGGTGACGCGCCGACAAACATCAAAGTCCCCATCACAATAAGTCCCGCGTTCGAAAATCCGCCGAGCGGATAGGATGAAAATCCCGCCGTCCTCGCCGAAACGCTTGAAAACAGGGCGCCGAGGAACGGAATATCTTCCGTGAGGCACAAAAGCAGTGCGCCGCCGAAGGTCAGCACGGCGCTCACCGTGATGACAACGCGCGTATGCATGGACAGTCTGCGCCAGCGGAAGCGCTTTTCCCAAAGCTCGCGGATGACGAAAAATCCGATCCCGCCCGCAGTGATCAGAATCATCGTTACAATGTTCAGCATTATGTTTCCACTGTACGGCGTCAGACTCCGCATACCGCCCAGCACATCGAAGCCGGAGTTGTTGAACGCAGCCACCGAGTGAAATATACTGATGAAAAGCGCCCTGAGCGGCGGATAATCTCCCGCAAATACCGGATAAGTGAGCACTGCCCCCGCGATCTCAAAAATCAGAGTCGTCAGCAGGACATAGCGCAGAAAGCCGACCGTTCCCTTATCCGAGCCGAGGTTCATCGCCTCGCGTATCAGTGTGCGCCCTTTAAGATCGACTTTTCTGCCGATTGCGAGTATAATGCCCGTACCCACCGCCGCAACTCCGAGACCGCCGACCTGCATGAGAAGCAAAACGACCATCTGTCCGAACAGCGTGAACGTATCCGCAATATCCACCACGACAAGCCCCGTGACGCACACCGCGCTTGTTGCCGTATAAAGCGCATCCGCATAGCTCAGCGAAACGCCGTCCCTGATGCTGAAAGGCAGGCTTAAAAGCAGTGAGCCGAACAGTATCACAAGCGCAAAGCCCAATGCGATGATACGCGCCGGCGTCAGCCGACGCATGATTTTTTTTATTCCGGTTTTCATTATATCAGGTATACTGCCCGCACAGGTTCATGCATGGCACGAAAAAGCACCGGCAGAAGTAAATCAGATTTTATCGTATTCCTCGACGTTGAGGACGAACATAGTCGCACCGCCGACGGTCGTTTCCTCGGCGACGCTGTCCTTTTTCATGCCTCTGCCGTATGAAGAGGTCGAATCGTTGACCTGCTTGCGTTCGGAGCAGTATTTTTTCAGAATATCCTTGACAAGCGGGATCCTGCTGTCGTCCGTGCCGATAAGCAGAGTTGTATTGCCCACCATGAGAAAACCGCCGGTCGTAGCAAGCCGTGTGACGATAAATCCCTCCTTGGTAAGTGCTGATGTCGCTTTGATGCTGTCATCGTTGGGTACTACTGCGAGAATGAGCTTCATCGTTGATCCTTCCTTGTAATAAATATATTTTTCTTTTTCCGATTATATACCCTGCAATGCAAAAAGTCAAGGCGTCACCGCGTAATTCTGTCGGTGTTGCCTCAGAGCGCCGCAAACGCCTCGTCCGCGATCTGTATCGTCTCGGCTATGTCGTCGTCGGTTATCGTGTAGCTCATGAAATGGTTGTGGTGGTTCGTGAAGAACACGCCACGCTTCACGCACTCCGCAATCCAGCGCTGGTGCAGGGTGAGGCTGGGGTCGTCGGCTATACGCAGGTAGAACAGAGAGGGAGCGCCGCTGGCGTGCAGGTCATAGCCGTGTTTTTTCGCGGTTGCGACAAGCCCGTCGGTAAGCTTTTTGCCTTTTTCGTTCAGCAGCTTCGGCAGATTGAGCCGTTTCATCTTTTCGATACATGCGATGCCTGCGGCAAACGGCACGGCTGAAAGCCAGTAGCTGCCCGTGACCGACATACCCGACATCGTATTTTTCAGAAAATCCTTGCCGCAGAGTGCCGAAACGTTGTACCCGTTGGCGATTGCCTTGCAGAAGCAGATAAGGTCGGCTTCAAAGCCGAAATAATTGTCGCTTCCCCTGAGGTCAATACGCCATCCGGCGCGCACGTCATCCACGATGAGAACGGTGCCGTTTTCGGTACACAGCCTGCGTACCTCCTGCCAGAAGCCGTCGGCAGGCATGATGTTGTCAAAGAAATTGCCGTGCATATACGGCTGGCTTATGACCGCCGCAATCTCTCCCTTGTATTTTTCAAAGGCTTCGCGTACCCCGTCGATATCGTTCCAGTCAAGGTAGATGTTGTGCATTACATCCTCTTCGATGATGCCCGAATAGTCGATTTTCTGGCACCACGGCGAGACACCGTGATAATAGCCCCTGAAGAAGATTATTTTCTTGCGGTGGGTATAGGCGCGTGCGCACATGATCGCCGTGCTTGTCACGTCATTTCCGTTTTTTGCGAAGAACGCCCAGTCGGCGCACTTGACGGTATCGACCAGCAGATCCGCAAAATCGATCATTACCGGTGAAGGCGAGGTCGTGCAGTCGCCCTTTTCGCGCTGCTTTGCCGCCGCCTCATCAACATCGGGGTCGCCGTAGCCCAGTATGTTCGGACCGTAGGCGCACATATAGTCAATATATCTGTTGCCGTCAACGTCCCAGAAATAGCTTCCCTTTGCGCGGTCGCCGAACAGCGGGAACGCCTCTACGGGGATAAAACAGCCCTCGGCGGGACCGAGATGGCCGTAAACGCCCGAAGGTATAACAGCCGCAGCCTTTGCAAACAGCTCACGGCTCTTTTCGTGTGTGTATATCTGATGTGCCATTGTGATAGTCCTCCTAAGCGAGATACAGCGCGACTCTGTCAAGAATGCGGTTGACATTGTCCACCTGCGAGATCATGCCGCTGATGCGTACCTTGCCCTGACCGACGCAGACAACGGCGTTTACCTTGCCGTCAAAAAGGTCATGCGCCAGCGCAAGGTCGCAGAATTCCATACAGCTCATGAATTCCGCAGGGTCGGAGTGTACGGGAGTAAGAATGTGATTTTTTGCCGAAACGCCGACAGCCTCGCTGCCTGCAATCGACAACCGCACAACGCCGTCCACGATATAGCTTGCGCTCGCTCTGCCCACTTTATCGTTGTTGCCTATGGCGCAGATCGCTCCGCATATGACGTGGAGAGTAAGAAGAGTGCTGATGCGGAAAAACTCGGGGTCTTCCAGTGCCTTCGGATCCGGACGAAGATACTTCGTCAGCACATCGGTCAGTTTCATGAAAGCGCCCGTGAGGAACGAAATCTTCGTGAAGCCCTTACGCGGAATGGGCGTATACTTGCCGTCGATCATACGGTTGAATTTTTCGGGAGTGGAAAACGGAAGCAGTATATCGGCGCCGTCAAGCCCTTCGGTCAGAGTACAGGCGCCGTTTGCGAAGCTGAGAGTTGCCGAGGCGGTATTTTTAATATCGAAGCCTAT
>FR892173.1:16466-17133 GCA_000433115.1 Ruminococcus sp. CAG:382
TTTACACCCTCTTTTGCCTCGCCCCCCAGCCGGCAAAGCTCGGGTATCGCGCCGAACACACCGAAGAGGTTGACGCAGGCAAGGGTTTTCTGGTCAATTGTCATGTGGAAACACCGTCCAAACAGAATTAGAATGAGTATTGCTTATTCATAATTATACACATTGAAAGCCACAAGTCAATAGAAGCTCCGCATTTTTGAGAAACTTAACCATTGCTTAACAATCGCAAAAATCATATAATTATCACAAAACAATACCAAGCAAAGGAATGGTATCATGAAACCCTCATCCTTAACCTTTTCGGCAAAAAAGCTCGTTGTGGCGTCAATGCTTGCAGCAATGACCTGCGTCGCAACAATGCTGATACAAATCCCCCTCTCCGCAAACGGATACGTCAACATGGGCGACGCGGTGGTGCTGTTTTCGGCATACCTCCTCGGTCCCGTATACGGCGGCGCGGCAGCAGGCATCGGTTCGATGTTTGCCGATATATTCTCCGGCTACCCCGTTTACGCCGTCGCGACACTGATAATCAAATCACTCATGGCGGTTGCCTCCTCCCTCATATTCACCGCACTTTCCAAAACCAAAATAAAGGGTGTTTTCGCTCCCGTCGTCGCCGGCATATGCGGCGAGACCATAATGGTCGTCGGTTATTTCCTCTTTG
>FR892174.1:0-10060 GCA_000433115.1 Ruminococcus sp. CAG:382
GTAAAATAGGTCGATGCTGACACAAACGATGCCTCTTAACGAAAGTTATGAGGCATTCTTTGAATGGACCTTTAGCTCAGTTGGTTAGAGCTACCGGCTCATAACCGGTTGGTCCGGGGTTCGAGTCCCTGAAGGTCCACCATATCGGATAGTTAATTGCTATCAGCAAAAAACCCTTGAATTTCAAGGGTTTTTTGTTTTTTCGTATACGTTAATATTCATGCGAGGTTTTAATGACAAATATTTTGCTCGATCAGCTTAACCGTTTTATCTTTCCAACGACTATATCTATGAAGGCGCCTGAAACCGGAAATGGAGAAGCAGATGGATAGTATAAAGCTTGAAAAGCTGATAACAGAAAACATGAAGTCGATATTCGGATTTGCATTGACAAGGCTTGGTAATGTGAATGAAGCCGAATATCTCGCCAGTGATATTTTTTATCATATAATCAAGTCGGCAAAAGGCTTGAGAGACGATGAACGTTTTTATGGCTTTATGTGGAAAGTTGCTGAGAATGTTTATATCGACTATCTTCGCAAAAAGTCGAAGAATTCAAAGTATATTTCGCAGGTTGACGATAGCATCCCCGATGGATCTGAGTCTGTATCAGATGAAATCGTCAAAAAGGAGGAGCTGAATCTGCTTCGCCGTGAACTTTCTTTTCTGTCAAAGCAATATCGTGAAGCAACCGTTTTGTACTATATTGAAAATCTCTCCTGTTCCGAAATCGCAAAGAAATTACAGACAAGCACAGAAATGATAAAGTATTATTTATTTCGTGCACGAAAAATTATCAGGGAAGGTATGAATATGGAAAGGTTATACGGAGAAAAAAGCTATCGCCCAAATATTTTTGAAATTGATTTTTGGGGAACGAAATGCGGTGATGACCGCGAATACCGTGATTTTGAAAGGCGAAAGATAAAAGGGAATATTTTGCTTGCGGTGTATTATAGCCCGGTAACGATCCAAGAAATCAGTATAGAGCTTGGAGTCGCGCTCCCTTATCTTGAGGATGAGATCAAATTGCTCGTTGACCGTCAGTATCTTGTTTGCAATAACGGAAGATATCTGACCAATATTCCGATTTTCACACTTGATTGCACGAAGGCGATTGAGGAAAGGGTGCACTGTCTTACTGCTGAAAGCGCACAGAAGTTTGTTGCGGTAGCCGATGAGTTTGATGCGTGTTTTGGAAATAGATTTGCAAACTCAAATCTCGCACATTGGCAAAAGATTCTCTTATGCTTGCATTTTTCATTGATTGATACGGCAAACAACCTCGAAAAGAATTACGGTGAATTGCCCCAAGAGGGTCCGTATTCACTTGTGAACGGCGGAGGCGGACGTGGGATTGTATGGGGCAGAAGTAATGAAAATGTTGTTGGGGATAAAAAGCCGAGAGGAATCCAAGGCATTTATAACGGCTGTCCTTCGAGCGATAAGCGCGGAAGCGTTATCGCTATGAATTTCAGACAAACACTTAACGCGCAGGAATTTGTTGGAGCAATGACCGATCCCATTGTTTGTACAGCGGTCGGTTGCTTTGAATATTTGCCGGATCACCTGAAAAAAACGCTTGACGATCTTCACTATTCCAAAGATGGCAAGGTAAATTTCGCGGTGTGGTCTTACACGGAATATGATCAGTTTCGGAAGATACTTTGCAAATGCATCTCTGTTGTCACCGAATTGTTCATGATGACTGCGGAAATTGCCGCAAATATCACTGCCGACCTGGCTCCATCGCACATCCGCAAAAACGCTGAATATGTCGGAGCATTTGTTTATCGTTTCTATTCGTTAGACAAATTAGTCGACAAGCTTTATGAAATAGAGTGGATCAGAGCGGTTGCAGACACTGAAAAGCCTACGATTTCCGTTGTAAGGGATTGAGTGTGTGCTTAATGGTGAATACCCGAAAAGCAAAATGCTTTTCTTGGTGTTGTGGAACGCTGGTTTTCAACTGAGGTGAATCCATTATATATTACTATCCGATATAAAAACAGGGTCTGCCGCATTTTGTGTGACAGACCCCGTCATTTTAAGGCATCACCGCGTAATTCCGATGGTGCAATTACGCGGTGATGCCTTAAAAAAAGCGGAAAACGGGTGTTTTTCTTTCGAAAGGTATTGCAAGGGAAGACGATATATGTTAAAATGTGGTATGAACACAAAATCGGCATATATCGCGGTATGCCAAACCGAAGGAGGCGGGCTCGGATGAAGCTTTTGTTTGATCTTGACGGACATGACTATGAGCCGGACTGGAAAAGATATGTGCGCAATTCGTCGCGCGGAATAATCATCAGGAACGGTCTTATCGGGATGGTTCACAGCACAAAATTCGATTATTACAAATTCCCCGGCGGAGGAATCGAAAAGGGCGAAAGCCGTGTTGAGGCGCTGATACGTGAGGTAGCCGAGGAGGCAGGGCTTGTCGTTCTCCGCTCCACCATCAGACCGTACGGTTATGTGCACCGCATTCAGAAGAGCAATAAGGGCGGTATATTTGTTCAGGATAATTACTATTATTTCTGCAAAACGGCAAGAACACCCTGCTCCCGTCACCTCGATGAGTATGAAAAAAAAGAGGGTTTCACCTTTTCGTTCGTCGATCCGCGGGTTGCCATTTCGACCAATCGCGAAAAGCCGCACGGCCCTAAGGACAGAACGATGCTGGAACGTGAGGCAGCCGTGCTGGAGTTGCTTATAAAGGACGGATATTTTGAAAAAAAGCGGTGTCCGGGAAAAGCGGAGGCAGCCCCGGAAAACCGGGGAATCGAGCTGAAAACCACGGATGAAAAGTGTAGTTTCGATGAAGCCGCCGAAAAAGCAACCGGCGGTGCCGGGTAAAATCAGGAGAGAGAATACCATGAGGGGGAAGCACCGTTTCAGGCGATGCTTCCCTCTGTTTTGCATTGACGGACATCAGTGGTTGCGCAACATGGCTTCGTTGCCTGTGCAACGTGAAAATGAATGCGATTTCATGGTGTTTGTCGGTAAAATGAAGGCGTTTGTATGAAAAAACGGTGTGATTTGCAATCGGATTATTAACGTTATCATCGTTTGCGGAAGGTTGAGAGACAGAAAAGCAAAAACCGCCGGATGGCGGCGGTTTTTGGATTGTTCAGACAAAATTTATTTCTGTCTCATTGCTGCAAAGCATTCGCTGCAGTAAACAGGTCTGTCGTCAGAGGGAGTAAAGGGAATCTTTGCTTCCTTGCCGCACTTTGCGCAGATTGCGGTGTGCATTTCTCTGGGAGCTTTGGAAGTTTCCTTCTTCTTTTCTCTGCACGCTTTGCATCTCTGGGGCTCGTTCTGGAATCCGCGTGAAGCGTAAAATTCCTGTTCACCGGCAGAGAAAACGAATTCTGCGCCGCACTCTTTGCATACAAGAGTCTTGTCTTCGTACATTGGTTTTTACCTCGCTTGAAAAAAATAAAAATTTATAATACCCGTGGACGGACTCACACCGTCATATATGCGGCGAGAAGCCGTCGCATCGCTTTTTTTAAGCTACAAAGGCGTATTATCATTGCTTTGTTCGTCGTTTGAGCTTTGATTTGATTCTGGTCATGGCATTATCTATGCTTTTTTCGGAACACGAAAGCTCCTTTGCCATGCGATTATATGACGCACCCTTCATATACATGAAGAAGGTTCGCCTTTCAAAAGGAGAAAGGTCATTGACGAAGGTATCATACCGTTCGCGGGCATTTTCACGTTCCACAACGCCGTATTCCGGTGACGGAGAAGTATCCTTTGCCGTGAAATCCGAGGCAGGGTCGGCAGAAAGCTCGAAGCGGTTGGTTCTGTTCAGTTTTCGTAGGGCGCTGATAATACTGCGTTTGATGCATATCGAGGCGTAGGTTGAGAAGGAAGCAGACTCGTGGTCAAAGCTCCGTACCGCCTTAAGCAGTCCGATCAGACCTTCCTGAAAAAGGTCGTCCCTTTCGGACGCCGGTACGTTCAGCGACGTGATATAAGAATAAATAATGGGTTTGAAAGAGGTGCAGAGAGCTTCAAATGCTTCGGCATCGCCTTCACGCGATGCGTTGATCAGATTGTCACGCACATTTTCAGGCAGTTTTGAGATATTGTCCTGCATTAAACACCTGACCTTTTGACAAACGCACAATCCGCTACGGAGTATGACTCTCTTTACCGTGGATGCGGATACATATATCGTATCCTTACATGGTTAGTATAACACACGTTTTGCCGTTTGTCAAGGTAAATTTAGAGAAATTGTTAATTTTTTTTAGAGTTGTACATTGAAATTTTATCATTTCATCGTATTTTTTAACGCTGCGGTGTATTATTTGGATGAAAAATGAATACACACCGTTTTTCATGCCTGAAATCAATCGATATATTTGAAGGAAATGCGTCTCAGGTCATCAATGCGGCTGATCGCAGAGCGAAGGAGCTTCACCTGATTCATGCCGCGGTAGTAATTATGTCTGTCACGGCGGCAGATGAAATACACATCGCCGTCAAGGTAGTCGGCAAGGAAGCGCGCGCCGATCTCAAGGATAGTTGTCACGGCTCCGATATAAAGCGTTTCAAGCTCAAAGCGGGTGAGGTTGTGCTTTACGGCGTCGATATATCCGCGGCAGAATGCCTCGTATTTTTCGAGGTCAAGCTCCACCTTTTCAAGGTTGGGGTCGTCTTCCGTGCAGGTATTTGCGCCGAAGCGTATGGCGTCGCCGAAATCATATGCCGGAAATCCCGGCATGACCGTGTCAAGGTCAATTACGGCAAGCGGTTCGTTGGTATGTGCGTCGAACATTACGTTGTTGCACTTTGTGTCGTTATGCGTGACTCTGAGCGGCAGCTTGCCGGCTTTATATGCGTTTTCGAAGAAATTGATATAGTATTCCTGAGCGAAAATATAGCGGCAGGCTTCGTCGACCTCAGCCCGTCTGCCGCAGACATCTTTTTCATAGGACGCCTTCAGGTCCCGGACACGTTTCGGGGTGTTGTGGAAATCCGGTATGGTTTCCTTGAGGGTCTCAATCGGATATTCCGAAAGTTGTGCGAGGAAGCTGCCGAAGGCTTTTCCGGTGCTTTCAAGTATTTTTGCGTCGGCGAGGTTTACGCACACGGAATCGTATATATAGGACATGAGCCGCCAGTAGCATTTATCGTTGTCGATATAGAGCTTTTTGCCGTCCTTTGTCTCGAAAATGCGCTCCACAAGCCGCTTTTTGTCGGAGCTTTGCGGCAGATGATTGAATATGTATGAGGTGACTCCTTCGATGTTGTCCGAAATCGTCTGAGGATCCGAAAAAACGGTTGCGTTTATTTGCTGGAGCAGATATGTGCGCGTTTTCCCTTTTTCGTCGGTCGTGAAAACCGCAAAGGTTTTGTTTATATTCCCGCTTTTCAGCGCGTTGTATCCGGTGAAGCTACCTTTGATATCGAAATGTGACAGGACATCTTTCAGTCTTGCCGCTTCACTGTTGTTTGTTGTCAAATTGCCATTCATTAGGGGGGGGGGACTCCTTCCACTTTTGAATTATTTTTTTGTATTGATGTGACGGATCATGTTGCAGCTTTGGTAATCAGGAACGGTTATCTCTGACCGTAACGAAATAAAGGGGATCCCTTTTCATGTAGTCGTATGCGGTATTTCAGACTGCGTCGGCATCCATGAGCACACAGTCAGCATCCAGCGCTTTGCCGAAGCTGACGGTTCCTTCCGGCAACAGAGCTTCGAGGCGGTCGTAATTCTGCGATGTGTTTGCGAAGCCGTGTGTCGTGTATACTTTATCATATGTTTTGCCGTCGCGGTTTGTCAGTGTGTAGGTCATTTTGTCGCCGAATACATACGGTGGGACAGCGAGCTCCTCAACGCCGTGCATCGAGGTGTTGCAGCAGGAGCCGCAGCCGAGAAACAGTATTTTACCTTTGGCTTCACGCAGTCTGCGGAAGGGAGAATTCGCGCCTACGGGTGTGCTGTCAAGCTCATGGTCGCAAACAAACCATTCGGCGTTGCCGCCGACGGCGGCGCAGGAATGTGTCGGATGTATGCTTCGTATCGCTCCCTCATATGAGGTACGGAAGAATTCGGGGAGAAAGCCCGTACAGCAGGGGGTTTTGTTCACGTCAAAAACCGGATCGTCCTTTGTTACGTTTGCCCAGCTCAGGGTCGGGAACAGCAGCGCGCCGTTTCCGAGCACGTCGCGGACGCCGTCGATGAAATCTTTTGGGGAGATTTTGCGGTGAAGCGATGAAAACGCAGAATGTATCAGCAGGCTGTCGCCGTTTCTCAGTCCGAGGGCTTCAAGGTCGTTTTGCAGCTTTGTCATTGAAAAGATCTCCTTTCAGTATTTTGGTTTGTCCGGCAGGCACATTGCAGGCGGTCATGCCGTCGGTCAAAGAAAAAGCCGGTGCGGGGAGAAGATAAGGCTCGTTTGTCATATTGGAGACACAGCTCACGGTTTCGCTTTCGCAGGTGCGGCGGAAAGCAAAGACGCCGGATTCTGTGGGGATTGGGTCAAAATCTCCGTATATCAGCGCGGGGCAGCTCTTTTTCGAAAGGTTCACGGCTCTGACGAAATCGGTCAGCCCGGTATCTTCCTTGCCCCACGGGAACGGGCGGCGGTTGAACGGATCGCCGTAGCCCTGCATACCGGCTTCGTCACCGTAATAGATCGCGGTCTTTCCGGGAAGAGCGGCAAGCAGTGCGTATGCAGCCGTGAAGCGTTTTTTTGCGGTTGCATACTGTTCATCCGTCATGATGGTATGGGCAAGCGCCGCATTTGACAGCCCGTCGGAGGGTATGCCGCCGAGGACGGTGAGGATACGTTCGGTGTCGTGCGTGCCCAACATATTCATGGAGTTGTTCAGCCTGTCGGCAGGGTAATGTGCGGCGATGGTCGTTGTTATGTCGGTTATGAATTCGTTGTCGGAAGTGGTTATGAAGTCACAGACGGCATTCCTGAACGGATAGTTCATCACGCCGTCAAGCGCGTTGCCGCAGAGGTATTTCTTGCGTTCGCCGTAAGCAATCTTATTCGATGCGTCCTCCCATACCTCTCCGAGTATATAAGCGTTCCGGTCGATCGATTTCGACGCAGAGGTTATTCGTTCGAGGAAGCTTTCGGGATATTCGTCAACGACGTCGAGCCGCCAGCCGTCAATGCCCATTTTCATGTATTTCGGGATCACGGTATCGCATATATAGGAGCGGAAGCTGTCGCACTTAATTACCTTGGGAAGGTTTTTGACTCCCCACCAGCATTCATAGCCGCCGTCGGGTGAGATATTGAACCATTCGCGATATGGGGAAGATGGGTTATGAAGTGCGCCGCCGTATTTGTTGCCGCTGTCGAAATATATGCTGTCATCGCCTACATGGTTGAAAACGCCGTCGAGGATGATGCGTATGCCGCGTTTGTGGCAGCCGTCGATGAGTGTTTTCAGTGCTTCATCGCCGCCGAACATGGGGTCAACGCTCATATAGTCGCCGGTGTCGTACTTATGGTTGGAATAGGCGGTGAAAACGGGGCTAAGATAGATGAGATCGACGCCGAGAGAGGATATGTAGTCAAGCTTGTCCGCGATGCCTGTCAGGGTGCCGCCGAAAAATGTGTTGTTCCTCAGAAAATCGCCCGGCTTCTCGGCGTATTCGGGGGTGTCTTTTTCCCAGTCGAGCATTATCGCGTCGCTTCTCGGCGGGTAGTCGCCGCCTTTTGCGAAGCGGTCGACGAAGATATGGTATATTGCGCCGCCCGAAAATCCGTATTCAGACGGATAGCGGTCATTGCAGACGAGAAGCTGCCATTCGCCGGCGAAGCGGTCGGTTATGCCGTCGGGCGAAAGAAATGTGAGGCAGCCGTTTTGCTCCAGTTCAAAGTGAAAGAAAAACAGTCCCTCGGTTTCCGTGTCAAGCGGCAGTGAAACACGTGAAATGCCGTTTTCACACACGGTCTGGCAAACGGCTCCGTTTATTGTTATCCCGCTGTCGGAGCCGAAATAGAAGCGGCAGGTATGCTGCTCATAGCCGTGATAGGTGAGAAGCACCTCGGCTTTTTTGTTCTTTTTTGCGGCAAAGATCCTGCTTGCGACACCGTCGGTGACTACTTTCAGTGTGAACTGTCCGTAGTCACCGTTATAGCGGTTTATCTGTTCGGCTTGATGTGCCATATATTGTCCGCGTATTCCTTTATGCTGCGGTCGGAAGAGAAATAGCCGGCTTTGGCGATGTTGACAAGTGCCATTCGGTTCCATCTTTCACGGTCTTCATATGCTTCGCGCATCTTGCGGTGAGCGTCGGCATAAAAGTCGAAATCGGCAAGGCACATGAACGGATCGGAAACACGGTTGGAATAGAGAAGATAGTTTGCGATATCGGAGAAAGAACGTCCGTTGAAGCCGTTTTGCAGGCTGTCGACCGTGCGCTTGAGGATATCGCTGCGGTTATAGTAGTAGGACGAAGCGTAGCCTTTCTTCCACAGCTCGTCAACCTCTTCGGCAGTGTGACCGAATATGAATATGTTGTCGTTGCCGACACGTTCGGCAATTTCGACGTTTGCGCCGTCAAGGGTGCCGATCGTGAGGGCGCCGTTTATCATGAACTTCATGTTGCCAGTGCCGCTTGCCTCCTTGCCGGCAAGTGAGATCTGTTCGCTGACCTCGCTTGCGGGCATGAGATGCTCGGCAAGGGTCACGTTGTAGTTTTCAAGGAAGACGACGCGGAGCTTTTTGTTGACTGCCGGGTCTTTGTCGATCTGCGCGGCGACATAACAGATAAGACGGATTATATCCTTTGCGAGATAGTATCCGGGAGCTGCCTTCGCACCGAAAATAAAGGTGC
Source organism: Ruminococcus sp. CAG:382 (assembly GCA_000433115.1). Lineage (GTDB taxonomy): Bacteria > Bacillota > Clostridia > Oscillospirales > CAG-382 > UBA1206. Next base: position 8,831 of record FR892174.1, read on the forward strand.
GCGGGCGCATATCGAACGACGGGTCCTCCTTCAGACGGATATACAGGCTGATTATATGGAGGGCGTTCATGAGCTGGCGTTTGTATTCATGCAGGCGCTTGACCTGTACGTCAAATACCGAGTCGGGGTCGATGACGACGTTTGCGGTACGGCGCATATAGTCCGAGAAATCACGCTTGTTTGCCGATTTGATTTCGTCAAGGCGGGTGAGCACCGTTTTGTCGTCGGTATATTTCATGAGATTTTCAAGCTCTTCGGGGGCTTTGCGGCAGCCGGTTCCGATGAGTTCTTCGATGAGGTCGCAGAGCAGCGGGTTTGAGTTGCACAGCCAGCGGCGGTGCGCGATGCCGTTTGTCACGTTGGTGAAACGGTCGGGATACATAAAAAAGAAATCGCGGAACACATTGTTTTTCAGAATGTCCGAATGGAGCTTTGACACGCCGTTTGTCATATGCGAGCCGACGACGGACAGGTTTGCCATGCGTATCTGACCGTGGCTCATTATCGCCATGCGTTCTGCTTTGTCCCAGTTACCGGGGGCAAGATTCCACACGTCGGCACAGAAGCGGCGGTTAATTTCACAGATTATGGAATATATGCGCGGGAGCTTTACTTTGAAAAGATCCTCGCTCCAGCATTCAAGCGCTTCGGGGAGTACGGTGTGGTTTGTGTATGAAACGGTACGTACCGTGATGTCCCACGCCTTTTCCCATGAGTAGTTGAAATTGTCCATAAGCACACGCATGAGCTCGGGTATCGTGAGTGCCGGATGGGTGTCGTTTATATGGATGGCGACCTTGTCGGGGAGGTTGTCAAGGGTATGATATACCTCAAGGTGGTTATTGATTATATTCTGGAGCGATGCGCATACGAGGAAATACTGCTGGCTCAGGCGGAGCAGCTTGCCTTCGGTGTGGTTGTCGGCAGGGTAGAGCACCTTGGAAATGGCTTCGGCAAGGGTATTTTCCTCGACAGCTTTGACGTACTGTCCCTGAGAAAAAGCTTCCATGTCGAAATTGCGGCTGTCACGCGCTCTCCAGAGACGGAGAACGGATACGGCGCGGCTGTCGGCTCCCGAAATGAACATATCATACGGGACGGCTTCAACTTCGTCGTAGTCCACATGGTGAATTTCAAGGTGGTTGTTGTTCCACACCTCCTCAACTCTGCCGCCGAAGCGGACGTGTACTGTCTTGTCCTGACGGGGGACGAGCCATGTTTCGCCGGACG
>FR892174.1:10135-19704 GCA_000433115.1 Ruminococcus sp. CAG:382
GCCCGTATTCGTAGCAGATCGAAAAGCCGCGCGCGGGATAATCCATTGACGAGAGGGAATCCATAAAGCAGGCGGCAAGTCTGCCGAGTCCGCCGTTACCGAGTCCGGGATCGGCTTCCTGTTCGTATATGTCGTCAAGGCTGAAGCCCAGTGTTTTCAGCGCCGTGCGGTAATCGTCGGCAAGTCCGAGGTTGCAGAGGTCGTTTTTCAGCGAACGCCCGATGAGAAATTCCATGCAGAGATAATAGACGCGCTTGAGCTGCTTTTTCTTTACCTCACTGCCGAATGCCTTGCTTTTCTGCGCAAGGATGTCCCTTACCGAGAGTACGGTGGCTTTATATATCTGTTCTTTTGTTGCTTCTTCTGGGCTGACGGCAAAATAGCGTGACAGCTTGCTTGTCAGCCCTTCAAGTATTACTTCCTGGTCCATTGAGGTGCTTCTCCTGATTGAATAGATGGGGTTAACTATATACCTTTTCGATATATTCTTTGGCGGATTTTGTCCATGAGAAATCTGTCTGCATTACTTTGCGGACAAGCTTTTTCCAGTCGTCGGAACGGTACGAGCCTACGGCGCGTCTTACGGCACCGAGCAGCTCCCATGCGGAATAGGGGGCAAAGGTGAAGCCGTTGCCGCCGCCTTCACAGCCGACGGCCTTTATTGATGCAGAAACGACGTCCTTTATTGAGTCATACAGTCCGCCGGTTTCACGCACGACGGGTACACTGCCGTATCTTGATGCGATCATCTGCGAAAGTCCGCAGGGCTCACTGCGCGACGGCATTATGAATATGTCGCTTCCGGCGTATATCTTTTTTGCGAGGATACGGTCAAAGGTGAGCACTGCGGACACCTTTCCGGGGTAGCGTTCGGCAAGATGATAGAAGAAGTTTTCGTAGTAGTAATCGCCCTTGCCGAGGATGACGAGCTGTACGTCGTCGTTCAGTATATCGTCGGCGGCGAGGGTCAACAGGTCGAGTCCTTTATGACCGACGAGGCGGGAAACGACGGCGAGAAGAGGTACGTCCGGGCGTTCGGGAAGGTTCATCGCATTCTGAAGCTCCGCCTTGTCCGTCGCCTTGCCGTCCATTTTGCGGACGGAATAGGTCGCCGGTATGTCGCGGTCTTTTGCGGGGTTATAATAATCCTGGTCGATGCCGTTCAGGATACCGCAGAGCTTGCCCTTGTTTTCTTCAAGGATATAGTGCAGGCCGTATGAGAATTTCGGTGAAAGGATTTCCTTCGCATATGTCGGAGAGACGGTCGTGACCTTGTCGGCACAGACTATTGCCGCTTTCATGAGGTTGATGTCGCCGTTATAGTCGAGAAGTGCGCCGTCCTTTTCGGGCATATCGAACACGTCGCCTATAATGGCAAAGCTGTAAACACCCTGATATTGTATGTTATGGATGGTGAAGACCGCTTTTATGTCACGGTAATGCTCCATATAGCCGTATTTATATTTGAGGTAAACGACCGAAAGGGCTGTCTGCCAGTCATGTGCGTGGAGTATGTCGGGGTAAAAATCAATGAAGGGCATTATATCGACGACTGCCTTGGAGAAGAACGCGAAGCGTTCGCCGTCGTCGTAATGACCGTACAGCGACTGACGGTTGAAATAGTATTCGTTGTCGAGGAAATAGTATGTCACGCCGTCCTTTTCGAGGGTGAATATGCCGCAATACTGGTTGCGCCACGAAAGACGGACGTATATTTCGCCGAGCTTCGTGAGCTTTGCGCGGTATTCTGCGGGCATCTGACCGTACAGCGGGAGAACGACACGGATATCGCCGTCATCGCCGTATTCCTTTTTCAAAGCGGCAGGCAATGAGCCGATCACGTCGCCGAGTCCGCCCGAGGAGGCGAAGGGAGTACATTCGGATGCGGCAAAAAGTATTTTTTTCATGATGCTATCCTTTCTTTGATGGTGTGATGGCGGCAGGTCAGACCTGCATCATTTTTGCGAGATAGAACGGCACTTCTTCACAGCCGGAAAGCACTCTGCCGTCGCGTATCACAACGTTCTTGTCGGTTATGACGCAGTTCAGGCTGACTTTTTCGCCGGTGAAGGTGTCCTGCATCAGGATGCTGTTTCTGACCACGGTATCCTTGCCGATTTTTACCCCGCGGAATATCACGGAGTTTTCGACTCTGCCTTCGATCATGCAGCCGTCGGCGATGAGGGAGTTTTTTACTACCGCGTTTTCGGTGTATTTTGTGGGAGGCGAATTGCGTACCTTGGTGAGGACGGGTCTGCCGGGAACATTGAAAAGTTGCTTTCTTACATATGAGTCGAGAAGCTCCATGCTGCAGTTATAGTAATCGGTCATGGAGCCGACGGACACGAAGTAGCCGTCGAATCTATATGCGCGGATCCGGCGTTTTTTCAGCTCACGGGCGATTATATCGTGAGTGAAGGAGGTGTAGTTATGGGCGGTGGCTTCCATCAGCTCGGTGACGAGGAAACGACGTTTCATGACAAGTATATTCGTGTTGATGTCATACGGTCCGGTTTCGTTGCCCTGCGATTCCTCCATTGAGGTTATCACGTTATTGCTGTCGGAACGGATTATTATATTGCCCTTTCCGGCAAACGTCAGGTCGACGCGCTTTGTTACGTAGGTTACGTCGGCGCCGGATTCGATGTGTTTTTCTATGACGTCGTTCAGATCGATATTGCAGATGACGTCGCAGTCGGACAGAACAACGTATTCCTCCTTGCATTCATTTATGAAGGATGCGATGTTTTTCAGCGCTTCGAGGCGTGTTGTGTAGAGGAAGTTTTTTGTGTTTGCAAAGGCTGTTATGTACGGCGGGAGTATCTGTATGCCGCCGGAACGACGTGCAAGATCCCAGTCGATACCGGAGCCAAGGTGATCCATAAGGGACTGATAGTTATAATGCGTTATTATTCCGACGTGCTTGATGCCGCTGTTCACCATATTCGAAAGGGTGAAATCTATCAGGCGGTATCTGCATCCGAAAGGTACGCTTGCCATGGTTCTGAGCCTTGTCAGCTCGGGGATGCTTTTATCGTGGATGTTCGAGAAAATAATTCCTACAACGGACATTTGTCTGACGTTCCTTTCGTTTTGATATTACACCGTCGCGGCGGCAAGTTCTTTGACTGTCGCTTCGTTGGCGTTGGTTTTGTCGGGGATCACACAGCCGTCGGGGACGTTCAGACCGCCGCCGACAAGAGTTATGCCCCTTGATGCGTCTTTTCTTACGCCGACGCGGCAGCCGCTTCCTATCACGGTGTCGCTGTCGACGATGGAATAATCAACGGCGGAGCCGGCACCGACGGTCACGTTGCCGAATATCACGCTGTCGCGGACGACCGCACCCTTTTCGATACGGACGTCGCTGCCCAGCACGCTGTTTTCGACAGTGCCGTAAATTTCGCAGCCCTCGGTCACCATTGAATTCGTTATTTTTGCGCCGTCGCCAGCGAAATGAGGCGGATCGGCGTTGTTTCTTGAGCTGATGCGCCATCTGAGGTCGCGCAGGTCGAGCTTCGGATTTTCTCCGAGAAGGTCCATATTCGCTTCCCAGAGTGAGTCGAGCGTTCCGACATCCTTCCAGTAGCCTTCGAAGGGATAGGCAAACATCCGCTCGCCGTTTTTCAGCATGGCGGGAATCACGTTTTTGCCGAAATCGTTTTCGCTTTCGGGGTTTGCCTCGTCCTCTTCAAGATATTTTATGAGCTTCGCCGTGCTGAAGATATAAACGCCCATGCTTGCCTTTGTGGAGTCGGTGCTTTTGGGCTTTTCTTCGAATTTGTAGATCATTTCGTTAGCATAGGTCGACATGATACCGAAGCGGCTTGTTTCTTCTTTGGAGACATTGATGACCGCTATCGTGCAGTCGGCGTTGTTTTTCTTGTGGGCGCTGAGCATTGCGCGGTAATCCATTTTGTAGATATGGTCGCCCGACAGGACAAGGACATATTCGGGGTCGTAGCGCCTGATGAAGTTGAGGTTCTGGTATATTGCATTTGCGGTCCCCTTATACCAGTCGGAGTGCTTTGATGCCTGATAAGGCGGAAGCACCATAACGCCGCCCCATGCGCGGTCGAGATCCCACGGTCTGCCGTTTCCGATATATTCGTTGAGCGCGAGCGGCTGGTACTGGGTGAGTACGCCGACGGTCTCGATTCCGGAATTCACGCAGTTGGACAAGGGAAAATCGATTATGCGGTATTTGCCGCCGAAGGTGACGGCGGGCTTTGCTGTTTTTTCGGTCAGCAGCTTCAGGCGGCTGCCCTGTCCGCCCGCAAGCAGCATTGCGACACATTCTTGCTTTTTAATCATGACCTTTTATCCCTTCTTGCTTTTTATTTGAGGTTCTCGGCTTTGTGTACCTGAAGAAGCAGGCACCGAATGCCGGAACGTTTATTTTGAGAAAAAAGCCGCCGTTTTCGGCCTTTTTTGCGGTGAGGCGCGTCGGGTTGTCACAGCCGGAGCCGCCGTAGCACGGTTTGTCGGTGTTGAAGATTTCGGTGTACGCGCCCTTTTCGGCGGGGATGCCGTATGACCGGTACTCATTGGGGGAGAAGTTGAACACGCACACCACGCGGTTGCCCTTCAGGTCGTACCGCTCGAAGATATATGTATTGTCGCCGCATCTGTCGGCATCAAGCCAGCGGAAGCCGCCGTAGTCACGGTCGCGCTCCCACCAGCACCGTAGTCACGGTCGCGCTCCCACAGCGCGGGATGAGAAAGATAGAAGTGATTCAGCGCTCTGACATAGTCCTGCGTTTCCTTGTGCTTCGGGTAGTCGAGCATGAACCATTCAAGGCTGTTTTCAAAATCCCACTCACGGAACTGTGCAAACTCGCAGCCCATGAAAAGCAGCTTTTTTCCGGGGTGAGCCATCATGAAGGCGAGATACGTCCTGAGCTGCGGAAATTTGTTTTCGTAGGGACCGAACATCTTATCGATGAGCGATTTTTTGCCGTGCACCACCTCGTCGTGGCTTATTGGGAGAATATAGCTTTCGCCGAAGGCGTAGACGATCGAAAATGTCATCTTATGGTGACAGCCGGAGCGGAAATAGGAATCCGTTTCGACGTACGAAAGAGTATCGTTCATCCAGCCCATATTCCATTTGAAGTTGAAGCCGAGACCGGATTTGTAGGTTATTTCGGGGTAGGCGGTCGATTCCTCGGCAATCATGAGCGCGTCGGGGAAGTACTCCTTCACGGTGGCATTCAGCGTCTTGAAGAAGGCGACTGACTGACGGTTTATGTTCGTGCCGTCCTCGTTCGGGAACCATTCGCCGGGTTTGCGGTCATAATCAAGATACAGCATTGAGGCTACGGCATCGACACGCAGTCCGTCGATATGGTATTTTTCAAGCCAGAAGACCGCGTTTGAAATGAGAAAGGACTGCACCTCGTTTCTGCCTACATCAAAAATACGGGTGCCCCACGATCTGTGCTCGCGGCGGTCCTCACCCTGGTATTCATAGCACGGTCCGCCGTCAAATTCGTAAAGACCGTGCGCGTCTTTGGGGAAGTGCGCGGGGACCCAGTCAAGGATGACGCCGAGACCTTTTTTGTGGAAGGTATCGACGAAATACATGAAATCGTGCGGTGTGCCGAAGCGGGAGGTCGGGGCGTAATAGCCGCAGACCTGATAGCCCCAGCTTCCGTCATACGGGTGCTCGGCGACGGGCAGGATTTCGATATGTGTATAGCCCATATTCTTTGCGTAGTCGGACAGCTCGTCGGCAAGCTCACGGTAGGTGTAATACGAGCCGTCGGCATGCCGTTTCCATGAGCCGAGGTGGACTTCATAGATATTCATGGGCTTCGGCGGGACCTCGTCCCTTGAAAGATACTCGCTGAGGGCGGCACGTTTTTTCAGGTATGTGCCGTCATGCCATTTGTAGCCCTCGAGGTCGTAATATATTGAGGCGGTGTGGCTTTGCGTTTCGGAAAAAAAAGCGTAAGGGTCCGCCTTGTAATAGGATGACCCGTCACGCTCGGTTATGAATTTGTATTTTGAATTTTCGCCGAAAGATACGGAAGAAGGAAGAATTACCTCCCAGATGCCGCCCTTTGTGGTTCTTTTCATGGGGAGAGATTTGTCCCAGTTATTGAAATCGCCGCAAAGATAGACGACGTCGGCATTCGGCGCCCATGTTCTGAAAACGAAGGAGGAGCCGACGCGGTGCGCGCCCATATAATCGAAGGCACGGAAGTTGGTACCCTCATGGAAAAGATATTCGGCAAGATTGCTGTTTTTTTTGACCATCCCGGCACCTCCGTTGCGTTTGCGAAATTTGAATTTTATTTTAAGATATTATACTATAAAATATTATACTATATAATTGTCTGCAAATCAAGTGCAAATCAGGGGTTGACGGCAGTTTTTTCGAAAACGGTCCAACCGTGTTCCTTTTCGTACGCAAGAAGCACGCCGTCGGAGCAGTCCGAAATATAGTCGAACACGAACGGTACGACGGTGTCGCCGCTGCGGTCGATTACGCCGTATTTGCCGGAGGAGTCGGAGACAACGGCAAGTCCTTCGTAAAATGGCTTTGCAGAGATGTATTCGGGAAGCGTCACCCATTCGAAGCGGCTTGACATGAAGCCGTAGCGTCCGTTTTTTGAAAGGAGTATGCGGGAATCCGTGTAGGAAACGAGGGAATAGTCGGACGGGAGGCTTACGGGTTTTGCGTCGGAGGTTATAAGGATCTCGCTGTATGTTTTGTCGGCGTTCTGACGACGCACACGTATCAGTCCGTCGTCGAAATAGTAGTAGCCGAGTGCGTTGGCGCTGCGGTCGGCGGAGGGGAGATATTCCATATTGATTGTGACCGCTTTGGAGTTATAGAAAATCAGATTTTCACCGCCGGCGTGCTTCCATAGTACACAGCCGACGCCTTCATCCGAGAAAGCGAACACCTCACGGAACATGGCGGTTATGACGACGTAGCCCTTGGTTTTGTAGCCGTACATATTGCCGTCGCGGTAACGGAAAATCGTATCGTTCTGTACGCCGAGATAACGCGGATATTCGCAGTCAAAAGCGCGTTTGTCGAGCTTGGAATCATAGTCGGAAATGACAAGCGCACCGGCGTTGTCAAGGTAGTAATACACACCGCTGTCGCTTATGAAAAGCGGTCTGCCTTCTTTATCACGCAGCACGGTGAGTGTGCGGTCGCCGACGGTTGCGGTGATATCTCTGCCGTCCGGAGAATATATATGCGTTTCGCCGTTTTTCTCTGTTATGATATAGCCCATGGTGAGCGTTACGGAGCCGCCGTCCATACCCTGATATGACGAAGTGTCGACGAGCTTCAGGCTATGGAGCGCCGGGTCGTATATGTCGTATGACGGGGTCTGAGGATGAATCTTTTCGAACGATGAAACGGCGCGGTCATATGAGGAGGGTTCGGCAGAGGGTTCGGAGGTGCTGCTCTGAGACACTTCTTCCGACACATCTTCCGGCTGCGAGACATCGGAGTCGGGTTCGGAATCGGTGCGGTAGCTGCTGTAATCCTGCTCTTCCTTTGAGATGAACGGCAGATCCCTGCCGGAGGCAAGAATGACGACGAGAAGTGCGATCCCCGCAAGGATTGCTGCGGCTATGAGCTTGCCCGATATGAAAAACAGCCTGTCTTTTAGCATCGATTGTATTCTCCTGCTTGGTTTTTATGTATTGTACCACTAATCATGCCGCCTTTGCAATAGGTAAAATGTAAAATCGCACGAAAAAACTTGTGAAAAGGTATTTACAAAAAGGAACGATCGTGGTATAATAACGCAGTACGGCTGATATGGGATATCCATGCCCGTCCGATGCCGTCGTTTTTAGGATTGCTCAGTAACAGGTCAACTCCGTCCGTTACCCGGCATATCCCGTATTTTTCAAAAAAGGAGGAAATCACAATGCTTAAAGGCGAAGTCAAGACAAACCTGATCAGGGAATACGCGACTCACGAGGGTGACACCGGTTCTCCCGAAGTCCAGATTGCAATTCTCACGAACAGGATCAACACTCTTACCGCTCATCTGAAGGTTAACCCCAAGGACAACCACTCCCGCAGAGGTCTGTTCCAGATGGTCAGCAAGAGAAGAAAGTTTCTGAACTACCTCATGAAGAACGACATTGAGCGTTATCGTTCCGTTGTCGAGCGTCTGGGTCTCAGAAAGTAATTTCGCAAGGGCGGCGGTTGCCGTGCTTTCCGGCACGGCGACCGTCTCTGAATCCCCCGAAAAGTGTAAATCAGGCAGGTGTGTTTAGCAGTTAAATACCGCCCCGAACCGTCGGGTCCGTATTTAAGTGTTAAACCCACTTGCCTTCCGGAAAAATTAGTTTTCATTTGAAAGGAAGACAAAATGTTCGAAAATTACAGAACCTTCAAGTATGAGCTTGCCGGCAGACCGCTTGTCATTGAGACCGGTAAAATCGCGCAGCTCTCAAACGGCTCCTGCCTTGTACGCTACGGCGAAACCGTTATACTCGCAAACGCAACCGCATCCGCCGCTCCCAGAGACGGCATCGACTTCCTCCCGCTTTCCGTCGATTACGAAGAGAGACTTTATGCGGTCGGCAAGATACCCGGCTCGTTCCTCAAGAGAGAGGGACGCCCCTCCGAAAAAGCGATACTCGCCAGCCGTGTTATCGACAGACCGATTCGTCCTCTGTTCCCGAAGGACCTCAGAAACGACGTTGTTCTCTCGCTCATGGTCATGTCGGTCGACCCTGATTGCTCTCCCGAAATTGCCGCTATGATCGGCGCTTCCATTGCGCTTTCCATCTCGGATATTCCGTGGAACGGACCTATCGGCGGCGTGTTTGTCGGACTCGTTGACGGCAAGATCGTCATCAACCCCACCGCGGCTCAGAGAGCAAAGAGCGATCTTGAACTTACCGTTGCGGCTACCGCAGAAAAGGTTGTCATGATCGAAGCGGGCGCAAAGGAAGTTGACGAGGACACGATGTATGAAGCCATCATGAAGGCTCATGAGGCAATCAAGCCCCTTGTTGCATTCATCAACGATATCAAGGCTCAGATAGGCAAGGAAAAGTTTGCTTATCCGTCCTGCGAGATCGACCACGATATGTTCGACCGCATCGAAGCGCTTGTCGGCGAGGATGTCAAGCTCGCTCTTGATACCGACGACAAGAAGATCCGCGATGCGCGTCTCCAGCCCCTTTACGATAAGGTTTATGCCGAGCTTGAAGAGGATTATCCCGACAGCAAGCTCATGATAAACGAATGCATGTACAAGCTTCAGAAGAAGATCGTGCGTGAATGGCTCAAGAAGGATAAACGCCGTGTTGACGGCAGACGTATGGATCAGATACGCCCGCTCGCGGCAGAAGTCGGTATTCTTCCCAGAACACACGGCTCCGCGATGTTCACCAGAGGTCAGACTCAGGTCATGACCATTGCAACTCTTGCTCCTCTGAGAGAGGCTCAGCTCCTCGACGGTATTGACGACGAAGAGACCAAGAGATATATGCACCACTACAACATGCCCGGCTATTCCACCGGTGAAGCAAAGGCAACCCGTTCACCCGGCAGACGTGAGATCGGTCACGGTGCACTT
>FR892174.1:19793-29237 GCA_000433115.1 Ruminococcus sp. CAG:382
TCGTTTCATCCAACGGTTCTACTTCCCAGGCTTCCGTCTGCGGCTCTACTCTCGCTCTTATGGATGCGGGCGTTCCGATTACCGCTCCCGTTGCCGGTATTTCCTGCGGTCTTATCACGGACGACGACGGCAGCTGGGCAACAATGATCGATATTCAGGGTCTTGAGGACTTCTTCGGCGACATGGACTTTAAGGTCGCAGGAACAAAGAAGGGCATCACTGCCATTCAGATGGACCTTAAGATCGACGGTCTTACTCCCGAAATCATCAGAAATGCTCTTGAAACCACACGTAAGGGCAGACTTTATATCATCGACGACATCATTCTTCCCTGCATCCCCGAGCCGCGCTCCGATGTTTCGAAGTATGCTCCCAAGATGATTTCCACAAAAATTGAGCCCGATAAGATTCGTGAGGTCATCGGTACCGGCGGCAAGGTCATTCAGAAAATCTGTGCCGACACCGGTGCTCAGATCGACATTGAGGACGACGGCAGCGTATTTATCGCCGCTGTTGACAAGCGTGCCGCTTACAAAGCGCTCGATATCATCAACGCGATTGTTTCCGATCCCGAACCCGGCGCTATCTATACCGGTAAGGTCACGGGCATTATCCCGATCGGCTGCTTTGTTGAATATGCACCCGGTAAGGAAGGTCTTGTTCACATCTCCAAGCTCGATACCAAGCGTGTCGAAAAGGTTGAGGACGTCGTTCACATCGGCGACGAGATCAAGGTCATGGTTCTCGGCGTTGACAACAAGGGCAGAATCAATCTTTCCCGCCGCGACGCTCTCGAAGTTTACGACGAAGAGAACTGATTACATCATTGTTTATATTTTCAGCCCCATGCGGTTTTGCATGGGGCTGAATTTGTAATCGGACGGATGGGACAGGCATATTATTTGTCGGGGGAGGTTTGTCTGATATGAAAAAAACGGCGAGCATTATGCTTGTGCTTTGTCTTGCTTTTCTTGCGGCGTGCGGCAGTATTGCCGAAGGACCGGAGGAAAGCGACGCGGCGGTGAGTACGGAAACATCCGAAGCGGATGTGGCAGTGGAAAACAATGAAGTGAAGGAGGGACGCGGTGTGATCAATTACGGATACGTGAAGGCGATATGGGTCAGTCAGTTTGATATGGCAGCGGTGTTGAAGCTTGACGAGGACGGATACAGAAAAGCGGTCGCAAAGATGATCTCAAATATACGTTCGATGGGGCTGAACACCGTAATATTGCAGATACGTCCGTACGGCGACAGCTTTTATGAAAGCGATGTTTATCCGATGTCGCGATTTTTCGGCGGAGGATATGACGCTGTGGGTATTTTCGTCGGGATTTGCCACCGAAACGGGCTTTCGGTTCATGCGTGGATAAATCCGTACCGTCTTGAAACGGAAGAGAACATGAAGCTCATTTCAAAGGATTGCGTGGTGAAGAGCTGGTTTTACGGCGGAGAGCTTTGCGAATGGGAGGGGAGATATTATCTCGACCCGTCAAAGGCGGAAGTACGTGAGCTTATCTGCGCGGGGGCGAGGGAAGCACTGACGAAATATGATTTCGACGGGCTTCACATGGATGATTATTTCTATCCGACAACGGATGAAGCGTTTGACAGGGTATCATTTGAAAAGTCAGGCTCCGACGATTTGCGCGAGTTCCGCGAAAGCAGCGTGAATGAGCTGGTACGCATGCTCTATATGACGGTGAAAAGTGTTGACAGCCGTCTGCTTTACGGAATTTCTCCGGCGGGAAACATCAAAACCGTGCGCCGCGTTTATTTTGCGGATGTGACGAAATGGTGTTCCGGGAGCGGGTACATCGACTATATAATGCCGCAGGTATATTTCGGGTTTCTGCACGCGAGCTGTCCGTTTGACAGTACGGTCGACGCATGGGGACAGGCGGTCACGGGTTCTGATGTAAGGTTGATCATCGGTATGACACTTAGCAAGGCGTGCTCCGGTCAGCCCGACGGATATGCCGGAACCGACGAGGGAAAAAACGAATGGCTGACGCATGACGACATCATTGCGCGTTCGCTGGAATACGTTTACGGCTCGAAGTATTGCGACGGAGTTTCGCTGTTTTGCTATCAGTATCTTTTCGATCCGGTTGACGGTACGCCGAACGGCGCCATTCAAAGGGAGAAAAGCAATTTCGCGGCGGTACTGAAGTAATAAATTCCGCTTTTTCCGCATAAATATCAAACAAAAATATGTGGGAGAAATGCGGATATGAAATCTGAGTTACAGACAATCAGCCTGCCGAAGGCAATAAAACCCGAGCACTGCTTCAAGGACATTGAGACAGAGGGAGTTCTGCCCGATTATTCGCCGGATATTTCGCGTCTTGTACGCGTGGACGCCGCGCCATGTGTTGAAAACGTAAGGTGTGACGACAAATGCGAGATAAGCGGAAAGCTGGTTTTCGGGTTGCTTTATGAAAGTGATTACAAATCGAAGCTTGCGTATACGACATTTACGGTGCCGTTTGAGCTGAAATGCGACGCATTGGCGGCGAAGGAGATATATCCCGACGTGCGGTGCGACTGTACGTATCTGACATGCAGGCTGCTCGGTCAGCGCAAGGTATCTATCAAGGCGAAGCTGGATGCGGTGATGACCGGAGTCAGGGTCGATGATATTACCGTCGCAAAGGCGGACGGCAGCGACCTGAACACGTTTTTCAAAACGGAAACACTCGCGGTATCGCTGCCCGTGGCTCGTGCCGAAGCGGAGGCGGAAATAAAGGAAAATCTCCGTATCGGTGAGGCTGTTGCGTCGGTCGTGTATTCAACGGCGGTGTTTGCACCCGCAGAGACGGAAGCGTTTGATACGTCGGCGGCGGTGAAAGCGGATATGCATATAAGTACGCTCTGCGAGCTGCCGGACGGCGGATACAGGATGTATGCGCACACCGTTCCCGTTGAGGTTTCGGTCAAAAACGACGCTATAAACGGTGACAGTACGCTTGAGGCTAAGATGGATTATTCGGAGCTGAGCGCCGTTGCCGATCTTGACGAATACGGTGAAAACAAGGTCATAAACCTGCATTGCAATGTCCGTGCGGCTGTTACGGTACGGCAAGAGGGAGAAGTCACGCTGCCGCTCGACGCATTCAGTCGCAAGCATACATGCAAGTGCACGAGAGACGACGCCGATTTTGACATACGCGTGCCGCAAGCCGGAAAAACGGTGTCGCTGGAACGCAGTCACGAGATTGACGGCGATATTTCGGCAGTGCTCGGCAGCGCTACGGCTTTTGAGATCGGCGAGGCGAGGGTGAGCGGCAATATGCTGCTTGTCAGGGGAAAGGCAAAAACCGATGTGCTGGCACAGAGCGGTGAATCGGTCGTGAGCCGTACTTTTACGGATGATTTTGAGGACAGTATACCGTTTTCGGGCGATATCGTTCCGTCGGTCGGCGACATTACGGTGTTTGAATCAAAGGCGGAGCTTTACGGCGACACGCTGAACATACGTGCGATGGCGTTTGTAGGGCTGAGCGGTGACGAACACAGGCATATTCCGGTGCTTGCCGCAGTGGAGCTTGGCGATGCGGATGAGCCTGTCGGCGGCGGGTTCCGGTTCTATTACCCCGACGAGAGCGAGACGATCTGGGACATCGCGAAGAAATACCGTGTTGACCCCGAAAGGCTGATGAGCGACAATGCCGAAAGCATTGCGCCGGACGGAAGGCTGAACGGAAAGAGATATATTACAATACGATAAAAAACAGTCTCCGCATGACGGTACATGTCATGCGGAGATATTGTTATGAAAAGATGCGTCTGAGTGCACCCATGCGGCGGGCTGTCACAATCGCACCGGCAGTCTGGTTCACACACACCTCGGTATAACGCAGGGCGGCAGGAGGGATCGTTACGAATTGTCCCAGTGTTTTCAGGGCATTTGAGAGAATTACGATACATTCCGTGCGGCTTTTATCGGCGAATGCGTCGTTGAGTTTTTCGTTATATCCCTCGACTTGCTCCAGCGAAAGCGGCTCCTCGCCGCAGATTATGCGACCTATGGCGCGGGTGAATACAAGCTCGAACACGTTGAACAGGACATGTTCGTAGTGATTGTCATAGTTCCTCAACAGGTCGGTTACGGCGCTGTCTGAGAAGAGGCGGCAGAAAGCATTCTCGCAGTAGAGCTGTTCGATATAGTTCTTGATGAATTCGACGCCGACGGTGGGCTTCATGTTGATATACGGTGTGTAATCGGCGGATATCACGATGTCCTGAGCAAACAGTCGGTGATTATCGGGAATGTATTTTTTGAAAAAGAACGAAAGCGCCTTGCGGACGGTGCCGCCGTAATATATGCAGCCGTAATCGTTGAAGGCGGGGAGCAGCGACTGGTAGACACGCTTTGCCTTTAGGAGAAGTTCACGCTGACGTGCGACACCGTCGGTATATACGGCGTTGACGCCGTTTTCAATGAGATAGGCGACAGCATCGTCCGGCTCGGAGAATTTTTTCAGCCCGAGACCGAGAAGAAAATATATCGAATTCAGAAGTTCCTGCGCGGTTTCGACGGTCACGGAGCTGCTCATGCCGTCCGTGTATCGCTCGGTGAGAAACGCGAGAAGCTCTCCGCAGCCGCGCTTTATCTCGATCTCTTCGCCGGCGGTGAGCATTTCGCGGTTTACGGCGGCATTCATGAGCGTCAGAAAATAATCGGCTTCGCTGAGGGCGCGTCGGTCGATTTTGCGTTGGTATTCGGGAAGATTATTCGTCGCCATTGTCGTCCTCGCTGTCCTTCTTGCCGTCCCAGCTGCGGTCGGCTTCAAGATTATCCTTTTTTGAAAAATATGTGCCGTCGCGGACGGTACGTGACAGCTTGTCAAGCTCGTCGTTTTCAAGCAGGTCGAAATCGCCGCGGCAGACACCGTCAAACAGCTTGCGCATAAGTTTCATCAGCTCGACGTCGCCTATACGGTCGTCAGTCTCGTTTTTGTAGAGGTAAAAGGCGCGTATAAGCTCATGAAGGCTGTCTTCGAAATTTGCGAGGTTGATGTTCGGCGAATCGCAGAATTCGTATATCAGACGGTCGATTATGCCGTTTCCGAATTCGACGCGACCTTCCGCCCTAAGCGCCGCATTCCGAGTTTCGCAAAGCCTCAGCGCCTGTTCCTCGCTCAGAACCAGACCGAATTTTGCGGTGTATTCGTTTGTTGCCATTATGCTGTTTACCGTGCGGGCGGCGGGAAGAGAGGTTTGCAGTATATCAAGCCAATGCTCCATGTTAATCACGCTCCTGTCCTTTGATACATATATTTATACACCAAAATGTGCGCTTTTTCAAGTCTTGATTTTTTAATAATTCTGTGTTATAGTATACGCGCATAATGATATATTTTTTTACAGACACGTGATTTTTGCGTCACATCCCGGATTGTGTCGGAATCTCGGACGGAAATGCGAATGTGTCTATTGAAATTGTTTTGGTGCCTATCTATAATTACTATCGAAAACTGTCGGAGAAAGTCGGATGCTGAAATTGTTATGGGTCATACCCGGTGTCGTCGGAGCATATATTCTGCTTCTTTGCGTTTCGTCGCTTTTTGTCGATAAGACACGGGAGTATGAGCGCGACAGCGCATTTTACCGTTTTCTTCTGAACAGCGCGACGGCTTGTGCGCTTGTCATATGCCGCCTTAAGGTCAGGGTTACCGGAGCGGAAAAGCTGCCGGAGGGACGGTTTTTGTTTGTGTGCAACCACCGCTCCAAGTTTGATCCGATAATAAGCTGGTATATTTTCAGAAAAAATCACCTTGCGTTCATATCGAAACCCGAAAACTTCAACGTGCCGGTCTTCGGGCGATTCATACGCAAATGCTGCTTCATGACTATCGACCGTTCCGATGCGCGCAGCTCTCTCGGAACATTCACAAAAGCGGCGGAGCTTATGAAAAACGACGTTGTTTCGGTCGGTGTTTATCCGGAAGGGACGCGTAATCGCGACGGTTCGCTGCTTCCGTTTCATGACGGCGTGTTCATCATCGCCCGCAAGGCGGATGTGCCGATCGTTGTCGCGACGATTGACGGCACTGAAAAAATCACGCACAATTACCCGTGGAAACGGACACATATCCGGCTTGATATTGTCGGAGTCATAGACAGAGATTTTGTTAATGCACACCGTACAGCCGCAGTCGGTGTCGCGGTACGTGAAATGATGGAAAATAACCTGAAGGGAACAGAATGATCATGGCAAAATACAATGTGCTTTACAATCCGCTTGCCGGAAACGGAAAAGGAGAAAATGCGGCAAAAAAGCTGAAGGAGCTTCTGAACGGCGACGAGCTGACTTTTACCGACATGACAAAAGTGAGTGATTACAGGGCACTTTTTGCGTCGATGCCCGAGGACGAACGAGTTATCGTTTCGGGCGGCGACGGAACGCTGAACAGGTTTATCAACGATACCGAAGAGGTTGCATTTGTAAATCCTGTCTATTATTATGCAACGGGCAGCGGAAACGATTTCCTCAAGGATATCGGCGGAAATGTCGGTGACAAGCCGGTGTGTATTGACAAATATCTGAAGGCACTTCCCACAGTAGATGTCAAAGGTAAGTCGTATCGGTTCATAAACGGCATCGGCTACGGTATTGACGGCTATTGCTGTGAGGTGGGCGACAAGCTGCGTGAAACGAGCGACAAACCCATAAATTACGCCGACATTGCGATAAAGGGTCTGCTGTTCCATTATCATCCTACTTCTGCGACGGTGATCGTTGACGGTGTGGAGCATAAATACAAAAAAGTATGGCTTGCGCCCACTATGAACGGCAGATATTACGGCGGCGGTATGATACCGACCCCGAAACAGGACAGACTCAACAAGGAACACACCGTCTCCGTCATGGTGTATTACGGTTCGGGGAAAATCAAGTCGCTTGCGGTTTTCCCATCGATATTCAAGGGGGAACACGTCAATCACAAAGAAATGGTCGAAGTGCTTTCGGGCAAAGAGATCACCGTGAGGTTCGATTCGCCTGCCGCTTTGCAGGTTGACGGTGAGACGATCATCGGCGTTACCGAGTACAGTGTCCGCACAGGTAAGGCTGCCGAAAAGCTGAATCCTGCCGAAGCGTTCGTTTGTGCATGAAAATATAAACGTTATGAAAAATATTGCCGTCGCTTTCTGCGGCGGCATTTTCATTTTCACTGCCGGAGAAGCATATATTTGAACGGTGATTTTTATGCAGATATGTTATCCATTCAAAAAAAAGCTCCGGCGGGCTGTAATTGCAGTCATTGCCGTTCTGGCTCCGGCGGTGATTCTGTATTTTGCTTTCCGGGAAAGAGGCGGGGAGACGGAAGCGGTGTTCGGGGAAAACGGCAGCAGCTTTGCCGTCACCGTAAACCTCACCGGAAATGAGAGTGAGGACGATAAAAGGCTGCTTTACGGCGCGCTTTCGGGAGGGGACGTCAGAGCTGCGCTGTTTTGCGGATGCGATTACATTGAAGCGCATAAAACGGAGTTGTCGGAGGCTGTGAAAAACGGTCACACGATCTGCATTCTGCTCTCGTTTCCCGAAAAGGCAAACAAATATGAGCTGCTGCGTTTCATTGCAGCCGAAAACGACAGGTTTTTTCTGCTGACGGGGAAATATCCGATGTATGCGCGGATTCTCGAAAACAGTTCGGATGATGCGGTGAAGATACTTGAAAAATACGGGCAGATACTGTGTGACGGCAACGCGGTGTGCGGAACAGAGGGATGCGGGAACGGTGACATCATTGTTGTCGGGAATGTCAATGCGGATGTCGTATGCGCGCTTATGAAAACGGTGACGGAAAGACGCAGCCGGAGTATGGAATGCGTTACTATCGGTGAGATAATTCGGACGGCGCGGACAAATTGATGCCGAAGAAATCAGCCGAAAGTATTGACATTTTGTCGTGAATGTGTTTTAATAGTTAAGGCGGTATAGGGAGGGAGACGGGATATGAACCCGCATCGGTTCGGAGCTTCATATCACGTCTCCATACAGCTGTCGGAAAGGATTGAAGTTTATGTTATCGGTTGCATTGCAGTTATATTCGGTCAGAGATTCGCTGGCTGAGGATTTTTTCGGTACTCTCAAAAAAGTCAGAGAGCTTGGTTATGACGGTGTTGAATTTGCCTGCGGGCTTTTCGGCAACGCTCCCGAGGAGATCCGTGATTTTCTTCTGAATATCGGGCTTGTTCCCGTTTCGGCTCATGTCGGACTTCCCGAAATGCGTGAAAGAGGCGATGCCGTTTTTGAGGATTACGCGAAGATCGGCTGCAGATATATTACAATCCCCGGTACACCTTATGATGAAGTTCCGGGGGCTGAGCATTTCGATGTAATGCTGGAGGATACCGCAAAATTCGGCGTTATGGCGAAGCTGCACGGACTGCAGCTGTGTTATCACAATCATTCGCATGAATTTGTGCGTATGCCGGACGGCGAATACGGGCTGGACTGCATTTTCAGAACCGTTCCGTCTCCGCTTCTTGAAACACAGCTTGACCTTTGCTGGGTCAATGCCGCAGGGGAGGATCCTGTCGCATATCTTGAAAAGTATGCGGGACATATTCCGACGATTCATATGAAGGATTTTGTCGGAAAGGGCAAGGTCAGGGCCGAAGGAGTTTACGAACGTGACGGCGCACCGTTTGTTCCTCATGAACAGGACGAGGGTGAGGTCGCGCTGAGACCTGTCGGCAGAGGGGTTCAGAATGTTCCCGCGCTTGTTGCCGCAGCTGCTGCGGGCGGTACAAAGTGGATCATCGTTGAACAGGATGAGCCGTCGCTCGGTCTTTCGCGCTTTGAGTGCGCCAAAAATTCAATTGATTATCTTAAAGACCCAAAAGTCAACAAATAAAGAGGTATACAAAAATGGCAGAAAACAAGCAGGACAGATTCCAGAGTGATTTCGTCACCGAGGAACGTAAGGACAACGGCAGAAAGCTGAAAATCGGTATTATCGGTACCGGCTGGATCGCGGAATGCCACATGGATTCATATCTTAAAATGGACGATGTCGAAATCGTTGCGGGCGCTGACCTTGTTCCCGGCAAAGCCGATGCGTTCTTCAAAAGATACGGTCTCGAAAACGTCCGTACATACCCCAGCCACAAAGAGCTCATCGACAACGAAGAGCTTGACGCGGTTTCGGTTTGTACCTACAACATGACACACGCAGAGTGCACTGTCTATGCCCTTGAGCATGGCGTGAACGTACTCCTTGAAAAGCCGATGTGTGTCACTCTCGACGAGGCTGTCGAAATACGCCGCGCCGAAAAGAAATCGGGCAAGGTGCTTTCGATCGGCTTCCAGCCCAGATTCGATGCAAATATGAAGGAGATCAAGAAGATCGTCGAATCCGGCGAGCTTGGCAAGATCTATTACATTCAGACCGGCGGCGGCAGACGTCGCGGCATTCCCACGCCCTACGGCAC
>FR892174.1:29245-40795 GCA_000433115.1 Ruminococcus sp. CAG:382
CTCCCGGCACACCCTTCCGCGCAAAGGAGACCGGCGGTATCGGTGCGCTCGGTGATATCGGTTGCTATTCGCTTGATATGGTGCTCAACGCTGTCGGATATCCGAAGCCGCTCACCGTTACGGGCTATACTTCCGATTTCTTCGGAAAGGACCCCGCTTACTATCCCAATCATCCCGAATATGCGAAGGCTTTCGGTGTTGATGACTTCGCCGCAGGCTTTGTCAGACTCGAAGGCGGTATTATACTCGACTTCCGTATCGCATGGGCAATGAACATCGATACTCCCGGTGACACGATCATCCTCGGCACCAAGGGCGGTCTCCGCATTCCTTCCACCGACTGCTGGAACGGTTCTGTCGGCGGCAATATGAAGATATACAAGGAAATCGCCGGAACACAGACCGAAACCGTCATTCCGATTCTCGACAGCAATTTCGGTGCTCTCTTTGATCAGAAGATCCGTTCTTTCCTTGACGCTGTCAAGTACGGCGATCCTGTTGCCGTACCCTCCAGCCAGATTATCTATAACCAGGCTATCATTGATGGTATCAACCGTTCCGCCGCGTGTGGTCACGAAGTTACCATTGAGATCCCGGAGATATAAAACAGATGACGCTTGTTATTCTTGCCGCGGGTCTCGGAAGCAGGTTCGGCGGCTCGAAGCAGCTTGAACCGGTCGGACCAAACGGTGAGATCATCCTCGATTTTTCGGTCTTTGACGCGAAGTTCGCGGGATTTGACCGTGTGCTGCTGCTCATTCGCCCGGAGCATTATGATCTTTTCAAAGAGAATATCGGAAGCAGGTTTGACGGTAAGATAAAGGTCGATTATGCTTTCCAGTCGCTTGATCGTTTTGTTGACAGCGTACCGGAAGGACGTGTAAAACCGTGGGGTACGGGTCACGCTCTGCTTTGCTGCAAGGACAAGCTTGGCGATGATAATTTTGCCGTTATCAACGCCGACGATTTCTACGGCAGAGAAGCGTATGTTGCGCTCGCACAGCATTTTGCAGGCGGAAGCAATGAGCTTTGCATGGTGGGATACCAAATGACGAATACCGTTACCGAAAACGGAACGGTTTCACGCGGGGTATGCGTCACGGATGAAAACGGTTATCTTGTTTCCATAACCGAGAACAAGAACATTGAGCTTCATAAGGACGGAAGCATTGTCAGCCACACCGAAACGGGTGACACACTGCTTGCTCCGTCGACGGTTACGTCTATGAATTTCTTCGGATTCACTCCGGCGTTCCTTCCGATACTCGAAAAGGGTTTCCGCGAGTTCCTTGAATCGCCGCACGATGTGCTTAAGGGAGAATATTATCTCCCGACGGCGGTCAGGCTTGCGATGGATGCGGGAATGAAGGTCAGAGTCCTGAAAAGCGAGGGAAAATGGTACGGTGTGACTTACCGTGAGGATAAGCCCGCAGTCTGTGCAGGTATTGCGTCGCTTTGCGCAAAAGGACTTTATAACTGATATTATCGGCGCACGGTTTTTCCGTGCGCCTCATTTTTCGGAGGGATATTATGAAAAAGACTATATTGATGTTGACCATGCTGCTTACCGGTGCGTCGCTTTCGGGATGCATCATGAACTTCCGCGGAAGCGGATATAATTACAACGGCGCAGATAAATACCGTGTTTTCGACGGCGCTGTTCAGGGCGATTTCACGAAGCTCGATATCGGCTGGATCAGCGGCGACGTTACCGTCGTCAGAGGCGACAGCTTCGGCATTACCGAGATTATTGACGGAAACGACACTCCCGAATACCGTATGCACTACCGTTTCGACGGAAAAACGCTTAAGATCAGATACGCGGCTTCGGGAACAAAGCTTATTTCGGGGATGAAAAAAAGTCTTAAAATCGTTGTGCCGTATGATCTTGATAAAATCAAGATCGATTCTGTGTCAGCACAGGTTGCGGTTGAAGGCATTACTGCCGACGACGTTGACATCAGAACTGTTTCGGGTGCTGCTGTTTTGTCTGATGTTAATGCGCACAGCATTGACATAGACACTGTGAGCGGGAATGTTTCTGTCAAGCCGGGCACCGGAACCCGGGAGATCGATGCCAACACCGTTTCCGGAAGCGTTGTGGCAGTGCTTAATGAGAATTCATCGTTTACGGCAAAGTTCAATTCGGTGAGCGGACGCTTTTCAAGCGAAATCCCAACGGCTGTCAACGGAAAGTATTACATTGCGGGAGACGGAAGCGCTATCGAAATTGACTGCAATACGGTTTCCGGCAGTTTTGTTATCAAAAGAGGATGACGGATGAAGAAACTGAGATTTATTCTGATGTTGCTTGTGACGCTCGGCGTTTTTTGCGCATGCGGCGGAGAATTCAAGCCGGAGGAATCGTCGGAGATGCCGGAAACACCGCCGAATATATATACTATCGTTTATTCGCGGTTGTATGAAGAGGCTGCGAAAACGGTTGCCGAAGCGGTTATGGAAAAGGCGGGACTTGAATTTGAGTGCGTCGCTTTTGAAAAGGGGATGGAGCTTCCGCAGTATGCCGTGATAATCGGCGATATTTCCGATGGCGTTTCGGAAACGCTCTGCAAGGATATTGCACGGCTTGATTTCGGCACACGTGTTGCAGGTGATCGCGTTTACTGCTACGGCGGGTGCGGCGAATCGGTTGTCAGTGCGGCAAAGTATCTGGCGAATGCGTTGGTAAACGAACGCGGCATTGAGCCTGACGAAGATTACAATTATTTTTATGATAATCCGTATTCGCTCGAAAATGCAACTATAAACGGCATTGACATCGGCGAATTCACGCTTGTTTATGCTTCAACCGAAAACGAAGCGAAGTACGGCGATGTGGCGGAGGATTTCAAAAGATATCTCCGCGACAATGCTAATGTCCGTGTGCGCGCAATGCCTTCGGGAAAGCCGGACGGCGAGAAGGAAATACTTATCGGTATCGTTCCGAACCGCGGGATCGTTGAAGGACGTTCGGAAGCTGAATTCGGAGATTTTGATTATGAGATAACGGTTTCCGGCGACAAGGTTGCAATCATCGGCGGCAATGCCTGCGCTGTATGGCAGGGATGCATGGCGTTTGCAAAAGACATAGAGCGCCATGACGACAAGGCTGTCGGCGATATGACTCTTTCCGGCAGTGCGCGGCTTGTAAAAGTGAGCTGTGTCGGCGATTCGATTACAGAGGGCGGAAATTCATCGGATCCCCATTCCATGACGTATCCCGTGTATTTGCAGCGGATGCTCGGATATGATTATATTGTGAAGAATCACGGACACAGCGGGTACTCGGTCGTGTTTTCGGATGAGTACAGTTACAGCAAGAGCCCGCTTTATACAAAGGCAAAGGAGTTTGCGCCGGATGTTGTGATTTATATGCTTGGCACAAATGACTGCAATCCCGGTCAGGACTACAAGAGCTGGGATAACGGCAACCGTGAAGCTGCATACCGTGCTGACACGATGAGATACCTCAATTCGTTCAGGGAGATCAACGGAGACGTGCAGATCTTCATGAGCATTCCGCCTACACTTTGTTATTCGACGATATGGCCGTGGGAAGAATGGGCTGCGCGCATTGAAAAGCATGTCAGTATTATCAACCGCGAGATCGCTGAGGAAGAAGGGCTGCCGATCGTGGATATGTATTCATGGTCGAAGAATCACTCAGAAGTGTTCAAAGACGGTCTGCACCCGTACAACGAATCGTACAAAGTATATGCGGAGCGTGTTTACGACGAAATAAAAGACGTCATCATCACACGGGAGAGCTTTATGAAATAGAAAAAACGGGACGGAAGAAATTCCGTCCCGTGATTTTTTTGAGTTATGAGCGTTCGGAGTAGGTTTCGATTACCTGCTGAATTTTTGTTTCAATGGCGTCCTTCTTGGAATCGAGGTTGGAAACAAGGTCGGTGGAGCCGGCAGACATAAGTTCGGAGATGACGGTATCAACGCCGAAGTTATAGATGATGCCGAGATCGTAGACGATGTTTGAGAAGATATACTTATCAAGCATATCACTGCTTTCTTCGTCAAGCTCTTTGCCCTTGAGGATTACTTCGGAGTATGCTCTGGTGAGACCGGAGGCGTTTTCGCCCTTGGATTCAGCGGAGATCACGTCGAGCATGAAAGCTGTGTAATCGGGATCAGGTGCGGAGTAAGGAATGACGATGCCGTATGCGTATCTTGCGGAGCAGGGTGTGTAGTATTCATCCTGAGTTTCGTCAAGAAGCGGATAGGGGATAAGCCCGAAGTTGACATCATATGCGCGTACTTTCTTGACTGCGGAGAATGCGGTGCTTCTGAAAAGTGCTCTGCCTTCACCGAAAATCTTGACGACTTCGTTCCACATGTTGTCTGTGCTGTCCCTGAGGTACTCAGCATGGAGAACCCAGGTGCCCTTTTCTTCAAGCATTGAGAGAACATTCTGAGCAATGTTTATGCTGCGTTCGTCAACGCCGAGCGAAAGCACGGGTTCGTCGTTGGAGTTTTTGGTTACGAGGCGGGAGCCGGAGGAAAGGTACAGCATGAGGGAATCGTTATAAGCGGCGATGAGACCCCATGTGTCGTTGCCGGAAAGTCCGTCAACACCGTCGGAATCGTATGTGAAATCCTTGGAGAGCTGGAGCATCTTGTCGATTGTCCAAGTCTTGTTGTTGACTTCGTCATAAAGGTTGAGCGACGGATATTTGGATTTGAGAAGATCCTTATTGAACATAAGACAGCAGGAAACAATCTTCTGCATTATGGACATATCGCTGATGGAGAAATATGTTTTATCGGCGATGGAGAAGGATTCGTTTGCGTTCTGATCCCACCATGGCATGGAAAGGTCAAGATATCCGTCAGCGGCAAATTCGTTCAGGTCATAGAGATAGCCGTCCTGAGCGAGAGTTGTGCAGGCGGGGAGGAAAGGCATTGCGGCGTCACAGTTGTCGTCGCTTGCGACCTGAAGTTCCGTGCTGAGAGTTGAATACACGTCTGCAACGGCACGGGCTTTGATCGTTACGCCGTATTTTTCCTCGATCAGCTTGTTACGTCTGTCAACCGCGTCGTTGATGGCGTCATAAGTCGTTTCGTAAAGGTTGGGCTCGATTTCCTCGGAGTAGTAAGTGGCCTCCTTTTCATTGTTGTAAACAAGAACAGTGAAGGTGTTCTTATCGGTCCACTTGAATTCGGGCATTTTTCTGCCCCACTTTCCGTCGCCGAGATAGCCGACGATTCCGTCAACCCATCCGTTTTCATCAACAGATGTATCGGTACTGTCGGAAGCGGTATCGGAAGAGGTGGAGACAACAGTGCTGTTGTCGCCTGCGGTGGAGGAGGTATTATCGCTGTCATTGTTACATGAAACAAGAGCAGTAGTACCAAGCAGGAGCAGGCAGAGAAGTGTTGCTAAAGCTTTTTTCATTTCTGTTTTCCTTTCAAAAATTGCTACGTTGCATTCTATCACAGTTTTCGGGCGATGTCAATAATAATAATGTGAATTATTTGCTGTTTTCGCGTTTTATTCCACACCGAGAGCGGAAAGCACATCGTCGACCGAAAGAGAAGAAAGGTTATTTTCGGCAGGCACCGCCACGGGCGCTTCGTTCACAGCCGGTGTGGGAGCGTGAGCTTCGGATGCGGGAGCTTCGGCGTTCGGCACAGAGGGCTGTATCGATGCGGCGGGTGAGGCTTCTTTCTTTGCCGAGATGAGCTTTTCGTAATCTTCAATCAGCATTACGACGTATTTGCCTCTGCCGTTTTTTGTGAGGAACACGGGACTGTCGGGACCGATATCTTTGAGCGCATCGGTGTAATTACGCAGGTCGGAAACGGAACGGATGTTAATCATGGACAATACCACCTTTTTATAATAATTTATCGTCTTCAGTGTATCACAAATGATCGTAAAAATCAACAGTGGATTGAAAGAAAAAGGAGCCGTATTATCAAAATCCGGCTCCTTTTTCGTTGGATCGTGTCTTTTGTTGTTATTTCACGAGTTTGAGGAATTCGTTCTTTTCCTTATAACCGACGGAGGTGGCTGCAATCTCGCCGTTTTTTATGACGATCACCGTGGGTATTACATGAATTTTGAACATGTCGGCGAGGTCGGGTTGCTCGTCTACGTTGACTTTGCCGACTTTTATATCGTCATTTTCTTCGGCGATTTCGTCGATAATCGGTGAGACCATGCGGCACGGACCGCACCATTCAGCCCAAAAATCGAGCATGACGGGCTTTTTGCTGTTCTTGACCTCACTGTCGTAATTTTCTGCCGTAATTTTGATGACTGACATTGTGTTTTCCTCCTGATTTGTTTTTTATTCAGTTGCGTTTGCTTCGCCGCTGATGATCTTCTGTGCCATTATGACACCCATGACGGATGCCATCATCAGACCGCGTGTCCAGCCGCTGGAATCGCCGAGGCAGTGCAGTCCGCATATATTTGTGTTGAGATTTTCATCCATACGTATCTTATTGCTGTAGAACTTCAGCTCGGGCGAATAGAGAAGAGTCTCATTTGATGCAAATCCCGGTATGACGATATCAACTGCCTGGATGAAGCTGATGATATCCGTCATTGCGCGGTAAGGCATTGCGGCGGTGATATCACCCGCAACGGCGTCGGGCAGCGTCGGGTTCATATTGGAACGCGACAGTTCGCGCGGCCATGTGCGCTTACCGTTCAGAATATCGCCGAAACGCTGTACGAGTATGTGCCCGTTTGCGAGCATATTCGTAAGCTCGCCGACCTTTTGTGCGTATGCGATAGGCTGGTTGAAGGGGTCGCGGAAATTATGCGAAACGAGAACGGCTACGTTTGTGTTGTTGGATTTGATATCCTTGAAAGAGTGACCGTTGACGACGGCAAGGTCATTGTCATAGTTTTCCTGACTCACGAAACCGCCGGGGTTCTGGCAGAAAGTGCGCACCTTGTCCTTGAAGGGGAGCGGGTAGCCGATGAGCTTGGATTCGTACAATACCTTGTTGACGAATTCCATGATCTCGTTTCTGACTTCGACACGTACGCCGATATCGACCGTGCCGGGCTGATGCGCGATGTTGTATGCGGCGCACTGCTTTTCAAGCCAGTCGGCGCCGCGTCTGCCGGTTGCGACGATCGTATGGCGGGCGTAGCACTCGATATTGTTGCCCTTCGCGCTCTTTATGTATGCGCCGAGGCATTTGTCGCCGTCGATTATGAGCTGGTCGCATTCGTGTGAGAAGAGTATCTCAACGCCGTGGTCAATGAGATATTCCTGGATTGCGAGATAGAGCTTCTGAGCCTTTTCGGTGCCGAGGTGGCGGATTGGGCAATCTACCAGCTTGAGACCGGCTTTTATGGCGTTGCGGCGGATGACCTTGAGATCGTCGCCGCCGTTGAGACCTTCGACATGGCTGTCTGCGCCGAATTCGAGATATATTTTATCCGTATAATCGATCATGGTCTGCGCGGTATCGGGACCGATAAGCTCGGGAAGCGCACCGCCGACCTCATAACTCAGCGAGAGCTTTCCGTCGGAAAAGGCGCCTGCGCCGGAAAAACCGGTCGTTATGTTGCAGCTCGGTTTGCAGTTTACGCATACCTTTGTCTTTGCCTTCGGGCAGCTGCGCTTATCGACAGGCAGACCTTTTTCGACCATGACAATGTGATCGGTACGACCTGCTTTTACCAGTTCAAGCGCGGTAAATATACCTGCGGGACCTGCACCGATGATTAAGATATCTGTTTTCATTCTGATTGCTCCGATATATTGTACTGTGACCCTTTCGGTCGCATATATATTATACCGTATTTTCACACTTTGTCAATCGCAAAATGTAAAGATTCATTGACTTTGTACGCCCATTGTGATAATATAATAAAAAAATCGTGCTGTGCGCGGGGGAGACGATTATGAAACTCAACATTATGACATTCAATGTTCAGCATATGCGGAATTATAACTTTAAAAATGAAGACCGCATTGATTTTGATACATTTGCTTCGTATATTGCGGGCAAAAATCCCGATATAATCGGTCTTAACGAGATGAGAGGCAAAGGCGACAGCCCTGTTTATGAGGATCAGGTCGGGATTGTCGGCGGAAAGGCGGGCTATGAACATACGTTTTTCGCGCCCGCCATACTCATGGGCGGTTCAAATCCTTACGGAAATGCAATGATGTCGCATTATCCGTTTACTGCCGAAAATATCATTATTCCCGATCCGACGGAGGAAGAGAAGAGCATTGAAAAGGGATGGTACGAAACACGCTGCGTCATAAAATCCGATTTCAGCTTTGAAGGCAGGGCGCTTACGGTTGTTGCGACGCATTTCGGACTGAATCCTTCAGAGGCACGGCACGCAGTTGAGACTGTCTGCAAAATTGCGGACGCTACGGAGAATCCGATCGTGCTTATGGGAGATTTCAACCTTACGCCCGATTCGCCGATGCTCGCACCTATACGTGAGCGTTTTGAGGATACCGAGCCGCTTCTCGGTGAAGGAGATCACTGCACGATCCCTTCCGACAAACCGGAAATGAAGATCGACTACATTTTCACACGCGGAGTCAGGGTAGTTTCGGCGCACATAAACAATGATGTTGTTTCCGATCACTGCTCTATTCAGGCTGAGATTGAATTCTGAAAATTTACATATGATATGAGAAGAACCCGGCTCGGATGAGTCGGGTTCTTGTTTTGGCAGTTATGCTTTTCAGGTGTTTGAAGCGGCGCGAAGCTCTTCAATGCACTGATTCATTGCGTCTTCGAGCTTTTCTCCGTTTGCTTCCATGAATGCGGGAACGCTCTGACCGCCAAACAGCATACTGTTGTAATACTGAATGCAGTTGTCCCAGTTGAAGATGACGGACGGGTCAACACAACGGTTTGCGAAGATCGTGTCAAGCATCTTGGGAGCGTCGTCGTCACGGAAACGCTTTTCTTTGAGGGTGACTTCGTAGTATATGGGAGTTACGGATTCTTTATTGAGATAAGCGATCGCATCGAGGACGAAGGTGACCTTATCGATATCCATGTCGTTGACCTTCGGAATAGCCATTGCATAGAAGCGATAGGGGTCAACAGCGCTTACATAACGTTCCTGCTCGGCGTCAAATTTAGGAGTGGGAAGAACGCCGTAATTGAAGGTCGTGGCACGCATTTTTTCATAGCTTGCTGCCCAGACGTTATCGGCGAGGAAGAGAGCCTGACCGATGTAGAAATGTTCCTTGACTCTGTAGTTGTTATCATAGTCATCCCAGCGATAATACTGCTCAAGGTAAACATTGCAGGCGCGGTCTGACATGAAGTTGTATGCTTTATTGAAGGCGTTGACGTTGCGTTCGTTGCCTATTGCAACGACAGGGGCACCGTTGGAGTCCTTTTCGATCTGCGGGCAGTCCATACCCATGATGAGCTTATACGTATCAAAAGCGGCGCCGACGAAGCCGTAGGTGTCGTCAAGTTCCATGTTCATGGTGCCGTCACCGCCTGCTACGGCAACAGCGCGGCACATTTCCCACATTGCGTCAAGAGTCCAGTCGCCGTCATAGACAAGCTGATAGGGATTATCGAGGCCCTTGGCTTCGATCATATCCTTGTTGAAGAAAATGCACTGTGTGCACTGGTCGTCATAGACAGTGATATCACCGGTTGCGAAGAACAGCATGCCTTCGATTGTCATTGCTTCGTCGGCAGACTTATCCCACCATTCATCGTTCAGGTGAAGGTTTGAGCCTTCGATATTGTTGAGGTCATAGAGGTATCTCTTTTCGGCAATCGCACCAAGAGTTTGGATGCCGGTCATGAGTACGTTGTAATCGGCATTGCCGGCGAGAATGTCGTTTTCGACCTTGGTTTCGTAAGAACCGAAGCCTTCAGTCCAGACTACATCGACATAGCAGTTATATTCGTCTGTGAGGCGCTTGTTACGGTTATAAACCGCGTCGTTGAACGGCTCTTCGTTCAGCTCCTCGGGAGCAAACTGTTCGGTGTTGAAGGTGCCGTCAGGTTCGCAGGCAAGGAAGGTGAGGGTGAAACCGCCGAGGTCGCGCTTTCCGAGGTGAGGGACAAGCGCCCGGTTTTCTTTCGATTCTTCGGCTGAGGCTGTTTGTGAGTTTTCGGAGTGTGCGGCTGATGATTCTTCGCTGTTATTGTTGCACGAGGCAAGGCAGAGCGAGAGTAACATTCCGCAGAGCAGCAGAGCTGCGATGAGATGTTTTTTCATACGCATGATCCTTTCTTAGAGTGCAGGAGACGAGCTTTTCGCTCCCGAAAATGATTGTGAAAATATTATACAACAATTTCGCGAAAATTTCAATAGTTTTTTACAAAAATGTGATACCGTATGTTTTTCGGCATCGGCTGTGGGGCGTATGATGCCGGAGCTTGGCGCATGAACAGCGAACACGAGGTGCGATACTTTATTATGCGCTTATCAACAGTATATGAGATTGGTTTATTCGAAAACTCACGACGTATTTTTACTGCTTTAAGCAGAAATACATCAAAGCGAAATGTGCGGCGCAGAAAAACGGCAGGGATATCATGAATTTCGGCTTATGCGTTTTGTGTCTTATAAGCTGCATGGTGATGTACATCGCGGCTGCGCCGCCGATGGCAGCAAAAAAGAGCAGTGTCGCTTCGGGAATACGGAATAAGCCCGCCTTGGCGGCGAGCTTATCGTAAACGGTTATTGTAACCGATATTACCGACACTGCAATGAGATAATAAAGCAGTATCATAATTCGGTGCGTCCCTCCAGTGCCCGGAGAAGCGTAAAGCTGTCGGCATATTCAAGGCTGGCGCCGACAGGCAGACCATACGCAAGGCGTGTCACGTTTATACCGAGAGGACGGATGAGTCTGCTCAGATACATTCCCGTTGCGTCGCCTTCGGCGGAGGGGTTGGTTGCTATTATTACTTCCTTTACCTCATTGTTCAGGCGCACCAGCAGTTCTTTTATAGTGAGCTGTTCGGGCATGACTCCGTCAAGCGGAGCTATTACGCCGCCGAGAACGTGGTACAAACCTTTGTATTCCCCCAGCTCTTCGATCGCGAGCATTGATTTGGTGTCTTCAACTATGCAGATCGTGCTTCTGTCACGCTTTGTGTCAGAGCAGATCGGACATATCTCGCTTTCGGAATAGCATTGGCATATCTTACAGCGGCGTACTGCTTGTTTTGCGTTCAGTATCGCGTCGGTAAGGGCGTGTACCTCGCTGTCGTCAAGCGAGATGAGGTAGTAAGCAAGTCTGCCCGCAGACTTCCTGCCGATTCCGGGCAGAGAAGCAAGCCTTGCGGTCAGCTTTTCCATTGACGGGGTCACGGCGTTTAAAACAGACCGGGAACGTTCAGCCCGCCGGTAACCTTGCTCATTGCTTCGCTGTTCGTGGTTTCGACGGTCTTTATCGCTTCGTTGACACCTGCGACAATGATATCCTCAAGGGTTTCGACATCATCCGGGTCGACGATATCGGGGTTGATCTTTATTGAAAGAACCTGCTTTTCGCCGTTGATCTTCACGTTTACCATGCCGCCTCCGGCGGAAATGTCATATTCACGGGCGTTCAGCTC
>FR892175.1 GCA_000433115.1 Ruminococcus sp. CAG:382
AAGCGAGTAAATATACGAAAAAACGAGCCAGCCGATCGAAGCAATCACCGCTCCGGGAAACACATCCGCAAAGCGCATCTTCGTGTTGGGAAGAAATCTGTACGTGAGTGTGAAGAACACGAGCAGCACGAGCAGCAGGAAAGCGAATCTGAACGATTTGATTATGAACAGCAGACCTGCGAAATCGGGAAAGACGTCCAGCAGCTTATCGTGCAGGACCCCGCCGAAAACCAGCAGACCGAGCACGGCAATGAGTATTACGATGAATGCGAGCGTATACAGCGTGGAGCGCAGACGAATAAGCAGTGAGCTGCGCTTTTCATCAACCTTGTAAACCGAATCAAGCCCCATCGTAATGCCGTAAATTCCCTTTGACGCCGACCAGAGTGCGGTAGCGACGGAAACGAGGAATATGACCGTACGCTGACCGCTGACGGTTGCCTGATTGCGCGCTTCCTCAACAAGACCCATAACATATTGCGGCACAAGCTCAAGTGCATCCGCCGAAATATCGACTTTGAAGTCGGGGAAGAGATTGATAACATAGAAAAGTATGATTACGAACGGAAAAAACGATACGAATATGAAGAACGCCGCCTGCGCCGAATACGCGCTCACGGAACGCTCGGTATATTGCTTTGTCAGATTTTTGACCGTCATGTAAACGGCTTCAACGGCTTTTTTCATGCTTTTTCCTTTTGAAGTCAAAAAGTTTGGGGAATATTTCTATGAGAACGAGCATAACGAGTGTCGCCGTTATCATCTGCCCAATCATGAAGAGTGTCGCTGCGGGGCTGAGCGCCGGCATATCCATGATGTTGCGTGCGAGCGTCAGCGTGAATCCGGCGGTATACATGAGCGATATGCCCGAAAACAGGAGGAAATTCCTGCGGTTGAACGGCGCGCATACCCACATGAGAAGCCATATCGAAATAAGCCCCGTCACAACGACGTTGACCGTGGTGATCTCTTTGTTCGAATATCCGAGAGCTTCTCCGAGATACGAGATGAGCAGAGTACATATAGTGACGCAAAGTCCGGTCGGCAGTGCCTTACGGAAAACATTTTCGAAGAAACTGCCGCTTATACGGTTGCGATTCGGCTGAAGTGCGAGAATGAACGACGGTATTCCGATACCGAAAAGGCTGATATACGACTGTTGGATAGGCTGGAACGGATATGAACGGTGAAGCACGAGAAGCAGTACCGCAAGCAGCGATGAATAAATTGTTTTGGAAAGGAAGAATGATGCTGACTGCTGAATGTTGTTGACGCACCGTCTGCCTTCGCCGATAACGCTGGGGAGCGAATCGAAGCTTGAATTTACAAGTACAATCTTTGCAACGTTCCGCGCCGCGTCCGTACCGCCGCCCATTGCGACTGAGCAGTCGGCTTCCTTCATTGCAAGCACATCGTTCACGCCGTCGCCCGTCATTGCAACAGTGCGGTTTTTACGCTTCAGTGCAAGAACAAGCTGCTTTTTCTGGAACGGCGTGACTCTGCCGAACACCGTATATTTCAGCGCGGCATTTCTCACGTCGCTGTCTGTGCGGAGCGTCGAACAGTCGATGTATTTTTCCCAGCCCCTGACTCCTACACGTCGTGCGATCGCGGACACGGTAACTGGGTTATCGCCCGAAATGATTTTGACGTCAACATCCTGAAGATTCAGGTATTTGATAAGGGTCTTTGCTTCAGGACGGATCTTATCCGACAGCAGAACAAAGCCGACAGGTATGATATTCTGCGGCAGTCTGCCGAATTCGACCGGCTCCGGTGACTTTGCGATAAGCAGAACACGGTACATTTCCGAATATCCGCGGGCTTTGCGCAGTATCTCTTCGTTGCCGGGGAGAATATATTCACATGCGCCGAGAATGATGCTTGAACCGTCATGCATGACAATACCCGACCATTTTGTCTTTGACGAAAACGCGACTTTTCTGGCTGCGTC
>FR892176.1 GCA_000433115.1 Ruminococcus sp. CAG:382
GGTCGGCGCAGTCATCAAGCTCGACGCGCTGCAGTATGTAATCCACCTCCCCCTCGCTGCCGCGCGGAAGTCCTTTCAGCTCGGACATATAGAGCAGAAAATCCCGCACCGTAAACGACGGATACATGCCGGGGTACTGCGGCATATATCCGATTTTTTCGCGGTATGCCGTTCTGAGCGATCGGATGCTCTGACCGTTATAAAGAATCTCACCGTCGGTGGGCGGCAGAATCCCGGCGATGATGTTCATCATGGTCGATTTTCCGCTTCCGTTCGGCCCTAAAAGAGCGTATATTCCGCTTCCGAGGGTGGTATTTACGCTTTTGAGCGCCGTCACCTTGCCGTATTTTTTTGAGATGTTTTTCAGTTCAAGCATATCAGTCAGTCCTCACTATTTTGTTTTCGCCAGTTTTGATGTTGATAAGCAGAAGCGCACTTTTCCCGCGCCGGACGTACTCTCCGTCTCTGTCGTAGGTGTACAGTTCTATACCGATGTAGTCGCCGGTTCCGCTTTTCCCGGAAACACCGACAGCGCCGGTAAAAGTGCACCCGGAATCGCTGATGTCGCACAGAAGCCGTTCCCCCTTGCCGTCAAGATCGCATATATATAGCTTTCCTCCGTTTTTGTCGGTGACGGCAATCTGTTCACCTGAAATCCCGTCCTTCATGTACCCGATAAACGGAACCGTATCCTGAAATCTGAAATATAGAATGCTGTCCTGATATATCGCCGGGAAAGAGCACATTTCGGGAATCACTGTGATAGTCTCACCTGTCATCCGGCTTTTTCGCAGCAGCCGAAACGCAGGTAGCTTACTGTCCGGTACGCCCTTGACCTCCCCCGTTGGTTCAACGATAAAGGAATACTCCCCGCTTGAAAGTCTTTCAGCGTAGCCTCTGTCGCCGTCAATTCTGTTTTGATATGCCCTGTCGGTAGAGTAATATTCCCCAGAGCCCGTATTCCAAAAAAGCCGTCCGTCGCGAGCGGCAATCAGATTCTGCGGAATCGGCAGACCATCATCGGTCAGCGAGGTGATAGTGTTGTTTTTGATATGGCATTTCATCAAAAGGAATGAAACCTCTCCGTCCTCAGAGAATCGGTTAAGATTGAAATAAACATCCTCCCCGGCTGCATTCATGCCCGACAGCGTCCCGCCGTCTGCGGTGTACATCACTTTATACCGTCCTGTCTGCAAATTGAAGCTGCACAGACGGGTCGCTCCGCCATATCCCGAACCGCCGGAAAGATAGTATATATACTGCCCCCGGAAAACCGGGTTACCTTCCATATGAAAGAACGGACAGCCCTCATCGTTGTGCCCGCACAAAGGGTCGGGACAAAGCGGCGATGCCGTTGCGTTGTCCACACAAAAGCGGAAAAAGGTACCGTTCATGTTCGCGTAAATATAGTTGTCCGTGTAATTGACGTCTGGCTCCTGTGCGGTTTCCTTTGTACAGGCTGCGCACATCAGCACTGACAGCAACACAAGCAATGCGGCAAATTTTTTCATCGTTCACTCACTCCATTTCCGCTACCTTATAGCTTCCCGTTTTCACATTGATGACAACGATTGCATTCTCACCCCGTTCGACTGTCTGACCATCCTCTGATTGCCGATAGCTGATCAGCGTCGTGCAGTAATATTCTCCGTTTCCGGAGCTACACAGCATACTGTTTGTGATTCCGAAGAGGTACCCGCTGTCGGAAATATCGCAGAGCAGACGATCGTTCTGCCCATCGAAATCACAGACATACAGCTCTGTGCCGCGAGCATCAAATATCTTTTTTCTCTCCCCGCTGTCCTCGTCAACTACGTCTCCTATCAGAAGCGGCTCTTTCTGAAATCTGTAATAAAACACCTTTCCGTCATAGACCATGGGGAACGAGGGATTGTTTCTGACAATGACGGAGGTTTCTCCACTCGTCAGATTCTTGCTGACAACATCGCAGGTATACATATTGATATAAGCGCGATCGATCACCTGAATGTTTTCTGTCATGACGCTGTAATTGCCCGAACGGGTGCGGTCGGGCAATCGGTCGCCATCCATACGGTTCTTGCCGTCTATGTCGGTCGAAAAGTAGGTTTCGGCACCACCTGCGTCCTCCCAGTACAGCCTGCCACCAACGCAGGCGTAGATATCTACGTTTTTCTGGGCGCCCGTGTTTCCGAGATCAACAGTCTTTCTGTCACGGATGCCGTAACGCATGAGGCGGAACGCGTATATCGGGGAGTCCTTGCCATCGTCCGTTAGTTCGAGAAAATAAATGTAATCCTCAAAAACAAACAGCCTTGCGATCATTGCGGCATTGTTTTCGTACAGAATCTCAAGCTTCCCGGATTCCAGATTGAAACGGCACACCTGTCTGCAATACTTCATCGGTACACTGCCCCTGAGGTAATATATACTGCTCCCGACAATGCCGGAGCCGGTGGTATTGATGCTGAAAAACGGGCAGTCCGATGCATTGTGCGCGCATAGAGGATCGGGACAGACCGGGGCTCCCGTTGCATTCAGTACATTGATCCGATATAGTGTGGACACCGAAGTGTCCGACGTCTTCCACATCGTATAAACATAATTGTCCGTGTATGTTTTTCCGTCCGGCGCGTTATTTTTCCCACTGCAGGACAGCAGCGCGAACAGCATGGCTCCGACAATCAACATTAAAATCAAGCGTTTCATATACAACTCTCCTTTTGGTTCTGCCTTATATAACAATCCGCCCCGGTCGTCTGTTTCAAAAAAAGAAAAGAACCGCAAAATTTCATGCGGTTCTTTTCGATTTATCTTTTATCTGCTCTTTTGGATTTCAATTGTACCAAGCGGCTTGTTTTGACTATCATGAATCATGTACATGTATTCTCTTGCGATCAAAACAATCTTATCGGTGCCGGACTCGATTTTCAGCTTATAAATGACGGTGTCGGTTTCGCGTGTGTTCCAATCTTCCATGCGC
Organism: Ruminococcus sp. CAG:382; assembly: GCA_000433115.1. Classification (GTDB taxonomy): domain Bacteria; phylum Bacillota; class Clostridia; order Oscillospirales; family CAG-382; genus UBA1206. The sequence goes on from FR892176.1 coordinate 2,963, forward strand.
ACACCGGGTGAATCATAGTCAACATAAAAATCGGTCAGCGGCTCGTACTTATGGGCATCAATCTTTGTTGTCAGGTACACAATGTCTCCTTCGCGCCTTATGCTCACGGCGTTTTGCGTGAAAACATCGTTGTCGATCAGCGTGCCATCAATAGCGTACTCGCCGTCGACCTTCGGGACAGAAAATTCAAAACTGACGTTCTCCGGCGGTGCGCAGCGGACGCGCAGGCTGTCAATTTCGATCTTTACAATCTCGCCGGGCAGCTTTTTTTTGACGGTCAACACATACCACCCGTTTTCCTCACTTCCGGAACCAACCTTTACGGCGTTTCCAAGCGAATCATAGACGGTCAGCGTCGCCGATACGTACTTGGCATTCGCAATGCCCTCCGTACACAGAATAATAATCCTGTTGTTGGCATACAGCGGCAGTGCCTTGATCGTGATACCGTCATACTCTGCCCATGCGGAAACCGTATAGCCCTTTTCGGATATATCGTGCAGGGTGAGAGCCTTTTCCGCGCCGTTCCCGACAAGTGTTGCACGTTCAAATGCTTCAACATTCTGCGCTTCACACTCATAAAAGCCGCCGTCGGTGCCTATCGAAGCAGTTGTCGCGAAGACCGGATACTCGCCTTTGTCTGTCTTCAGAGTGAATA
>FR892177.1 GCA_000433115.1 Ruminococcus sp. CAG:382
TACCCGTTGTCGTCCCCGTCAAAATAGAATTCCCGTCTGTCACACCGTTCCCACAACACTGACCGTCGCGGTACCGGGTATGACCTTCCACGTGCCGTCGGCGTTCTGCGTGTACGTTGCGGCAGGCACGACGATCTGCCCTGCAACAGTGGCAAACGCGCCGGTCGCGCTGTCATAGGTGTAGTTCGTACCGGCAGTCCACGCGGTGCCGTTGAAGGTGACGGCGATCGGGTCGAGGATCGGAGAGAATACGTCACTCAGCACAGCGTTGTCGGCAGCCGTTGCCGCAGCATTTCCCATATTGCTGATGACAAAGGTGTAGGTTATCTGACCGTTTTCGGTAACGGTTGCAGGACAAAGCGCCTTGCTGACGCTGAGTCTCGCTCCGTCGGCTACGTTTACCGTTGCAGTCGCCGAAAGAGGTGCCGAAAGCCCGCCGCCGGTGACCGCAGCGGTGTTTACGATGTCCGATTCAGCCGCAAGCGGGGCATAATTCGTGACATTCGCCTCATAGACAAGCATGGCGTTGCCGCCCGCAGGTACGTTTAACCCGCTGATGACAAGAGGCGGACCCGCCGTGACGGTCGGTGCCGTCTGAAGCACCCCGTTTATATAATAGCGCACCGAGCCGGCGGCATATGCCAGCGGATATACCGTACCGTCGCCGAAGCTGTAGCCGCCGAGGTCGTCCGTGACTGTAAGCCCCGTAAGCGCGACCGCGCCGCTGTTTACGAGCGAGATCACATAGGTTATACTGTCGCCTGCTGTATAATTTTCCGCAACAGCCGACTTGGTCGCCGACAGGATCTCAAGAAGCTCACCCGTAACGGTGTTGGAATCCGTCGTGCCGCCGCTGTACGAAAGCGTTGCAAAATTCGTGAATTGTGCCATAAAACAAACTCCGTTTTTTCTGTATTTGCAGGTGCTTCGCACCCACAGTACAGTATATGAGAAATCGTTCCTGTCGTGCCACACACCTCTTCTCATCGCTCTCCTGCCCCGTCTCCCATATTCTATACCCACAACCCCGAAAACGAAAGAGCAGCAAGAGAAGAAAAGTTATAAGTTATAGTGAAAAGTGAAGAAGTCCGGAAGTTTTCGGTCAAAGCCCGAAAAACAATGATATTCGCCTTCGGCGAGCAAGCGCAGGGCGCTTAAATAACGCCGCACTTATAATAATATGATCTTTACGTTCAAGTCTTGTGGCCATAATCTAATAGACATTTCTTACCTCTTTATGCAACTCGAAATATTGTCAATTGAATTATTTTCTGTAAAGCTCGTCCAATGTTTTTCCGTCTTTGTCCTTCCATTCAACCCAACCGTTTGTGCTACCGCCCAAAGCAAACATGGCCGCAGAGCTGGGAGAAGTAAAGGATACAGAAACATTTAATTTGTACTTTCCGTCAACGCAAACAATATTACCGTTTGCAAGGGCTGTTTGACGTTGCTTTTCCAAAGTTGAGGAATGGCATTTACGGCTCATATCAATTTCCGAACCTTCCAAAACCTCAAAATTCTCGCCATCGTAAACGCCGAAAGCAGTAATGCCGTTGCGTGTAGTATGTAAGGTGTTGGCTTCATTCAAGGTCGTTTTTGTGTTATCCATCTTGTAACCCTGAGTTGCCATAATGAATTGGATTTCTTCGTAAACTTCCTCAATCAAAGGCAGGTCGTATTCGTCAATTTCATACTTGGGATTGACCGAGTTTTCTACCTTGTAGCGTTTGGAGTCGTGTGCCTTGCCGATAGCATAAGCTTCAAGACCGCTTATCATATCAAGAGAAAAAGTCTTGCTATCTGCCAAGAACATAATTGCCTTATTCCAAAAATCCTTGGAACGGTTATGATCGTCAAGACGTGAAACTCCATTACGGGTCTGCCCGATATATATTTGAGCTATTTTGTTATCATCGTTCTCGCTGATTAAATAATAGATGCCGGGGCGACTGATTCCCGAAAGCTTTTTGGCTTCAGAAAGCAACGGACGAGGAATAACATAGGTTGTCATCGTGGAGAGATGCCTGCGGATGGAACGAATGCCATCGGGCTGACCGTTGTGATATATAATTTCAAGTTTCTTACTGATTGCCATTTCGCTTATTCCTCACTTCCGGTTTTAGAATCTCCCAACACTTCCAAGTACTGATCCAATCGCTTATTGAGATACTCTGCGAAGAGTTTTACCATCTCGGAACGGTGGTCGAAGGCGTCGTAATATCTCATTCTATCGGTGAACTTGATATCGATGGGGGGATATCCTGCCTTCATCAGCTCGAGGTTAATGATGAGGCGTCCTGTTCTGCCGTTGCCGTCGATGAAGGGATGGATTGTCTCAAACGCGATATGCAGATCGGCGAGTTTTTCCACGATATTGCGCTCGTCGGCTGCGTACTGCTGCATAAGGTCATTCATCTTCGGCTCAATCAGATAGGGCTGGACAGGTTCCTGCTTTGCGCCCATAATGCGGACGGGCACTCTGCGGTACACGCCTCTGTCAAGAGGTTTATCCGCAAGAACGAGGGAGTGAATCTGCTTGATGACCGATTCAGAAAGGGGAGTGCGATCCTTGACAAGGTCACAGATAAAATAGAACGCATCTTTATGACCGACCGCTTCCATGTGATCCTTCAGCGGTTTTTGATCGATGGTCAAGCCCTTCAGAACCATATCGGTTTCACGCAGGGTTAAGGTGTTGCCCTCGATTGCGTTGGAGTTGTAAGTATATTCGATCATGAAGTCCTCGTTCAGACGCGCCACTTCACCTTCGGTAAGCGGTCTGCGACCGTCGAGTTCTTTTTTCTTTCTTTCAATTTGGGCGAGAAGGGTTTCCTTTCCGCGAATACGTCCGTCGGCAGGTTTTAGAGCGTTATCGGGGACAAACCAGAGTTTGCCCTCGCGCCATGCGCCGTCAATCTGTCCGTTCACGCAGAGCGTGCGGACGCGTCTGTCGGAGATGCCCCATTTCTCGGCGGCTTGCTTGGTCGTCATAGCCATGATTCATACCTCGTCACGTTGAGATTTCGAATTTTTATAATTTACCATTATAAGTATACCACGTTTTCGGCATAAATTCAATAGTGTTCGGAATAATATTTTTGAATTTGCGGAATAATTCGCTGATTCTTATCTATTGTACTTTGTGTTATAATAAATTCAAGTTGTCAATCCGGCTTTGGCGAGCGGTACTCTTTGATTACAGCGGTGAAATATTTGAACCGTGAAGTGCGGTGACAGTGAACGACCGTATCAGACTCGGCAACAGGAACCACACAAACGGGGGTGCATTTCTAAAAGAATTTCTAAAAATTTTTTAGAAATATTTTTAGAAATCGCTATGCCTTATGGTGGAAGGATTTTTTGAGGTTCGAACAAAAAAAGAGCCGAAAACCCTTGTAAATACTGGGCTTTCAGCTTCTTTTATCGTCTGTTATCGTTTTCTGAAATTCCTTAATTTCCGACAGGTTGATGTGCCTTGGAATACTCTTGTATTCCTGCGTTCTCCGCACCAAAACCCGCTCGAAAATCGCTCCATGGCAGGTGCAACGCA
>FR892178.1:0-7042 GCA_000433115.1 Ruminococcus sp. CAG:382
GCATACGGCGACACCGGCGGCAGGGGTGAGTAAAACGGCTTTTTCGGGAAGCGTCGCCGGGCGGAGTATGACGCTGATGTATATCCCGCTTCCCGTCGGGCTGTAAAAGCTTCTGCCCAGCCGCCCGCGTCCGGCCGTCTGAGATGCCGCGACGATTGCCGTACCCTCGGGCGCTCCGCCGTCGGCAAGCTCCAGAGCAATGCGGTTTGTGGAATCGACTTCGTCAAATACGGTGACGGAAACGCCGGATGAGGTTAAATACCGGCGAACCGTTTCCGAATCAAATCTGTCCGTCATCGGTTTTTATTCCGCATCGTCGGCTCTGTAAAAGCTCCAGCGTGTCAGAGTGTCCCAATGAGTGCCGGTTTCGACCTTGTGAGCCTTGCTGTTGTCGAATTTGCAGAAATAAAGCTTGTTCTGACTGCTGTTCATATCCCAGAACATTGTCTTGTCGGCATATCTGAAGCCGTCGCACATGGTTTCGGGATCATATACCTCAACGTGCATACGGAAGCCGGGGTTGCTGTCGCCGTACATTTCAACGGAAGCGGCTGCATTGCCTTTGTCGAAGTCTCCGCCGTAGTCCTTTCCGCTCTTCGTACCGCTCAGAGCAGTTGAAAACTCCTTGGTCGTGCCGTCGGCGTTGTTGTATATGATATGGTTTCCGCTTGTTTTCGGAATGCAGAACATTGCGGTGTAGGACAGATTGAAAAATGCATCGCGAATGAAATCGTAGTCGCATTCGAGCCATACGTCAACGCCGTTTACGATATAATTGCGCGTTACGTTGACAAAAGGCTTGTCGGGCTGATTTGCAAAATAGATCTGTGTATGCTCCACAATCTTCACGCCCTCGGCGGAAAGCGTTTTCTTTTCTTCAGTCAGCTCTTCTCCGGTCTTTGCGTTGTAGAATGCGATATCGATGAGCTTTTCGTTGTTGTGGTTACCGCCGCAGAAGGTGATGTTGCCCGCTGTTTCTCCGACACGGTAGACATATTCCCAGTCTGTTCCGCCCGGATTCATTGTGACGGTCTTCTTTGCGTCTGTATCGGTCGCCTTGAAGTAGCCGAGATTCCATGTGCCCCATGCGGTCTTGACCATTGAAACTTCGATTTTGTGACCTGCCTCCTGTGAGTCGTTTGCGGTCATGAAAACACCGGTGTCGTTCTTGCGGAAGGTCATGGGGATGTATTCTTTGATTTCGGGCATGGTGACAGGCTCCTTTACGGGTTCTTCGGAGGATTCTTCGACAGACGGCTCCTCGGATGATTCTTCTTGTGAAATGGTTTCCTCTTTTGAAGATTCTTCGGCTGCTGACGAAAAATCGCTTACGGTGCCGGATTCGTCCGGCGCTTTTGATTCGTCGCCGGTGCTGCCGCAGGCAACAAGTGATGACAGCAGAAGCAGGGAAAGAATATAGCAAAGTGATTTTTTCATTATTGCATTACCTCTTTAAAACGCCCACGTGCCGTTTTCGAATATCTTGAACGGTACGCCGTTTGTGTAACCGGTTATAGACATATCGTCAGAGCCGATCATGAAGTCAACGTGGATCATGCTGTCGTTCAGACCCATTTCCTTAAGCTCTTCGGCTGTCATATTTTCAAAGCCTTCGATCGTATCGGCATATCCCTTGCCCAACGCGAGGTGGCAGCTTGCGTTCTCGTCAAACAGCGTTTCGTAAAACAGTATACCGCTTTCGTTTATGGGCGAATCCTTGGGTATGAGTGCGCATTCGCCGAGATAGGGCGCGTTTTCGTCCATCGACAGCATTTTGTCAAGAAGCTCCTGACCCTTTTCGGCTTTCCAGCTTACGGCTTTGCCTTCATGGAAGGTGATTTCAAAGTTTTCGATCAGCGAGCCGTTGTATGAAAGCGGCTTTGTGGCGACGACTCTGCCCTCCGCAACACCCTTTTTGGGCGAGCAGAACAGCTCTTCTGTGGGCATGTTCGGGTTGAACACAACACCGCCTATCGTGGTGTCGCAGCCGCCCTGCCAGCGGGATTTTTCCATGAAGCCGACTCTGAAATCAGTGCCGTTCGAGGATTTGTATTCCAGCGTGTCAAAGTGGTGCGAATTGAGCACCGCACGGCGTTCCTTGAATGATTTGTTGTGCTTTTCCCATGCCTCCATCGGGTTATTGTCCTCGGTGATGTGCACCGAGGCTAAAATTGCGTCGGTGAGCTTTTTGAGTGCAACCGAACCGGTGTCCTGCGGGAAAACACGCTTTGCCCATTTCACGGTGGGGAACGCGATAATGCACCACTGATGTCTGTTTTCGATGGCGTCGCGATAGGGCTTGATTATGGGGTAGATCGCCTGGTTCGCCTTGGATACCTTTGAAAAATCAACACCGTCGAGTCCGTTCGGGTCGTCGGAAAGCACCACGATTCTTGCGGGCAGCTTTTCAGCCATATATCTGAAGCGTTCGACATTCCAGGGAAGAGGAGTCGACAGCGTCTTAAGGCTCTGCTTTTTGTATGCGAGCTTTGTTATGGGCTGATATGTCCACTGCATATGAACTGCGGCGGCACCGGCTTTGTAGCATTCCGCGGCAAGAAGCGCGGCAAATTCGTGAAGCTCTGCCGATATGGTTATGAAAACGTCCTGACCCTTCTGTACATTCGCTCCGGTACGCGCGGTCAGTGCGGCGTACTTTCGCATCATTTTCTTGTTCATGTTAAACCGTCCTTGAATGGATATTTATTTGTTTCCGGAACCGAGCATTCCGAGGAATTCTTCTTCTGTCAGCACAGTGACTCCCAGCGACTGTGCCTTTGTCAGCTTGCTGCCCGCCGCCTCTCCGGCAATCAGATAGTCGGTCTTTTTAGAGACGCTTCCCGCAGCTTTTCCGCCGTGACGGCGTATCAGCTCTTCTGCTTCATCACGCTTCATCGTGCGCATTGTGCCTGTCACGACAAGCGTTTTCCCCGCAAGAGAGTCATCAATCACGTCACTCTTCATGACGGTATTGACGCCTGCGTCTTCAAGTCTTTTCATGATTTCGCGGTTTGAAGGCTCGGAAAAATAATTTATGACCGATGCCGCCGATTCCGGTCCGATGTCGGGAACAGAGCAAAGCGCTTCGGCATCCGCGTTCATCAGTGCTTCGACCGAGCCGAAATGCAGTGCGAGACCTCGTGCGGCTTTTTCGCCGATATGACGTATTCCGAGCGCGGTCAAAAGGGAAGCCAAGCTTTTTGATTTTGATTTTTCAAGCGATGCAAGGATATTTTCAGCCGATTTTTCGCCCAGTCCTTCAAGAGCCGCAAGCTCGTCCTTTTTCAGGTAATAAAGATCTGCGACGTTGTGGACAAGCCCTGCGTCAATCAGCTTTGAAACAACACTTTCTCCCAGTGTTTCGATGTTCATTGCGGGACGGGACACGAAATGAGCCATGTTCCTGACAAGCTGTGCGGGGCAATCGGCGTTTGTACAACGCACGGCGGACTCTCCCTCCTCACGGGTCACCGGACCGCCGCAGGACGGACATGCCTTCGGCATTTCAAACGGTACTTCACTGCCGTCGCGCGCGTCGGTATCGACTCCGACGATCTCCGGAATGATGTCTCCCGCCTTGCGAAGAAACACAAAATCACCGACTTTTACCCCCTTTTCACGTATAAAATCCTCATTATGAAGCGTTGCGTAGGCAACGGAACTGCCCGCCAGCTTCACCGGTTCAAGCTCCGCGCGCGGGGTCAGCACACCTGTGCGTCCCACCATCACGGTGATGCCTTTCAGCCTTGTTCTGACCGTTTCCGGAGGGTATTTGTATGCAACAGCCCAGCGGGGAAGCGAACCCACCTCTCCGAGAGAGGCTCTCATCGCTCTGGAATCGATTTTCACGACAGCACCGTCGATATCAAAAGGCAGTCTGCTCCTCATTTCTCCGATCTCGTCTATACGTTTCACGCATTCGTCCATATCGGCACAGCGTCTGAACTCGGGTGAAACATGGAAGCCCCAGCTTTGAAGCAGGTCAAGCGTATCGGCGTGGCTGTCCGGCAACGTCGCATCGGAGTACTGGAGGTTGAAGATGAAAATGTCGAGCCTGCGTTCGGCGCACAGCTTTGAATCGAGCTGTCTTAATGAGCCTGCGGCGGCATTGCGCGGGTTGGCAAACGGGGCTTTGCCGTCCTCCTCGCGTTGTTCGTTAAGCTTTGCGAACACCTTTTTCGGCATATATACCTCGCCGCGTACAATGACTCTGCCGTTTTTTTCGGGGATTGTGAGCGGAATGGAGCGTATTGTCAGCAGGTTCTGCGTTACATCCTCACCCACATATCCGTCTCCGCGTGTTGCGCCGCGAACGAAAACGCCGTTATTGTATTCGAGCGCGCAGGAAAGTCCGTCGATTTTGCACTCGGTGACATATGACAGCCCGGGGAAGCTCTCTCTGACACGTCTGTCGAAATCATAAAGCCCGTCTTTATCGAATACGTCGGTGAGACTGCCAAGCATCACCTCATGAGTGACTTTTTCGAATTTTTCGGCAACATGACCCGCAACGCGGCGTGTGGGCGATGAAGGGGAGGCAAGCTCCGGATGCTCTGCTTCCAGCCTTTTCAGCTCTTCAAGCATCATGTCGTATTCGTAATCGGAAATCTCGGGAGCGTCGTCGTCGTAATACTTCTTCGAATGATACAGGAGCTTTTCTTCAAGCTCCCGCATATGCTTTTTTATTTCTTCCATTTGTTCAGCGTACCTTTGCGAGTATCGCGACCCAGTCGTTTTCCTCGCGTACTTCGATGACGTCAAAACCGTCCTTCAGCGCGTCAAGCACCTTTTGTTTGCGCGGTGCGATTATGCCGCTGAGGATTATTTCGCCGCCCTGCGCCATAACATCCCTGAAAAGCGGCATCATCATGACAAGCACATCCGCGACGATATTTGCACATACAACACCGTATTTTTTGCTCCTGACCGTTGATTCAAGTGTGCTGTCGTCAAGGACGTTGCCGGTATATGCGGTGAGGATTCCGTCCGGGATGCCGTTGACAGCGGCGTTCTTGCGTGTTATGAGGACGGCGTTTTCGTCGATATCGACGGCGGTTATGCTCTTTGCGCCGAGAAGGTATGCGCCTATGCCGAGTATTCCGCTTCCGCAACCCATATCAAGCACGTCGGCGTCGTTGCAGTCTGTTTTTTCGAGAAGCTCAAGGCAAAGACGGGTAGTTTCATGTCTGCCGGTACCGAACGAGGATTCGGGGTCAATTTCAAGAACCTTTCTGCCGTCCGGCGTACAATCCTCCCAGCTTGGCTTTATGACAAACGAATTGCCGATATTTATAGGGTGAAAAAACTGCTTCCAGTTGTTTTCCCAGTCCTTGTCATCGGTTTCGTAAACGGTGTATTCGAGAGAGCCGAAGGGCAGATTCTCCGCCTTCAGCGCCGCAATGCCGTCGGCAACCGCCTGCATCTGCGACTCGCCCTGCTCGGTATAGGCGATATAAACATCGACATACGCGACGGAACGGTCGTCCGGAAGCAGATCGTCCTCGTAATAATCAAACGGCACTGAGCGCTCCTCCACTATTTCGGCAAAATCGTTGGGGTCGCTGACCGAAAAAGAGGTTATGCCGTTTATGAGAAGCATATCTGAGATCGCTTCGCTGCCGAGAGTGTTTGTCCTGATTTTTATATCGTGGAATTTCATGTTTTGCCCTTCTTATTTTCAAATGATTTGTCGTCGGTTTCGCTGCCTTTTCCCGAAATTGGAATGGCTTCGCCGAGGTATTTTGACTGCGGTTTCAGAAGTTCGCAGTCAAGCACCGCCTTCACGCGTGCAAGCGATTCACGGAGCGCGTTTGTTTTTGCCGTGCCGTAAACATAGCCGTTGTCGCATTCTACGCCGTAAACCTCCATGCCGAGTCTTCGCCCGATGTAAACTGCCCGGGCAAGGTGGAAGCGCTGGGTCACGACGATCAGTTTTTTGCAGCCGAATATCTCTTTTGCACGGTAGAGCGAATCGTATGTCGAAAATCCCGCATGGTCGCAGAAAACGGCGTCGGTATTCATGCCGCTTTCGAGCGCGTATTTTTTCATGGCATACACTTCGTCATAACCGTCGGTGCCGTGGTCGCCGCTCATGAGCAGCTTTTCGGATGCGCCGGAAATGCAGAGCTGTATTCCGGTTTCAAGGCGGTGCCGCAGCATCAGCGACGGTTCGTCGCCGTTTGCCTTGCAGCCAAGCACGAGAATGCAGTCCGCGTCAAGGGACGATGCGTCTTCGGAAGCCATGATGTACGGCTCCGCAGATTTCAGAACATACAGATTTGATGCGGCGTATATAACCACGCCGAGTATTATTATAACCGAAAACACTGTCAGAAACGTCACAAAGCCGCTCCTTTTCTTTTGCTTCGCTTTTTTTGCCGCCACTGACGACGGCTTATTTGTTTTCTTCCGATTCTTTTTCATAAAGCTTTTGCATTGTGAGTGCATCCTCTGCCATAGTGCCGTCGGATTCACATATCACAGTCGGATGTACGCCGAGAGATACGATTGCTTCGATAAAGCGCTCATAGGACGGGCCGTAGACGGTATCGTCAAAGGTGAGGTGCTTTTTTTCGCCCATTGCGGTGTATTCTATCTTTGAAAAATGGCAATGAAGGCTGTCGGCGTGTTCGGGTGACAGCTTTTCCGCTATCGTATCGAAAATACGCTTGAAGTCATCTGCCGAGGAAAGCCCGCCCTGAGTGCGGGCATTTATATGTCCGAAATCGACAACCGGACGGAAATGTCTTGTGCTTACATGGCAAAGCCGTATCACCTCGTCAAGTGTGCCGAGCTGGTTCATTTTTCCCATTGTTTCGATGCCTGCCATTGCGGTGTATCCGTTTTCGTCAAGCGCCATAGCGGCTTTTGCAAGAGTTTCCTCGGCATAGCGCATTGCGGTCTCCCGGTCGAGCTTTGAGGCGCTGCCGCTGTGTACGACAAAAACGTCCGCACCGATAAGCGAACATACGCGGGCGGACGACAGGACGTAGCCGACTGACTTATCCCGTTTTTCCTCCTCAACGGAGGAAAGTGAAATATA
>FR892178.1:7067-14089 GCA_000433115.1 Ruminococcus sp. CAG:382
GGCGTGTAGGGACATTTTTATGCCGTGCTCCGCGGCTTTTTTTCCGAGTGACAAAAAGGTATCATCGGAACCGAAGATGCCCTTGCCTGCCTGATATTCATATGCGCCGAGTCCGAGGGATGAGAGCCAGCCCGGCGCCTGAAGTGTTGATTTCATGCCGGCGGCGTAAAATGAAAGAGAGTTACCGCCCGGTCCGAAGAGTGCTTTTTGCATTTGTGCTCCTTATTCCTGAGTTTTTCTGCCTTTGCCGAAGCGTTTGCCGCGGCGTTTGTTGTATTCGCGTATTATCGGCTTTTCGAAGCGGCGCTTCAGGCGGAAAAACCATGTTTCCTTGTCTTTTATCGGCTTGACGAGCCAGCATTCGATGCCGGCGCGGTGGGCGGCAATGCAGTCGGTGAATATCTGGTCGCCGACAAGGATGATCTTTTCTTTTTCGATCCCGAAATGCTCGATGCAGAGAAGAATTCCGCTCGGCGACGGCTTTCCGGCGTCGGGTATGCAGAAAAGCTGCAGCTCGGCGTTGAAGATTTCGGTGCGTTCGCTGTTGTTGTTTGAAACGAAGGCGGCTTCTATTCCGTTTTCCTTCAGCGCTTCGAAGTATTGCTTCATTTTCACTGTCGGCACCTTGATCTCATACGGTGCGACGGTGTTGTCAATATCGAAAATGACCGCCTTCTTTCCGTATTTCGCAAGGCGTTCCGGAGTTATCTTATATATGTTTTTGTACATACGGTCGGGGATAAGATTTTTATGCACGTAAACCTCTTGCGTCGCTCTGACGCGAAAAAAGAATGTGAAAGCTATCACTTTACCTATATTAACACATTTTTATTAACAAGTAAAGTACAAAAGCGGTTTTTTCGCAGAAAATCATCGACGTTTTCCTGATATACCGCTCTTGACAATCGGATCAAATGTGACTATAATGTAAAGCGAATTGAAATGAAATCCGGATTGAAATATGGACAAAAAGAAAAAGAACTCACTGAACGTGCTGCTGATATTCATACTCATCGGTATCACGTGCGTATATTTTTACTTCAACTTTGACCTCAGGGAGATTGCCGAAGGCATCGCCAAGGCGAATTTTCCCGTGCTGTGCATAGGCTTTTTTGCCGCGCTTATTTATTTCTACTGCTATGGATGGTTTGCACGTGTGACACTGAAGCCGTTCGGCACAAAGATTCCGGTCTTTCACGGACTGCTTTATGCGGCGACCGATTTTTATTATTCGGCTCTCACTCCGTCGGCAACCGGAGGTCAGCCCCTTGTCATATATCATATGACGCGTGACGGGATCCCGACAAGTCAGGCGTCGTTTTTCACGTTTTTCCACACTGCGGTGTACAAGATAGTGTTGATACTTTTCAATATCATTGCTCTTTTTTTCTGTTTTGCGGAATTCCGCGCCTGCAGTGTGACTTTCACGGTTTTGTGGTTTGTCGGAATGGGAATAAACCTGCTTATGATATCGCTTTGCTTCATTTCCATGTTCAACCGCCCCCTGACACAGAAGATCGGCGGCCGGGTGCTCAAAATATGCGGGAAAATACATATCATCAAAAATCCCGAGGAGCGCATAAACGGCTTCATCACGGCACACGAGGATTATCATACGCTTGCGTCCGAGGTTCTGCATGACCGCGGTCTGCTGTTGAAGCAGCTCGGGATCGTCATCATACAGCGCGCGTCGTTTTTCTCGATCGCGTATATCGTTTATCGCGGGATGGGGCTTTCGGCGCATCACTATCTGTATTTCCTCTGCCTTCAGGCTCTCATCGCCATGTCCGTCGACAGTCTGCCTCTTCCCGGCGGCATCGGCGTAAACGAGGCGGCGCTTGTTCTGACGCTTGAATCGGCATACGGCACTCCCGAGGCTGCCGCTGCGGCAACGCTTATCATCAGGGTCATCAACTATTACTTCTGCTTTGTCGTCGCAAGCATCGGTGTGCTGACACAGCAATTTCTTCAGAAACGGAGAGCCGTACAGTGAAACAGTCCTCAGCACTCGCATTTCTTTATCACACGGCGTTCGGCAGAATGATTCTTAAGCCGCTGACACGCCCTTTTGTCAGCCGTACTGTCGGTAAATACATGGATTCGCGCCTTTCAAGGCATCGTATAAAGGGTTTTGTCCGTTCAAACGGTATTGACATGAGCGAATATGTGCCGTGTGAATACGGCTCATTCAACGAGTTTTTCCGGCGGCAGATAAAGCCGGAGGTGCGCCCGATTGCAACGGACGGCAGCTTTGTGTGTCCTGCCGACAGCCGTCTTTCGGCTTATGAGATTACGCCGGGGCTTTGTTTTTTCGTAAAAGGCGCGCCGTACAGCGTGGGAACGCTCCTCGGCGGAGACAGCGTTGCCGAAGAATATGCGGGCGGGAGCTGTCTTGTGTTCCGGCTCTGCGTTGACGATTATCATCGCTACGGCTATTTTGATTCCGGCAGAACGCTTTGCAAGCCGAAGCATATCGACGGTGTGCTTCACACGGTGAACCCCATATCGCTCGGGAAATATAACTTCTTTCATCAGAACAGCCGCGAATATACCGTGCTTGAAACAAAGCACTTCGGGAAGGCTGTTTATTGTGAAATAGGGGCACTCATGGTGGGACGCATCGTGAATCACGAAAAGGAAGCATTTTCCGCCGGAGAAGAGAAGGGATATTTCGAGTTCGGCGGTTCGACCGTCATTGTACTCCTGAAGCGCGGTTTCGGCGTCGCACGGCGGTTTTATGAGAACACAAAAAACGGTGAAGAAACAAGAGTGAAATACGGCGAGGCGCTCTGAAAAGCGCTTTGCCGTGCTTTTTTTAAGTTTTTTGGTGTTGCAATCTCAGCAGCAATGTGTTAGAATGCTGTTAAACAATTATGGAGGTTTTTGCTTTATGAAGAAATTTTCCGAGATCGAATATAAACGCCCCGACTTTGAAGCGCTCAGAAACAGCTATGCTACGCTGATGGAGCGCTTCAAAAAGGCAAAGACGTATGAGGAAGCGCGCGAGCTTTTCCTTGCGATCCAGCACGCCGATGACGACGCCGCAACGATGGCGACGGTCGCATCGATACGAAATACCGCTGACCTTTCCGATAAATTCTATGAGGATGAGGACCTTTTTATCAGCGGCGAATTCGCAAAGCTCGCTCCCTTTATGGCGAAGGTCAACAAGGCGATCGTCAAATCAAAGTTCCGCTCTCGGCTCGAGGAGGAATTCGGCAATATACTGTTCAGGGATGCCGAGATGTCGATACGTCTCACGACGAGCAGAAACGTTCCCCTTTCCATCACCGAGAACAAGCTCAGGAACGAATACAGCAAGGCGGTCGGACTCTGCTCCACCGATTTCAGGGGGGAGAAGTGCAATTTCTACGGCTTGCTGAAGCATATGGAATCGACCGACCGCGACGAACGTCGTGAAGCGTTTGAAGCGTGGGCAAAAATGTATGAGGAGGTTTCGCCGAAGCTGGACAAGATCTATGACAGGCTGGTGAGAAACCGTTGCGCCAAGGCGCGTAATCTCGGATTCGATTCGTATATCGACTATATTTATCCCGCACGCGGCAGATATGATTATACCGCCAAGGATGTTGCGGATTTCCGTGAGCTTGTCAGAAAATACATAACGCCGTTTTGCGACCGATTTGTGAAAATGCAGGCGAAAAAGCTCGGTATCGACAAGGTGAAGTATTACGACGAGGCGCTTTTCTATCCGGAGGGAAATCCCACGCCGCACGGCAGCAAGGACGAAATGGTCGCAGCTGCATCGAAAATGTATCATGAAATGTCGCCAGAAAGCGGTGAATTCTTTGATTTCATGGTGAAATATGATCTGTTTGACCTCGAAACGCGTCCGAACAAGCATATGGGCGGATATTGCACGGAGCTTCAGGCGTACAAGGCGCCGTTCATATTCTCCAACTTCAACGGTACTGCCGCCGATGTTGATGTGCTGACACATGAAGCAGGGCATGCGTTTGAAGCGTATCTTGCGATGAGAGAACAGAAGATTCCTTCGTATGCGTTCTCAACGAGCGAGATCAATGAGATCCACTCCATGTCGATGGAGCATTTTGCGTATCCGTGGATGAAGCTGTTCTTCGGCGACGACGTCGAACACCGCATCTTCACACATCTTTACGGCGCGATAAGCTGCATTCCGTACCTCGTGTGCGTTGACGAATTCCAACACAGAGTTTTCGAAAAGCCCGATATGACGCATGACGAACGCTATGCCGCATGGAGAGATATCGAACAGAAATATATGCCGTGGCGCGATTACGACGGAAACGAATTCCTCGAAAAGGGCGGATTCTGGATGCAGAAACAGCATATCTTCCTTTATCCGTTCTATTACATTGACTATGCGCTTGCTCAGACCTGCGCGTTCATGCTCTATAAGAGAATGTGCGAAAACCGCGAGCAGGCGTGGAGCGACTATCTCAGGCTTTGCAGAGCAGGCGGCAGCAAGGGGTACTTTGAGCTGCTTGAGGTCGGCAACCTTAAAAAGCCGTTTGACGAGCAGACCTTTGCGGAAACGATCGGATTTGTCGAAAACGCTCTCGAAGGAAAATACTGAGCCAAAAAATATATGCCGTGCACGGCTTTTCCGCGCACGGCACTTTTTATGTGTTATCTGGTATTACATGGAGCGTCCGCGTAAACGTCGTTTTTATCACACTGCGCCATATATCGTTTTCAAGGAGTCCGGCGGCAGAGCCGATCACAGGCGTTTTCGCAAATTCATCAACAATGCCTTTGAAGCCGATCACGGAAAATCCCTCCGCGGGGCGTTCGGTGAATTCCATTCCGGCTGTTCTTCCGAGCGTCAGCCTGATACGCCGTCTGAACGGAGTTTCAAGATACAGCATATCGAGCGTCAGCACGTCAAAGCCGTCTTCGTCCTTTGCGGCACGCACAGCCGATGCGACGAGGTACTTCTGACCGTGAAAATCGATTCCGGTTCGTATATATCGGTTTTCTCCGGCGGTGAAACGGTGGGTTTCGTCGGCTTCGACGACAGTGATGATGAATTCGTCGTCTTTTTCTGCGCCTGATTTTTCGATTGTAAACGATACAAATCCTTCGGAATAATTATTTTCGAATGCCTGAAGCATTTTCGGCATGAGTCCGGTGGACGGCGCCACTTCATCGTCGGCGGTGAAGGTTACGCCGAGGAAGCTGTCAAGCGGAGTCGGCTGTCTGCGTGCGAAAAGGCGGGAAAGCAGACGCTGTTTTCCGGTTGCGGCAGGGAAGTGAGGATCTTTTATGTCGCGTATTACGGATTCGAGTCGTGATACTGCTGCGCTGTCCGGTTGAAGTGATGCCGAAAAAGGCTTGCCGAAGTGTTTCAGCGCATATCTGAAATAGTTGCTTTGCTGGAAGGATTCGTCGTTTCCCGCGTTTGAGACTATGATAAGTCCGCTTGAACGGAAGCAAAGCAGGTTTTGCCCGAGCATTCCGTTGAACAGGAAGGTATTTGCGCGGCGTCCCGTCCAGATCTGATATCCGTAATTGAAATCGCCGCATTCGGCGGGCGGAGTCGCGTGCGGGGATACGGCTTGTTCAAGCCACACGGAGGAGATGAGCCTTTTGCCGTTCCAAGTGCCGCCGTTTTGGACCATAAGACCGATCTTTGCAAAGTCTTCGGGGCGGATATAGAGCCCCCACCCGCCCTTTTCGATGCCTTCGGGGCTTTTTTCCCAATATATGTTCTTTATGTCGAGCGGCTCAAAGAGGCGCGGGGTCAGATATTCAACAAGTCCTTTTCCGGTCTTGCGCCTGACGATGGCGGCGAGCATATATGTGTTCAGGCTGTTGTAGTTGAAATCGGTGTTTACCGTGCCGCGCGTCAGGCTTTTCATGAATTCGCTCTGCCAGTCCGGCGTTGTCATGGAGGAAACCTCGTTGAATATCGAGCAGCTCCGCATTGTCAGCAGCGTTTCGACGGTCACATCACGCAGGCGCAGTTTTGAGATCGTATTTGTCAGGTCGCCGAATATGTCGACAAGCTTTTCGTTCATGGAAAGTTTGCCGTCGTCGATGAGCATGCCTATTGCCAGTGCGGTCACTGATTTTGAAGCGGAAAAAACATATTTCGGGATACCCATGCTGTGTTCGCCGAATTCGGCGGATGCGATCACCGCACCGTTTTTGATAAACAGCACGGTGTGCATATCAAGCGTGGGGTCGTTTTTCAGATCGGTCAGGAAGTCGGCGATCACGCCCGACGGTATGCCCGTTTCTTCGGGGAGCGCGCGGGGAAGCGGCGACGATATCGGTTCGTCGGTGAGCAGCGGCTTTTCGGATCTCCATTTTATGATGGGTTCGGTCGCTTTGCGGCTTTCAAAAAGGCGGGCGAAAAGGTTGAATGAATTGTTGATCGATGTGATGCTCATGCTATGCCTCTGTTTACATACGCCAGAAGAGTTCTGCGTTATGTGTGAAGATATGCCTGCGCGATTCGGGGAAGGCGTCTGTCGGATATTCGGCAGGGATCAGCTCGGAATTTTCGATATCGGTTCCGTCGGCGTACTGTTTGCCGCGGGAGAATCGCAAAGTGTTTTTTGTCATGTATTCGATGTTGTCATCTGCGGAAAATGCTCCGCCGTTGTATGACGCATCTGCGTTGGGAACGGGAGCTTCGCCGTTTATGAGCATTGTGCGCAGCTTTTCAAGCGAAACGTATGCGCCGTTTTTGTCTGTATAGTAAAGCCGCTGCGTCGGGTCGAGCATGATACGCTGACCGGACGGAAGCAGGCAGTCGACCACGACATGGCAGTCGTTGAACGGCTCTTCAAAGGGAAGGCAGGTGATGTGCCGCGCTTTTATTCCGCTTTTGCGAAGCAATGACGCGAGAAGGAGGGCAAGTCCGCGGCAATTCGTGCGCATATCGTGCTCTTCACAGAAGGCGATCACTCCCGCGATGTCACGGTCGGGACCGAGTCCTCGCGAACCGTCGTGACCGAAATGGTCGCAGACGAACGCAAGCAGGGAAAACGCAATTTTGTCATCGTCGGGTG
>FR892178.1:14175-14878 GCA_000433115.1 Ruminococcus sp. CAG:382
CCGAGTACGTATTCGGTTTCATACGGCTCGTCGTCTGCGTCAGGTGCGTATGATGCGTATTTTTCGAGCAGTTCATGGCGTGTCAGCTCTGATTCGGCGACGTATGTCTTTGTTGCAGATGGTTCGAAATGATACGGCATGTCCTCCGGAATGTCGGAGATGCGGTGATATTCGACCGGGGTTTCTTTGCCGAATTGAGTGTATGAGCCGACAAGTCTGCCGGCGTCGTATTTTATGCGATATACCATGCGGTAGTATTCGTCGTTGATTTCAAAGCAGAGGAAGCCGTCGCTTTCGCGGACGCGCATCGGTTCGAAATCGTAATGTCCCGACGACGCAAGCGACATTTTCATGCGAGGCGGTGTTTCGTCAAATATGTTCAGCGTTTCTTCAAGCTCGTCTTTGTACCATTTTCCGATCATTCGTTTGTCCATAACGGCGCTCCTCTTTCATTAGTGTATTGCGGTTGCTTCAATTATACCATGCCGCCCTTGACGTGTCAAGCATTTTGCGGTTGACGGATGGTGTTGCTTACTATTTGTGTGAGGTAAACGGCTTTTTTGCAGTTGGTACTTGATTTTTGCCGTGTGTTGTGGTATGATAACAAAGGTGTGCGGAAATCATGACACTTCATGCGCCGACAGCGGTATGCGCACCGGATGTCGGGATGTAGGGTAACGGTTACCCGCTTGCTTTGGGAGCG
>FR892178.1:14892-22601 GCA_000433115.1 Ruminococcus sp. CAG:382
GGTTACCCGCTTGCTTTGGGAGCGTGTGACCGCCTCGTGAGCCGACCGCCGAAAGCTCGCAAAATCTCCGTTTTCCTCGTGTTTTCTCGCTTTTTTGCCGATATATGTTTCGGCAAAAAACTTTTGACCACAGATTTGACCACTTACACGACCACAATTTAATAACTATCGGGGTGTAGCGCAGTTGATAGCGCGCCGCATTTGGGAGCTAAAGGTCGCTACCCGATCCCCTCTTCAAAAAAGCGAGGAAACGCGAGAAAAACGAAGGAAAAACGAGCATTTGCCGTTTGACCTATCCTCGCAAAAGTGGTTTGACCACAATTTTGACCAGTTCTGTGAGAACTACAATTTTATAAGTTTTTTCACCATCGAGGTGTAGCGCAATTGGTAGCGCGCCTGGTTTGGGACCAGGATGCTGCAGGTTCGAGTCCTGTCACTTCGACCAAAAATCGACCGTTTTTAAGGCTTAAATCCCTTGAAAACGGTCATTTTTTCAATATTCTGCACAATTTCTTGTTTCGCAGAAAATTTTGACCACAATTTGACCAGTACAGAACTGGTCAAATTTGACGAACCTCGATATGTATTTGCGTCTCTTTCCTTGGAGCAATCAATGCAAGCAATTTTAGCGTGATTTTTTTGCAGGTTCAAGTAAAAATCAGCAATTGTCTTTGTAATCGAAGAAAAACAAACGCCGAAAGTGTTTTTCATCACTTTCGGCGTTCTCTTACTTTGTTGCATGCAGACGTACAATATCTCTCATGATATGTAGGATAAAATCAAACCATGCAACGATTCCAATCTTTTTGGGATATCCATTCTCTCTCACAAAGAGCATAGCTTTGATTATTACTTCGGGGCTTTCGTTTGGGTATAAGCTTTGAACGTATGCCACGTCCATTCCTGTTGTATCGTATTTCATTTTTCCTCCAAGCGAAAACAGCGCCGAGAGCAAATGTCTCGGCGCTGTAGTTTTGTTACAGGCTCATGTCTTTCATCTGTTCTTTCTCTGCTTGTATTTGTTGACGAACCTCTACGATCATTTCGTCGAGGAGCCGTTCGCATTCTTCTTTTGTTTTGGCGTACACGTTATGAGCTTCGCGCTTGCCCTGGGCATTTGTTGGCGTGAACCTTCCTTCCCACAGGTTTTCGCTGATCTGATAGATCCCTCCGGTGCCGCTTTTTCTGATCTTTCCTTGTTTGGGCTTGAAGTCAGTCATCGTGCGTTCGCGTTTTTTTGGCGTTGGAACGGCATCTTCTCTTATCGCTGTATCAACCTTGCCGATGCCTTTATCGATCTTCTGAGCGGCGCTTATCTGCATCTCCGTCGTGATATGGCTGTAGACGTCAAGCGTGGTCGCAGACGAGACATGACCTATCATTGCGGATAGCGTTTTTACGTCCATTCCATGCTCGAGAGCCATCGTTGCGAAGGTATGGCGCAAGTCGTGAAAGCGAATACGCTTACATTCCGCACGTTCCAGCACAAGCTGCATCTTGCTGTACACGGTATGGGGATCTCTCGGTGAATCATCTGTTTTTACAGGCGAAGGAAAAATCCACTTTGATCCGTTGGTGCTCGGCTGATACGCCTTCAGCATTTTCAGCACTGAAGGAGGCAGCACAACAGTTCTGATTGATGACTTAGTCTTCGGAGGAAAGGTTTTCAGTTCGCCGTTGACTCGGCTCACTTGTCTTTCGACACGAAGTTCTCCGGTGGTAAAGTTCAGATCCTTCCATTGCAAGCCCATCAGCTCTCCGCGACGAAGTCCTGTCGATAGATCGAGCAGAAAGATTTCATAGTATCCATCGTACTTTGCTTGAATCAGAAATCTTTGCATTTCATCGTGCGTGAGCACCTGCATCTCTCTTGCCTTTTTGGGCGGGAGCTTACAGCCAATTGCGGGGTTCATTGTAATGAGCCCTTCCTTGACTGCCTTTTCAAGTGCCATACGGCAGCTTGCATGACAACCTCTTACCATACGATCCGACAGTCCATTTCCTTGCTGTTCGGTATATTGGAGTCTTCCGGTGGTTTTGAGGTGTGTATAGAAGTTCTGCAAGTCATTCTGCGTGAGCTTATCGAGCTTGATCTCTCCAAGCACGGGAATGATATGTTGATAGATCCTATTCTCGTAGCTCGGGCGAGTTGTTTCCCGAATGGTCTGCTTACAGTAGTTCTGATACCACAGATCCATCCATTCGCCGAAGCTCATACTTGATTTTGCTTGCGTGGGTAATCTTCCGGTTATGTGGTAACTCTCATTCTGTAATTCCTTCAGCTTCTTTGCACATTCGGTTTTAGTGGGTGCAAAGACGCTCTTGGATTTGGGTTTACCGTTATCGTCATAGCCGATAATAATTCGGCCTTCCCATCGACCGTCCTTGCGTTCTCTTATAGTACCGGCTCCGTTTTTTCTTCTTCCAGCCATGGCATTAAGTCCTTTCCGAGTATTTCTTCCATAAAGTCACCCACGATTTCGGATGCACGGAATTGCATCTCGTTGGTAACGTGAGTATACGTATCAAGTGTAAATGATGCGTTGGTATGTCCGAGGATTCCCGACAGGGTCTTGGCATCTACACCGCTTTTTAGAGCGTGTGTTGCGAAGGTGTGTCGGAGGTCGTGGAAGCGTATCGAGGGCAGTTCAAGATCCTGTAGTATCTGTTTATGCCTATGGTACGCTCCACTCGGTGCAACAGGCTTTCCGGGATACTTTATACTCGGAAACATCCAATCACCTTTGTATTTTTCTTTTCTGCGCAACAATACTTGGAAGGTGCTGTCCGGCAGTTTGATCATTCTTTTGCCTTTTTCGGTTTTGGGATCTCCGACCGTGATGTTTTTACCGCTGACGGTTCTTCCGATGGATCGCTGTATCTTCAGCGTTCCTTTCTTATCATCGAAGTCCTCCCATTTGAGACCACAGATCTCACCAAGGCGAAGTCCTGTTGTTAATTCGAGGTAGAAGAAGTCGTGCCATACAGGATCCGTCTTAATCGCGTCCATGTATTTCTCTAACTGTTCCTCGTTGAGTACAGCCATCTCTTTATAGTTGCATCCGGGAACCTCAGTTCCTTCGGTTGGATTGCTCGCTATCAGTCTTTTTCGCTGAGCTTCATCCATCGCCTCATGGAACATCATGTGAAGCCGTCTGACTGATGAGTCAGCCATCTCGGTTCCAAGCTCCGTTACGTTCTTCTTGCGCCCTGACTTTTTGTACTTGTTATACATTCTCTGACAATCAGCAGTCGTGAGTAGCTTGACGGACTTGTCGCCTATGTACTCACAGATAACATCACACAGACGTCGGTATCCCTGAATAGTGGAAGGTCTGAGCTTCGGCTCAACATATTCCTTCATCCATTTGTCGAGCCATTCGCGTACTGTCATACCACTTTCTTCTGTCAGTTCGACACCCTTATAGTCATCGATGAGCTTTCGGAGTTTAGGCATCAACTCTTTCTGCGTTTTGGCAAACACGGATTTGTATATCGGCTTGCCGTTTTCTTTATGTCCTACGGTGATGAAGCCTTCCCATCGACCGTCAGTTCTTTTTCGAACGGTTCCTTCGCCGTTCGGTCTTTTGCTTGCCATGTTGACACCTCCTGTTTTAGCTCAACACATTACCACGAACACTTTCCAAAGTCCAGATAGAATAGGCGGTTCGTGAAACTTTATCATTTCAGACGTATTCTCTTTGTTTACTGCGTCATCTTTTCTTCAAGCCAAGCAACGAGCTTGTCTCTCGGAACGACGATTCGGCTTCCGATCTTGATTGCGGGAAAATCCTTCTCGTGCATCAGTTCATAACCGGACGATTGAGAAATGCCAAGAAGCTTGGCAACGGTAGCTACGTTGAGAAACATCGGAAGGTCATCATAAGTTTTATATACGGTTTCGGTCATTTGTGATTACCTCCTTATCACTATGTATGTGTCCAACTCAGTTGAACACTTTTTCGATGCCGGTGTAGGTGTATCCTAATCGGCAGATATGAATTGCTGTTACAAACAGCTCGAAGAGTTGATCAGGGACGAGATACCGATCGCAGATGTCCTTTAGTGTGATGTGCGTCTCACCGTGGTAGATGTCCTTTGCAACGATGAACACAGTGTAGTTGTTTGTGGTGTATTCCTTAGGGCGGATCTTTGAAAAGTCGATCACTTTTCGCTCGATCTCGTACTTGGCTGCCCTCCACAGATCTCGGTCGGCAGTAAGTAAATAAAGAGCTGCAAGGTATTCATTGGGGCATTTACAAGGATTGCCGTTGACCTGCTCTTCGAAGATTCTCTGATGCGTCTTGTTTTTATAGTACATTTCGTTTTCCTCCCTGGTTACCTTACGATCCCAAGACTGCAAAGAGCTGCGTCCTCAATCAGCGCCATTGTTTTGTCGCTCACGTGTCCGATCATCGAACAAAGCCTCTTCTTATCAATGGTTCTGATCTGCTCGAGCATTACGATGGAATCATCGGACAAGCCCGAGCTTTCGTCTTTGACATGTACATGGGTAGGTAGTTTCTTCTTCTGACTGCTTGTTACCATAGCAGCAATGGTCGTGGGGCTATACAGATTCCCAATATCGTTCTGAATCACAATTATGGGTCTGTGTCCTTTTTGTTCAGAACCGATAACCGGATCAAGGTCTGCATAATACACGTCGCCTCGTTTAACCATGGCGATACCTCCTTCGTGTTATGTAAGAGGGATCGGCGGTGTTGGCACCGATCCCAAATTCGTTTTGCGTTAATTATGTGCCGTATTCGTTCTTAACCCCTCGGCATAGGCAGACAACAGACGAAAGATGGCTGATCTTTCTCATTGGACTCTCACCACCCCCGGGTACTCCGGAAGCCGCGCTTTCGCTACGGAAGTATCATTGTAACCGTTACTTGTCTTCGCTCTTCTCGGAAGCCATCCGAGAATTTTCCCAACGAGCACAGCTCCTTCGAAAAGGAGCTGTGACTCGGGAATGTCGCTTGTCGCTATCACCTGACAATAACGGCAATGTATCTGTTGCAGGTATATTTAATTTTGTCAAGGATCACGAGAGGAGCTGTTTTGTCCTCTCATCCTTTATTGCTGACTTTTTTTCGATTTGGACGAAGAAAAAATCAATTTTTTTCAAAAAAATTTTATTAACTTCTGAAGAACGAGCTTTTTACGATGTTCAAGAGTTGTTCTTGGTACACCGATAGACTTGGCATACTCTCGTTCTGTCATAGGCTTATCCTGCAGAAACAATGCGCAGATCAGTGCGTGCTCGTCTTCTGTTAGCGTATCAAGTGCTCTGCGAAGTGTTTCAAGGTCAAACTGACGAAGCACGTCATTTTCAATGCTGTCCTCATCATTTGGGATAACTTCATCGCCGGTGCTTGTCCCATCCTCCGTTTCGAAGTAGTCGAAGGATACCGTTATGTATCCCGACTCATCTCTCACCTGTTTGAGATAATCACTGTGATTCTTATCACCTTTCAGATTAGAAGCTAACTCCGTATTCCTGATCTCCACACCAATTGCAACACCGTTGTCATCGGTATCGACAAAGAAGTGGGTTTTCTTTCCTCTCTCGGTCTGTAAGAAGTCATACAGAGCCTGTCCGGTGAGGCGTGTCCATCTCTTGCTTCCGTCTGCGGAAATGTACTGTCCGTTGTTATCTTCGATATAAAATACTTTAATCATTCTTGTGATCTCCTTTTGATTTTTGAATTTGATTGGTTCGAGTTCAAAAATCGGAGATCACGGGTACTTAGCTATGTAGCAAAGCCAACTCCTAAACATAAAAAATCCTTTCTGCTTTTTAGGCAGAAAGGATGCAATAAAAAATGGGCATGACAAAAACAACCTAAAAAGCTGTTTGTCATGCCCTATCTCGATGGTCAGTATTCTCACCCAAGTTATCGGGTGGATATAAGCTCTTTTCCGGCTTGCTTTACTGATCTATGATCAGCGTGTCCGGCGGATGGAATGCTATGTACGAAACGTATAAATAGTTAACAATAGCTATTTAATTTTTACTTGTTCACTCTTTTGAAAAGTGAATGAGGAACTTTTGAGAGCACTTGGGACATTTCAGTATAATCTTACTGCCTGTCTTTTCCTGGTGATCGGTCTTTAGCGCGATCACCGTTGCTATGTCTCCTTTAGGCTTATCGCAGAGCCTACCACGTTTGCACGAAGGACATCTGACATACTCGCTTTTAATGTCTATATCCTCGTACACTTGCTGAATGAAAATCATACCGATCACTTCCTTTATTTTGAATTTGAGAAAAACTTCTCGACCCTTATTGATAAACTCCTTCCTGTTTAGATAAATGAAAGTGATCTTTTCTGATAGGAAGTGATTGTTATCTTACGGCTCAGTCATTTCCTCGACACTATTATACCAAAAGCCCCACGCAGAATTTTGTAATATTCTGTACCGTTCTTGACAAAATTTTCTTGATTGCGGTGGTATAATGAGTCGGGCGCCGTTTGTTCAGTAAAAACTGAACACTATGGGTAAAAAAAGCCGTTTTATCGGCTTTATATCAGATGGTGGTTGCGCAGTCTGATTTCCATCGCCTGATTGGATACGCCAAACTGTGCCGCCAACCGTGATACTCGGTCTTCGCCCGAAGTCCGATAAAACGCTTTTTTGACTTGGCTGATAGGAAGAAGCAAAGCACTTGCAAGCATGTCTGCCTGAAGTTCTATCCTCCGATCGGCCTCTGAGCTTTTACTGAGGCTTTTCAGCATCGCTGCAGCATCACCGGTACCCGAATACAATTCTTGGTGAATAAGCCAGTGTGCAAGCTCGTGAGCTGCCGTGAAGCGATGTCTTCCACGTGTTCTGCATCGCAGAAGGCTCGCATCAAGAATGATCGTCCCACGTTCAACAAAGATGAGCTCATATCGCTTTTCATCCATATTGTAGATGGGGACATAGGCATCATCAAAGACGGTTTCTCCCAGGATGCGTCCGTTGTTGCGGATGTACTGATATTCCAATGAGAGACCCATGCTTTCGATAATTTCCTCGATGGGTACCTCCTTGGCATCATAACCGCTAACAAGACTCTCGTCATACTTTTTCAAAGTGTTCCTTGCGATTGCCTCGAGGAGCTCCGGTCGCAAGTATTTAATTTCGATCATTATTCGCCCTCCTCTTTCTTCCTCCTACGTGCTTCGAGGCTGGCTATAAACTCTTGCCATTCCTCGTCTGTCGCGTCCACATCCTTCGCCGTTCTGAGTGCGATTCGGACAATATCTCTTTCCATTATGTAATCCGGCAGATCTTGTGATACCACTGTGCTGTTCTTTGCCTTGGCCGCAAGGTCGTAAAGCATCGCGGTATCTGCTTCATTTAGATGGAGCTGTCTTGCTATGCTTGAAACGACATCGTCTTTCGGGGCGGGCATACGGCCGTTTTCAAGGTTAGAAAGATACACCGGAGATATTCCAACTTGTTCAGCAAATTTTCGCAGAGAGACGCATCTCTCTTTTCTTTTCTCTTTTATGAATGTTCCAAATGTGTGATTGATCTTCACGGAAACACCCCTTTCTCATTCGCGTTCAGTGTTTACTGAACACTGTAACCATATTATACACGAACATTAGTTCGAACACAAGGGGTTTTTGAAAAGTCAAAAAAAGGTGGGCGTATTAGCCAAAGCCCCGTAAGGATGTTTTTTGAAAGGGATACGGTGTAACCCCGTTTTCGG
>FR892179.1:0-6141 GCA_000433115.1 Ruminococcus sp. CAG:382
GGCGGTCATCGCGCTTGATTGCGGCGGCACGTCATACGGCGGACTGGACGGTATCTTCCCCGCAGAGCTTTTATGAGGAGTGTGCTTTTTATGAATATCATTTACCGTTTCATACTCAAGCTGTTTTCAAAATCGGATTTCACCCACTATATAAACGGTCCGTCTTCACTGCCGGCTCCGCTTGCCGCCGAAAAGGAACGCGACATGATAAGCCGCCTGCCGGACGACGAGGACGCGAAAAAGACGCTGATCGAACACAATCTTCGCCTTGTCGTATACATAGCGAAACGTTTTGAGAGCACGAACATCGGTCTGGAGGATCTGATTTCCGTGGGTACGATCGGACTTATCAAGGCGGTCAATACTTTCCGCTCGGATAAACAGATAAAGCTTGCCACATATGCGTCGCGATGCATAGAAAATGAAATACTCATGCATATAAGGCGTTCGGGACACCTGAAATCGGAAATGTCGCTCGACGAGCCTCTGGGGAGTGACTGGGACGGAAATGAGCTGATGCTTTCCGACCTGCTCGGCACCGACGGAGACGACGTTTACCGCGACATCGAAAAAAACGAGGAACGCCGTATTCTGCTGCGTGCCGTCGATTCTCTCCCCGAACGTGAAAAACTTATCGTTGAACTGAGGTTCGGTTTCGGCGGCAGACAGGAAAAAACTCAGAAAGAGGTCGCGGATATGCTCGGCATTTCACAGTCATACATATCGCGGCTTGAAAAACGCATAATCGACAGGCTCAAGGACGAATTGAAAAAGCTTTCGTATTGACAAATGAAGCTTCCGGGAGTATAATTGAAACGGAAAAACAAACGGATCAAAGAAGCATTGGAAAATATCGCGGGGGTTCCCGCGCGGAAAGGAGGAAAAGCTATTTTATTCGGAAAAAAGAAACAGTCGGCACGTCCGCAGCTCAGCCGGTTTGAAAACGGTCTGCCCACAGCCGTCGCTTTTGTCGATTACGAAAGCTGGTATGTGTCGCTCATAAAGAATTACGGCATCAAGCCCGACATAAAAGGCTGGTTTGAGGATCTTGCAAAACGTGTAAATATCACGGAAGCGATATTTTTTGCGGATTTTTCGCATAAGTCGCTCGCCGACGAAATAAAGCGCATCAGACCGTATTCAAACAAGATCATCGATACCCGCAACCCGCTCGGCGTTCAGAAAGATTTCACCGATTTTATTATTCTTGACAACATCTATCAAAAGGCTCTGCTGAGCGACGACGTTGACTGTTTTGTTCTGTTCTCTGGCGACGGACATTTCAGCTCCGTCACATCGTTTTTGAAAAATATCTATGGCAAGCAGGTCGGCGTTTATGCAATAAACGGCTCGTTCTCGCACCAGCTTCGCGAAACCTCAAGCTGGAGCGTCATTCTGCCCACGGAAGAAAGCGTTCTGGGCAACGATTACCGTCTTTTACTCGACGAGCTGAAGCAAAACAAGGTAATGTACACCGAAAGCAAGCTGCTTGCAAGCGTATGCAACGCGCACAGGAATGCAAAAAAAGAAAATCTGAAACGCGCTCTGGATAAGCTGATCGCAGAAAAGGTCATAACCGTCCGCAAGGTCAGCGACAAAAAGGAAGGCACGCTGTTTGTCGATTGGGACGCAGCCGCAAAATACACCGAACAGTAACATATTTATCAAATGCAAACGGCAAAGCAATGCTTCAAAGCATCGCTTCTGCCGCTTGTTTTTTGTTTTTATTTACTATGCCGCACGTTACATATTTTCTGCGCTTTCGGTGCAAATTATAAGTGTCGCACGACAAAAAAGGTAGGTATTCTATGAACGTAAATAAAAAAATCAAGGCGTTTGCGGTGATGCTCGCCCTGCTTGTGTGTATGTGTACGGTTCTGCCGTACGGCGTACTCGGCACACCGGCGGCAGCAGCCGGCACGCGTCCGACGCTGATACCGGGCGGTATGCCGTTCGGCGTGAAGTTCTTCACGGAAGGCGTTGTCGTGGTCGGAATCACGGACGTTGACACGCCGACGGGTCTTGTGTCGCCCGCACGGGATGCGGGTATCGCCGTCGGAGACGTCATACTCCGCGTTGACGGAAAGGACGCCGGCAGCGTTGAGGAATTCGGCGCGCTGATACGCGACAGCGGCGGAAAGGCTGTCACGCTTTCGCTCAGGCGGGGCGATGTCGAAACCTCTTCGGTGATCACTCCGGCAAAGTCCGCAGACGGCGAATACCGTGCAGGTCTCTGGATAAAGGATTCCACGGCGGGCATCGGCACACTGACTTATATCGATCCGGCAAACGACAGCTTCGGCGGTCTGGGACACGGTATATGTGACGGGGGCACCGGAGAGCTTCTGCCGTTGAAGCGCGGTGTTGTCGTTGACGTGAACCTTACGGGTATCGTAAAGGGCAGAGTCAATGAGCCGGGAGAGTTGAAGGGTATATTCTCGTCGGTACGGCGCGGTTCGCTCTCATCAAATACGGACTGCGGCGTTTTCGGCACGATAAACACGTCGGGAATGGAGCTTCCCTCTCCGATCGAGATCGGATACAGAAGCGAGGTCAGGAGCGGAAAAGCGTGCGTGATTTCATGCGCAGGCGGCAAACCGCAGTGCTACGAAATTGAAATCGAACGCATTTCCGACCCCGACGGTATGACGAAAAACTTTGTCATCCGCATAACCGACGGCACGCTTCTTGACCTGACCGGCGGCATCGTTCAGGGCATGTCCGGCAGTCCCGTTGTGCAGAACGGGCGGCTTATCGGCGCAGTCACTCACGTCATGATAAACGACCCGACCCGCGGCTACGGCATATTTATCGAAAACATGCTGGAGGAAGCGAAAAACGCGGCGTAAGTGAGCCATGCAAAAAACATTACGGTGATTTCCGCAGGAAAAGCCTGTGAAACCACCGTAATTTTGTTGTTTTGTTATCTTCCGCTGTTCGGAACTCCGCAGGGCGGCAAATGAGACGTATCGTTCAGATAGTCACATTCGGGAACGGTATATCCCGTATCGTTGTTTCTGAAATTGAAGCGGGTGACCGCGCTGGTACGCAGCTTTATGCGTTCCCAGCCCATAAAAGGAGGCATTCCGAGCAGCCATGCGATCCAGCTGCAACCGAAACCGCCGTGACAGAATACCGCAACACGCTCATCGTTCGGACGCGTTATCCTGTAAACACCGCCGTCTCTCATAGCCGAGTGATGCAAGAAATTCATCGGAATTTTTCACAAGCGATGCCATCGTCTCATCGCGCTCAAGCTCGGCGCAGTCCTCGACATCGGTAACACCGTTTCTGAAGGCGAAAGTATATCCGCCCTTTCCGGCAACGCGCGGCTGCATATAGTCCATGCTTTCGGCAGTCCAGTCAAGCACCGTATTCTCCATGCCGAGTGCCAGCATCGTGGGACGCGCGGTATCGATCGCCCTGCCGAGCGGAGAGGTATAGATCCTGTCGAGCTTCACACGGCTCATGCGCTGTCCGAGTGCGAGAGCCTCTTCCTTGCCGAGAGGCGTTATTGTGTTGTGTGCGTAATCGGGGTCGGCGTGACGGATTATATAAAGTATCATTATTCGCAGATGTTTGAGGTGATGTAGTCAATACCCCAGTCAATAAGCTGCTGTGCCTTTTCGGGGTCGTCGACCGTCCATGCATTGACGATGATTCCGAGGTCGTGGAGGTGTTTGATCTTCTCTTCGTCAAGCGCGGAGAAATAGATATCAAGATCGATCTTGTCCTTGTGAATCATTTCGACCATCGCGTCGGTGTATTCGCCGGTGAGGAACTGCGCGGGATGACCGGGAAGGATTTTTCTGAGATTCAGCAGATTGTCATAAGCAAAGCTGATGAAAACGACATGATCAAGCCAGCCCTCTTCTTTGATGATTTCGACCATTTCGGCGACCTGTTCAAGAGTATAGACTGTCTTGAATTCAAGAACGCAGTTTTTCTCGTATTTCTTGCAAATTGCGATGTACTCACGCAGTGTGGGGATGCGGAGATCGGCGCGTGTGCGCGTTCCGTCGATATCCTTGAGGCGGAGACTGCGGATATATTCAAATGAGGTGTTTTCGATCACGATATTGTCGCCGGCTACTCTGCCGGTCTCGCTGTCGTGGATCACGACATATTCGCCGTCTGCGGTGCGGTGAACGTCGGTTTCAACGCCCCAATAGCTTCTGTTGCCTGCTGCGATAAATGCCGCAAGGGTGTTTTCCTTTTCAAGACCGCTGCAGCCGCGATGCGCGACCATTTTGCACTGTTTTGCATTTACTTTTCTGGTATTCATAAAATTATTCTCCGTATCATATTGATTGCGTCGGCTTTGCCGCCAACGCTTATTATAACACATGGTAAAACTTTTTCAAGGGAGTTTTCGGAAAAACCGCAATTTTTCAAACGATTTTTCGGATTTGCGAAGTTTTTTCAACGGAGTTCGGTGATATGCGTAAAACGGACTCAATATACGATGCTTTGCACAAAAAGCTTCTCCCGGCATATACCGTTTCTCACGGCATAAAAATTCACAATTTATTTAAGAGTTTACGTAGATATCGGAGGTGGGCGTCAATATAATTAACACGTTAATATTTAACGAGTTAATTGTTTTTCGGGAGGTGTTTTTTTTGAGGACCAAACGTGAGCAGGCGGTACAGAGTTTCATCAACCTCGACCGACTGCACAGAACGGTGTTTGACACCGCGTCGGGTCAGGATATGCACCGCGGTCAGCATTTCGTGCTTGCCTGTCTGTCGCATATGGAGGGGAATCCCAACCAGGCGGCTCTGGCAAAGGAGCTGAACATATCTTCGCCGGCAGTCGCAATGGCATTGAAGCGGCTGGAGGAATCGGGGTATATCACACGTGCGCCCGACCCTGCCGACAGGCGTAACACGGTAATCAGCATTACCGACAAAGGCAAAACAGCCGTGACAGCAACGCATGAGATATTCAAGGCAATCGACCTAGGTATGTTCGACGGCATGAGTGACGAGATGCTTTCGACCTTTGTGGAAGCGCTTCAGGTCATGCAGGACAACCTCAGACAAATCTATTCCAAGCTTAAAGGAGACAAAACAACGTGAAACGATGGTTCAAATACATCAAGCCATACTGGGTATATTTCGTACTCGGTCCGCTGTGCATGATCGTTGAGGTCATCGGCGAGGTATTCATACCCAAGCTGTACTCTCAGATCATCAATAACGGTGTGAACAATCAGAATGTCGGCTACATTGTCGGTATGGCGGCGCTCATGGTGGGCGTTTCGGTACTCATGCTGCTCGGCGGCGTGGGCGGCGCATACTTCGGCGCAAAGGCGTCGGTCAACTTCGGTGCGGATCTGCGTCAGGACCTTTATAACAAGGTGCAGAAATATTCATTCGCAAATATCGATAAATTTCAGACCGGCTCGCTCGTCACCCGTCTCACAAACGACGTTACGCAGATACAGAACATGGTCAATATGCTGCTGCGTATGTGCCTGCGTGCACCCGGCATGATGATAGGTGCAATAATCATGGCGGTTATCATGAACGCGCGGCTCGCACTGATTCTTGCGGTAATAATGCCGTTCATGATAATCGTGCTTTTTTTCCTGATTAAATATGCGTTCCCCAAGTTCGGCATAATGCAGACAAAGCTTGACGCGCTCAATACCAATGTTCAGGAATCCATCACAAACATACGCGTGGTAAAATCGTTTGTACGCGAGGACCATCAGCGCAAGACCTTCGCAAAAGCAAACAAGGACCTCAAAGATACCGGAATCTCTGCGATGAACGTCATGATAATAATGATGCCGCTCATGATGCTGTTCATGAACCTTGCTTCTCTTGCAGTCGTCTGGTTCGGCGGTCAGGAGGTCATGGACACCGTGATCAATGCGACCGGCGGTATGGATGTCGGCGACCTTTCGGCGTTCCTTACTTACATAACACAGATTCTTTCCAGCCTTATGATGCTGTCAATGCTGTTCGTGTTCTCGTCCCGTGCGCTCGCATCGTCAAAGCGTGTGCGTGAAGTGCTTGATGAAGTGCCGGATATCGACGACGCCAACGCCGCCGATGCCGACAGAAAGGTCACAAACGGCGACATCGAATTCAGGAATGTCGTATTCCGCTACTACAAGACAAGCGAAGACCC
>FR892179.1:6237-18255 GCA_000433115.1 Ruminococcus sp. CAG:382
TGCGGCAAAACAACGCTCGTTTCCATGATTCCCCGCCTTTACGATGCCGATGAAGGCGAGATCATCGTCGACGGCGTGAATGTCAGAGACTATTCGCTCAAAAATCTCCGCGACGGCGTCGGCATGGTGTTGCAGAAAAATGTTCTTTTCTCAGGTACCATAGCTCAGAACCTTGAATGGGGCGATGAAAACGCGACACACGACGAAATCGTGTCAGCAGCCGAAAAAGCGCAGGCGAACGGCTTTGTTTCGGCGATGAAGGACGGCTATGACACTGTGCTCGACCAGGGCGGCACAAACGTTTCCGGCGGTCAGAAGCAGCGCCTCTGCATTGCACGCGCACTGCTCAAAAAGCCGAAGATCCTCATTCTCGACGACTCGACAAGTGCGGTTGACACCGCGACGGAAAGCCGCATACGCACCGCGCTGAAGACCGACCTTGCGGGCACAACAAAGATAATCATTGCACAGCGTATCAGCTCGGTCATGGATGCCGATGAGATCATCGTCATGAGCGACGGCAGGATTACAGGTATCGGCAAGCACGACGAGCTTATCCGCTCCAACGAGGAATACCGCGAAATCTATATTTCACAGACAGGTAAGGAGGTCGATGCGTAATGGCAAAGCGTACACTTGAAGACCTTCAGGCAAGATACACTTCATCAAAAAGCGCGGGCGGTCCCGGAGGACCCGGCAGAGGTCCGGGCGGTCCCGGTCCGAGAGGCGGCAGAGGCATGGGCGGCAAGCCCAAAGACGCCGGCAAAACAGTCGCCCGACTGCTCGGATATCTCTCGCCGTACAAAATCAATCTCGTTTTCGTGCTGCTGTTCATGCTTATCAGAACCGGCACATCTCTTGCGGGCAGCTATATGCTCCGCCCCATCATCAACAATTACATCGCAGTCGGCAAATACGAAGGCTTCTTCTATGCCCTGTTCGTCCTCGGGCTTGTCTATGTCTGCGGCTGTCTTGCGACATACGCGCAGAACAAGATCATGCTCCACGTCACGCAGAACGCCATCGAAAAGCTGAGAAACGACCTGTTTTTCAAGTTGGAAGGGCTGCCGGTCAGATATTTTGACAGCAACACCACCGGCGACATCATGAGCCGCTTCACAAACGACGTCGACAACATCTCGACAATGCTCGACAACTCGGTCGTAAGCACCATTTCGGGCGTGATCCAGCTTGTCGGTACCGTCGTCATGATGGTATATACCAACATATGGCTGACACTCATCACCGTCGCGTTCACCCCGCTGTTCCTGTTGGGCGGCAAATTCATTGCCGGCAAGAGCCGCAGATACTACTCAGCACAGCAGGCGGCACTCGGCGCCGTCAACGGATATATCGAAGAGACCGTCGCGGGTCAGAAGGTAATCAAGGTGTTCAACCATGAGCAGACCTGCGAAGAGGAATTCGAGGAGCTTAATCAGGACCTGCGCACCAAGCAGATGAACGCACAGTTTTTCGGCGGTATCATGGGACCCGTAATGGGCAACGTGAGCAAGATATGCTACGCCTTCACGGCGGGTATCGGCGGCGTGCTGTGCGCTCTCGGCAAATTTGACATCGGCGGTCTGACGATATTCGTGGACTATTCCGCGCGCTTCAGTATGCCGATAAACGAGCTGTCCCAGCAGGTCACGGCTATATTCTCCGCACTTGCCGGTGCCGAAAGAGTATTCGCGGTCATGGACGCGCAGCCCGAGACTCCCGACGACACCGACGCAGTTGATATGCCTCATATGTCCGGTCATGTCGAATTCAAGGATGTGACCTTCGGCTACGTTCCCGACAAGATCATTCTCAAGCACATCTCGCTTTACGCAAAGCCGGGTCAGAAGATTGCGTTTGTCGGCTCCACCGGCGCAGGCAAAACGACGATCACAAACCTGATAAACCGTTTTTACGACATAAACGAAGGCTCCATCACCATCGACGGAGTCGATGTCAGAAAAATCAAACGCGACGTGCTGAGAAAAAATGTCGCAATGGTGCTTCAGGACACGCACCTCTTCACCGGTACGGTACGTGAAAACATCCGTTACGGCAGACCCGACGCGACCGACGACGAAGTCGTTCAGGCTGCAAAGACAGCTTCCGCGCACTCGTTCATCATGAAGCTCGCCGAGGGCTACGATACGGTCATCGAAGGCGACGGTGCAAACCTTTCACAGGGACAGCGTCAGCTTCTCAACATTGCCCGCGCCGCGATTTCCAAAGCGCCGATCCTCGTACTTGACGAAGCGACCAGCAGCGTTGACACCCGCACCGAGCGGCACATCGAAAAGGGCATGGACGCGATCATCAAGAACAGAACGACGTTCGTCATCGCGCACCGTCTTTCCACCGTCCGCAACGCGAACGCAATCATGGTGCTTGAAAACGGCGTGATAATCGAGCGCGGCGACCATGAACAGCTGCTCGCGCAAAAGGGCCGCTACTATGAACTGTATACGGGAGTGAAGGAACTCGACTGAGGTGAGCTTTCGCCGGGCGAAAGCACCCCTTCCGATAAAAAACGCGTTACACCGCGAAAGGTGTAACGCGTTTGTTTTTATGTAACGGACTTTTTGATATGATACGTTTCGATATATCCGTCGACGTTTTTCTGATTTATGAGAATCGTCGCTTTTTCATAGCGCTTTCTGTAAAGCTCGTAATAAAGTTTTGTCGCGCTCTTCAGCTCCTTGACCTCTTGCGATGCCGTCGCCTTATCGTAATCGTCCTCCAGCTTTTCCGCCAGCTTTTTCAGCATGACAGCCTTGCGGCATTGCTCATTGCCATCCGACGTTTCGTAATAACCGTCGACAGTGATTCCCTGCTCACGGTAATACGCAGCGATCGAGTCCGCAATTTCCGGATTATCGGCTATGTATTGCCGCATAAGCTCCTTCTGCTCGGCGATATACGCTTCGATTTCGCTGTTTTCAACGACAATTCCGCGCTTTTCCGCCTCGCGGAGCATGATCGTCTGCGTCACGAAATTGTTTATTACCTGATACACATTCATATCGGTAAATTCAGTGCCCGATGCCTCGCTGTATTTTCTGGCATTGTCAAGCGCTTCGGTCGTCATGGTTTTGCCGTTTACCGTCACGATTGCATCCGGACTGCGCGCTTCGCTGTGCGTGAGCTTCATGACATATTGCGCGACGGAAAGATTTTCCGCTCCCGCGGCAACGGCAAGAGCGATAAGCAGAACAACTGCGACGATTGCGGCGATCAGCACGATTCTGATTGCGGGCTTCTTCATTTTCATATACTGTCTCCTGTAAATAAAGGGACTGCAAAAAAGATTCCGGACCGTCGCCATGTTTTTCCGGCCTGTGCTTTCAAGCAGCCCACTGAAATTCTATTCGGTCACAGCGGCGGATTTTTCTGCCAGTCTTTCGGCGGTCTTTGCAGCCACCTCGTCTGCTTCCTTTTTGAGAAGATTCAGCTTTTCCAGATTCACCTCTATCTTGGCAGAACCTCTCAGACGCGTCAAACGTGATGTCCGCGCTTCCTCTGCGGTAATGCCCTTTTGCTCCGCTTCCTGTTTGAGAAGCGTATTCATGCACATCAGGTCATAGTAATACTGATATGCTTCATCGCTGGCATAGTATTCCTCAACGGTCATACCAAGCCCCTTGTAAATATCAACAAACATTTTTGCGATTTCATCACCGCCCTCAAGAGCGAGAAGGAAGCTCTCCTTCTGATAATCCAGTTGTTCCTGAATTTCGTCTCTGCTTGCAGTAATTCCCCGCCTTTGTGCCTCCTGAGTCAGAAGCTGTGCATCGACAAATTGGTTAAATTCATTTTCGAGCTTTTCTGAATCGAAAACGGCATCCAGAGCCGAATAAACTCTGATAAGCTTTTCAAATGATTCAATCGATTTCTCTTCGCCGTTTATGATAACGAGCGTGCTTTCATCAAGCTTTTCATTTTTAGCGATTTTCGCAAAATATTCCGCAATCGACAGATTTTCATTGCCTGCGGCAATCGAGACCGACACGAGAGCCACGATGAGCGCTACCACCAACGCGGAAAGAGCAATTATTATGACCTTTTTGGCTTTCATTGTTTGCCTCCTCAAAGTCGTTATACGTTATCCTAAAAAACAATTTTCAATTTATCGCCTCCTCTGTTTTAATCGGTCTGCCGGAGCGGTTCGCTCTGCATCGGAATCACCTCACTTCCCAAAATCGAACCATATTCAGGTTTCTGATTTCATTATACACAATATTTTTGGGAAAGTCAACCGTTTTTTTCACATAAATGGTAAAAACGACGATTGCTTACGCTTTCAATGAAAAGTTCAATTCGATTTCGGTCACAAAAAGAAGACTGCGGAGAGATATGTTCTCCGCAGTTTTCCAAAATAAAGATCTGTGTGCCGCAGGGGGCGAAATGAGCACAAATCGCTCACACCGCCGTTTTTTCAGATAAGATTTTCAAAAACGCCTGTGTCGCGTGCGTATACCGGAGAGGCAAGCTCCGCTTCGCCGCACTTTATAACCTCTCTGCTTTCCCACAGCGAGATGTCGTCCGCCGAAAAATCAGACGGGAAATACGGCTTCCAGCCGTTTTCGGGAGCATTGCAATCCGGCTCGGTCGCTCCGTACAGCGCACCGTAACAGCCTATCTGCTTTGTTGCGTTGTAAAAATGCCCGCATTCTCTGTCAAAGCAGAAATTCAGCGACGAATCCGTATTTCCGATAAACCCGGCAAGATAACCGTATTCCGAAAGTATTGCCGCAAAGCTTATCATCCAGTTGTGGTTCATGAATTCATCATCACCGAAGCGGACAAATACCGCCTTTCCCGAAAACGAAGGCGCCTTAAGCTTTCTGAGCGCATCAAGCGTCTCAAACGCTCTCGCAGCGGCGTTGTTTGAAGCCGCCTCCGCTTCCGGTATGCCGTCGATAAGAAGCGCAACGCGGCATCCTTTGTTTTTAAGGAACGCAAGCTCATCCGGCGTAATTCTGCTTTCTCCCGTAATATTACGCATCCAGAACTCCGGCACATCCTTTTTTCTCATTATCCAGTCAAACAGGCTGTAACCGTT
The DNA here is from genome assembly GCA_000433115.1 of Ruminococcus sp. CAG:382. Taxonomy (GTDB): domain Bacteria; phylum Bacillota; class Clostridia; order Oscillospirales; family CAG-382; genus UBA1206. The sequence continues at coordinate 11,297 of FR892179.1, forward strand.
TGTCAGCTTCATGTCCGACGGGATCTTTGATTTCACACCGAAAATCATATCAGACCTCCTTTCCGAGCATAACGCTCTTTTTTTCGTTTTCATATTACGCCTCAAACCGGACAAAACACGTCCCGTTGAAAAAGAAAAATTATTTTTCAATGCGGGCACGGATTGTCCGTGTTGGGTGGTAAACTGCGCTCGGCAAAAGTCAAGGACGTCCGAAAATCGCTTTTGCGCAATTCAAACACAAAAAAACAAAACAAAAAAAGGAGTCTTATCATGACAAACAAACAGTAACATCAAACAAGGCGAATACATCGATTATGCCGGTTGTACTTTTGACGACGACACAGCGTTCGGAGCCGATTACGGTCAGTGGTAAACAAAAAACAGGGGGCTGCCGATCCGGCAGCCCCCGAAAAGGGTTGATATACTGAAAAGCTCTGATTCAAAGTGTTATTCGTCGACAAACTTATATCCGGAATCAATACGGTCTGAAACCATCGTGAAGATATCATTAAGTTCTGAGGTTCCTCCGCCGTACTTCTTTACGGTGAGCCAGTATCTCCCGTTTTCAACTTTAAGTGAACGAGGTTCCCACGCACAATGGTTACCAAAAGAATAGTTTTCGTCATCAACTGAAATCTTCTTCCAAGTCTTGCCGCCGTCGGTTGTAACGAAGGTACGGTCGCACAAATCCTCGTCGGAGTAATAGGTAAAGCCGACCATTCCCTCATCGTCGTTAATAAACTTGCTGATCAGAGGATATTCGTGCCAGTTACCAACCGCCAAATTACTGTCATCGCCGGCTCTTTCCCATGTCTTTCCGCCGTCCGTTGTTTTCAGCACGACCAAATGGCGTGTTGCATAGTTGTCGGTAAAGAACATAGCGCCGTGATCTTCCTCATAGAACGATACTGCACGGATCGAGCCGTCAAAGCCGGAAAGCTTAGTTCCGTCTACATCGTACACGCATTTGACCTCTGTCGTATCAGTGCCGCAAACGACTTCGCCCGAATTTTTCGAAATCTTTGCCGTGTTGATCGTAAGAAGCGTATCGCTGGTTTCAATGATATTCGTAATATAAACAATGTCGTCGGCAAACGTTGCATCGAAATTCTGATTCACCTTATCATCAGAATCTGCCACAAACGAGGACGGAACCACATATTCCTTGTCCCATTCTTTTATATGTGCCTTGAGAGTACCGTCACTCATACCGAACAGCGAGCAGTCTTTCCAGTCAAAATATTGATGAACTTCTGTCGGTTCAGACGTCTCTTCTCGGGATTCTCCACGGGAGAGTCCCTGTGATTCAATTGATTCACTTGCATTTTCGGAAGCACCTTCATTGCATGCCGAAAGAAGCAGCAATAGTGTCACAACAAGTAACAAAACGATGCGGTTTTTCATATTATTCTCCTTTTGCTGTAATGTGTTAATCATGACAAATAAATTATACTGCGTCACGCAAGATTTGTCAATGCCCATTATGATGTTTTTGGAAAAATATATCAGCAAAATCGTGAAATGTATACATGACAAGACATGCTTCATCAAAAAGGCATTTTCCCAAAAATTTGCGCTTCCGGATATAAAAAATCCGAACTTCCGGTTTTGCATCAACCAAAAAACGCTTTGCATTCGCTCGGTAAACCTATGTCCGAAAACAATTCAAAAAATTATTTCAACACGGACACATACTGTCCGCGTTGAGTGGTAAACTGCGCTCAGCAAAAGTCAAGGACGTCCGAAAATCGCTTTTGCGCAATTCAAAAACAAAAAAGGAGTCTTATCATGACAAACAAACAGTACAAAAACATTGTCAACATGACAAAAAACGAAGCCTCTGCGACAGCAGACAGCGAAGCCATCGTCCGCAAGACGCTGAAAAATTGCGGCGTTGCGCTCCCCGCAGGCAGCATTCCCGAAATCAGAAAAACTCTTGACGCCGGTAATTACATGTGGTGGAAGAGCTGCAGCCGGACCGAAGCCGCAGAATATGCGGCAAACGGCGTTCCCGTCGTCGGCATGACCGATGACGAGATCATATGCGTCGCATCCGAAGAAGATACCGCGGGCGCCGCCATGAGCTATTATTCATACGGCAGCGGCACCACAACGACCACAACGGAGCCGACCGTTACGTATGTAAGCATTCTGTTCAACCCGAACTGCGGCAGCGTAAGCCCCTCATCCGAATATGTCGAGGCAAACAGTTACATTCAGCTTCCCCAACCCGTCCGCGACGGATATAATTTCCTCGGATGGTTCACCGCGCAAACCGGCGGTACCCGCGTCGGCGGCGAATACGATCCTTTCTGCAGCGCATACAGCGTCACACTCTATGCTCACTGGGAAGAAGAGCTTTCGTATGTCACCATCAATTTCGACGGTAACGGCGGAACCGTCGATGTTATCACACAGTCTGCCCGCAAAAACAGCACGGTCCCGTTGCCAACGCCCACCCGCAGCGGTTATGACTTCATCGGATGGTACACAAGCGCAAGCGGCGGCTTATTCGTCGGCGGCGCGGGCAATTTATACTATGTTGGCGGAGATATAACACTTTATGCTCATTGGCAAACAACCTATGTAACCGTCACATTTGATGCCCGCGGCGGCACCGTCGATCCGCCCACACAGGAGGTCATCAGACACGGCAGCGTGGTGCTTCCGAAGCCTGAGCTCACCGACTATACCTTTGTCGGCTGGTACACGGAGCCGGAAGAAGGCAAATTCGTCGGCAAAAAGGGCGAAAACTACACGGCGCACACTGATGTTGTTCTCTATGCAAGATACCGTCGCACGGTCATAATCACCCTTCACATGAACTGTGAAGCCGAAACCAAAAGAATATATACTATGGTAGGTGATGACGCGATGCTTATCGGTTATCCCAAGTGTGAGGGTCATGTCGGCTTGGGCTGGTACACCGAAGAAGCGGGCGGAACACGTATCGGCAGTCAGGGCGATATAATACCTGCGACCCACAGTATGGATCTTTATGTCCACTGGAAATATGCCGCCACAAGAACGGACGATTTCCACCTTACCAGCGCATACAACGGAAAATGCCTCCAGGCCGGCGGCGCGGAAAGAGTTACCTCCCAGACCGCTCCGACGTTTGCCGACTTCTCGTATCTCAACAGACAGCGCTGGTACATGAGCTGCAACAGAATATGCTCAAGAAACAGCGACGGCTATGTGATAGCCGACATCGACGGTTCTGTTCTCGTTGCTAACAACGCGCTCAGCGCAGCCAGCACCGTTGAATTTCTGTCGCACGGTCCGGCAAACGGAGATTATGAGATTCATCTTACGGCGCCCGACAAATATCTTGCCGTAAGCGGCAGCTCAGCCGTATGGACGACCTCTCCGGACAGCTCAGCACTGTGGAGAATCTCCTTTGACAGCGAAACCGGCGCTGCCTACAATATTGTAAACGGTCTTGACACCGTAGGCTGTACACGTGCCGCACTGGAAGCAGCGCATGAAGCGGGTGAGAAATTCATTTGCAGATACTATACCTCCGAAGGACATTGCCTCACACCCGAAAGAATTCAGGATATGCGCGATTATAATTTCCAGATAGTTTCCATCTATGAAGACTACGATGCGTATGGCAAGACTGCTGATCGCACAAAAGACAGCCCTCTTCACAATCCAAACTTCCTCTTCGACAAAGCAAAAGGCGAACACGACGCGAGAGCAGCCTATGAAAAAGCAACCTCGCTTGGTCAGCCTGCCGGCACCGCGATATATTTCGCCATCGAATGCGGAAGGACAGACTCGGTATATGTGGATAATCTGGTAGAGTACTTCAAAACCATCCGCAATTTCTTCAATGCGCAAACTACTAAGTATAAAGTCGGTGTTTACGGCAGCGGAGACGTATGCAAACTGATAAAGCAGAACAAAGGATATGCCGACTATTCATTCCTCGCCGGAGGTACCGGATGGCCCGGTTACGCCGAATACGACAGCCCGACCATGTACAACATAAAGCAGGGCGAAAACATCAGTTATGCCGGCAGCGGTTTCGATGACGACATAGCGGTCGGACCCAACTTCGGTCAGTGGTAAAAATAAAAAAATGGGGCTGCCGGATCGGCAGCCCCGCAATAAAACGCTTTATCGGGAGAAATATTCACTCGGTAAATTTATACCCCGAATCGATCCTGTCGGAAGTCATGTAAACATCGGGCAAATTTATGCGACCGTTATATCTTCTGAGCGTGAGCTTATATACTCCGTTTTCAACGTCGAGCGACGTTGCTTCATAGGCGCACCCGTCATCCGGAGTATCGGCGGGAGTATTGCTGTCATAGTCAACGGATAGCTTCTTCCACGTTTTTCCGCCGTCAATCGTGACGAAGGTTCGGTCGCACATTTCTTCATACCCGTAATATGAATAGCTGACCATGCCTTCGTTTTCGCTGACGAATTTGGCAAAATCGACCCATTCATGCCATGAGTCTGTCTTAAGATTGCTGTCATCGCCTGCTTTTGCCCAGGTCACGCCACCGTCAGCAGTTTTGAGGACAGTCAAATGACGTGTAAGATAATTGTCACCAAGGAACAATGCACCGTGATCATCCTCGTAAAAAGACAGCCATGCAGATTGCGGCTCAAAGCTGAACGGTTCATCATCGAGATATACGCAATTCAGCTCAACATCGGTATTACCGCAAACTGCTTTGTCAGAGTTCTTCGAAAGCTTTGCAGATTTGATTACGACCGTTGCATCGCCGGTTTTTTCGATATTTGTGATATAAATACTATCACCGAGGAAACACGCTCTGATTGTCCTGGACGAAGAATCCTCCGGATCGGCAACAAACATGGAAGGAAGTTCATATTCCTTGCCCCATCCTGCGACGCATGCCTTAGTCGACCCATCTTTCATGCAACATAAGCTGAGCGTCTCGGAATCGCCTATTCTTACGCTGATACCTGACGGCTCCGTTTCGGAAAAACTATATCCCGAATCGATCCTGTCGGAAGTCATATAAACATCCGGCAAATCTTTAGTGCTGTTGTATCTTTTGAGCGTGAGCTTATATACTCCGTTTTCAACATCGAGCGCCCTTACTTCATAGGAGCATCCGTCCTCCCCTCCCGAATCGATTGGAGGATAGTCACCATAGTCAACAGAAAGATGCTTCCACGTTTTTCCGCCGTCAACCGTGACGAAGGTGTGTTGGCACATATCACTATGTCCGAAATAGCAGAAACTCGCCATGCCTTCGTTGTCGTTGATAAATTTGGCGAAAATAAGTCGGCTGTGGTAATTTAATGATTTCAGGTTACTGTCATCACCCGCTTTTACCCATGTCATTCCGCCGTCGGTCGTCTTCATCACAACAATATGACGTTCTGCCAAATTATCGCCGAAGAACAGCGCTCCGTGATCTTCTTCGTAGAATCCGATATCAAGAGATTCAGGGTCAAAGCCAAACACATCACCAGATTCCATAGACACGCAATTGACATCGACATCCGTATTGCCGCAAACAGCTTTATCCGCCCCCTTGGAAAGCTTTGCTGTCCTGATTGCAATCGTCGTTTCGCTTGTTTCTTCAACAAGTGTGTAATAAATATTATCACCGACTTTGGAAATACTGCCTCCGCATCCAGTAATCTTTTCCGAATCGTTTATAAACGTGGACGGAAGATCATATTCCTTGCCCCATTCATCGACATATGCCTTAATCGAGCCGTCGTTCATGCGATATACCCTGAGCCTCTCACTATCGCAGAATCTTTCCTTGATGTCGGACGGCACATTTTCCGAAATCGTTTCAGCAACTGACGTTTCAGAATTATCCTTTTGCCCTTCAATGGTGTTACAAGCCGAAAGAAGCAACAAAAGCGCCATGATTATTGAAAACACAATGCTTATTTTCATATTGTTCTCCTTTTGTAATAATATGCATTGGATGCTACGTCGCTATTATAACATGATATTCTGCATTTGTCAATACTTTTTATTATGTGGCGTAAATCAACATGTTGACATATTTCGAGCGTAATGGTGTCATTCGGAGTCAATCCCCGCATATACAACACAATATTGCATGCAGTGAAAAAAGCGAAATTTTTCAATGAAGATTTATGCCGCACACAAAAAAACGGAGCTGCGACCACAGCTCCGAGTCTTGGATATTCATCTTCTGATTGGCAAAACAGCTATGCTGACGAAATCCCGGCTCCAATTGGGACGAAAAACAGCAATGTACGCCTCTCTGTCGACCAGCATCCATATGCCGAACGCGACCGCAAGCACGGCGACGCAAGACAAAGCGATGATAAGTTTCTTGTTCATCAGACACCTCATTTTTTCGGGATGTTTACTACACAGACACTGCAAAAATCGCTGCCCGAACGCTTCTTCGGCTTGATTCCGAGCGTTTCGTAATACTCATCGGTAAAAGGAATTTTCAAATAATCAAAGTTATTATAAAGAGCCATAACGCTGTCATACGGCGAGCCTTCAAGCGGCTTAACGTCAAACAGCTTCACAAGCTCCTCAAGCTCCGCCGTAACCGAAGGCGGCAGGTGTGCATTCTCCGCACTGAGCTGCCTTTCAAACGTCTCCTTTGTCATCGAAGGAATCTGATCGATCAATCCCGCGCCGGAAAGAGAGGCAACAAGGCTGAAGAATTCCGCCATATCGTTGGCAACCGGAAAAACATACCGTCCGTCAGCCGCTTCGGGAACCACGGCAAAAACAAGCTCCCCGAATGAGGGTATGGTGCAGAAATGTATGCCGCCGACGCCGAGAGACGCAAAAATCTCGGCTTTTTTCGGCGTACAGAAATATCGCACCGCTTTAGCCGGCGACTCGTAGCGAAGTCCAAGATTAAAGAAACTGCGTTTTTCTTCCGAATAACGCCTGCGTGCCATAGTGTTTTCCATATCAACCTCCGATAATATAGCAAAAAAGCCGTCATAAGAACGGCTGT
>FR892180.1 GCA_000433115.1 Ruminococcus sp. CAG:382
GAAGCTACGCCGTTTCCTGAAAACATTCTTATGCTGTTTTATGCGTGCCGCCCCGAGCGGGAGCCGCGATTGCGTTTGTCATCCTGACCACAGTTATATCGTCTCTTCTCGGCATTATAACCCCTGCGTTTTCGCGCATTTTTCTAGACCGGCTGCTGACAAAGCAGAATCCGGAATGGCTCATGCCGTTCACAATCTTCCTTGCGGGAACGGGTGTGGTCCAACTTATCGTCGCATGGATGCAGGCGGTTTATTCACTGAAGATAAACGGAAAGCTTGCGATGGTGGGAAGCACAACGTTTATGTGGAAGATCCTGCGTATGCCGATGGAGTTTTTCTCTCAGCGTATGGCGGGCGATATTCAGGGCAGACAGGCGTCGAACTCCATGATAGCCGAGAGACTTGTCGATACCTTTGCGCCTCTCGCGCTCAATGCGGCAATGATGGTGTTTTATCTTGTCGTCATGCTCAGATACAGCGTGATACTGACGCTTATCGGACTTGCATCGGTGCTTGCGAACCTTGTCCTTTCGGGCATTATTTCAAAAAAACGCATGAATATCACCCGTGTGCAGATGCGTGATGCGGGCAAGCTCGCCGGAACCACGGTCGCCGGCATCGAAATGATCGAAACCATTAAGGCAAGCGGCGCGGAAAACGGCTTTTTTGAAAAATGGGCGGGATATCAGGCAAGCGTAAACGCCAGCCAGGTGAAATTCCAGCGCATGAATCAGCTCCTCGGACTGCTTCCGACGCTTGTCAGCTCGGTCTGCGGCACGGCGGTGCTGATGACGGGCGTTTTCCTCGCCATGAACGGCGAATTCACGGTAGGCATGATTATGGCGTTCCAGGGCTTCCTTTCGTCCTTTGTTTCTCCTGCCGCAACACTGATTTCGGCGGGGCAGACTCTTCAGGAAATGCGTACGGATATGGAACGCATCGAGGATGTTATGAAATACCCGACGGATGTCGCCTGTGAAAGCTCTTCAGACGACGAAAATGCCGAATACAACAAGCTTTCGGGCAGTATCGAACTGAAAAACGTGACCTTCGGCTATTCCCGCCTTGCCGAACCGCTCATCAGGGATTTCAGCATGACCCTGAAGCCCGGCGCCCGCGTGGCTTTTGTCGGAGCGTCCGGCTGCGGAAAATCAACGCTTTCAAAACTGATTTCGGGTTTGTATAAGCCGTGGAGCGGCGAGATACTGTTTGACGGCAAGCCGATGTCCGAAATTGACCGGAGCGTGTTTACCGGTTCGCTTGCCGTGGTTGACCAGGACATAATTCTGTTTGAGGATACCATTGCAAACAACATAAAAATGTGGGACAATTCCATTGAGGATTTTGAAATGATCATGGCAGCCCGCGATGCACAGCTACATGAGGACATAATGCAGCGTGAGGGCGGATATCAGTATAAGCTGACCGAAGGCGGAAAGGATTTTTCCGGCGGTCAGAGACAGCGTATGGAGATAGCTCGCGTACTTGCACAGGACCCCACGATCATCATTCTTGACGAGGCGACGAGTGCACTTGACGCAAAAACGGAGTACGACGTTGTCAGATCTATCAAGGACCGCGGTATAAGCTGCATCGTTGTGGCGCACCGCCTTTCCACGATCCGTGACTGTGACGAGATAATCGTTCTCGACCGGGGAAATGTTGTTGAACGCGGGACACATGAAGAGCTGATGGCGCACGGCGGCGTATATACACAACTCGTATCAAATGAGTAAGGAGGTATGTCATGGGTTGGTTTGACGAACAGATAAGAGACCGGAAGCGAAACGATGATGAGGCGTTTGCCGAAGCGTTTGCAAACATGGCAGCAGCCATAACGGGCAGAAAAATTGACACCCTCCTGAATAACGACCGCGTTGTCACAAAGGACGCCATTGACGAAATCCTGCGGTACTATCACGTAAAGAGCCGCGAAGTGCCGGACGGCATAGGCGACGTCAACGAACAGCTTGAATATCTTATGCGTCCGTACGGTATAATGAGACGCACTGTGAAGCTGGAGGACGGCTGGTACCGCGACGCCATCGGTGCAATGCTCGGCGTGCTCCGCGACAGCGGCCGTGTTGTGGCGCTTATTCCGACCGGACTGTCGGGATACAGCTATATCGACTGCGAAACCGGCAAACGGAAGAGAATAAACCGCAAAAACAGCCGGCTTTTCGAAGAAGAGGCGATCGCGTTTTATAAACCCTTTCCGCTGAAAAAGCTCAGCCTGCCTTCTCTTGCCGCATATATAGTGCGGACGCTTTCCGTGTCGGACTTTGTGATGATCGCCCTGGCAACGCTTGCTTTGTCGCTCATCGGGATGATTTCCCCGATGATAAGCAAGCTGTTGTTTGACCGGGTGCTGACATCCGGAAGCATACGCCTGCTTCTTTCCATCGCATTCTTTTCTGTGTGTGTTTCGGTAAGCACGCTGCTGATCACCGCTGTGAAAAACATGATCACTTCGCGCATCGAAACAAAGCTCAGCATATCCGTTGATGCGGCAACCATGATGAGAATCATGTCGCTTCCTGCGGATTTCTTCAAGAAGTACAGCTCGGGAGAGCTTTCCAGCCGTGCGTCGCAAGTAGGTGTGCTTTGCAAAATGCTTGCGTCGACCGTCCTGTCCACGGGACTCACTTCTGTCTTTTCGATTATATACATATCGCAGATATTTGTCTATGCTCCGGATCTTGTTGTGCCTGCGCTGATTATAATTCTGGTCACGGTCGTGTTCTCACTGATATCATCCGTTGTTCAGATGAAGCTCAGTACACGTCAGATGGAGCTTTCGGGCAAAGAAAGCGGCATGACCTATGCGCTCATCTCCGGAATACAGAAGATAAAGTTGGCGGGAGCGGAAAAACGCGCCTTTGCAAGATGGGGAAATCTTTATGCCGAAAACGCAAAGTTCACGTACGACCCGCCGACGTTTATCAAGCTCAATTCCGTTATAAGTCTTGCCATAAGCCTTGTCGGAACGATCGTCATGTACAGTATGGCGGTGAGATCCGGTGTTTCGGTAGCTGATTACTATGCCTTCAACACCGCGTATGCCATGGTGTCCGGCGCATTTATGGCTCTTGCCGGAATAGCGCTTTCCGCGGCACAGATAAAACCGATACTAAATATGGTCAAGCCCTTTTTCGACGCCGTTCCCGAGGTTTCGGACGGAAAACAGGTGCTCACAAGACTGTCCGGCGGAATCGAACTGAACAACGTTTCGTTCAGGTATTCCGAAAACATGCCGCTTATCATCGACAATCTGTCGCTGAAGATACGTCCCGGTCAATACGTCGCAATCGTCGGCAAAACAGGCTGCGGAAAATCGACGCTGATGCGCCTGCTGCTGGGTTTCGAGCATCCGCAGAAGGGCGCCGTATATTATGACGGAAAAGATCTTGAACGGATCGATCTCCGCTCGCTCCGGCGCAGAATCGGCGTGGTTATGCAAAACGGAAAGCTTTTTCTGGGTGATATATATTCAAATATCGTCATTTCGGCGCCCTGGCTGTCACAGAAAGACGCATGGGAAGCCGCCGAACTTGCCGGAATCGCCGACGATATCAGAAAAATGCCGATGGGGATGAACACGGTGATATCCGAAGGCTCAGGCGGCATATCGGGCGGACAGCGCCAAAGACTGATGATTGCGCGTGCAATCGCCCCGAAGCCGAAAATACTGATGCTTGATGAGGCAACAAGCGCACTTGACAACCTCACGCAGAAAAAAATATCCGAGTCGCTTGACTCGCTTAAATGCACGAGGATCGTAATTGCCCATCGTTTGTCCACCATAAAGCAGTGCGACAGAATCATCGTTCTTGACCACGGAAAGATAATCGAAGACGGCAAATACGATGAGCTTATCGAAAAAAACGGCTTTTTTGCGGAGCTTGTCGCGCGTCAGAGGCTTGACGATGTGACGCATAACAAAAAAATCTGATTTTTTTGTAGCCACTTTTTCGTTTGACTCGTATAAACAAACAGAAGGAGGAAAGAGAGTGAAAAAAAGCGGAAACAGACGCGGTATTGCGAATGACGCGATAAACGAACAGAAACTCGCCTTGCTTTTTGACTATCAGCTTTTTGAAAACGATCCGGAACTGAAGGCGCTGATAGCCGAGACAGAAAACAGCTGTTTTGCCGAGATTTCCGACGATGACCTGCTTGGAGTAAGCGCCGCAGGTGAAACGGTGCCCGACGAAAAACGCAGACGCCATGAGGACAGCACGGTATGAACGCGGCGGCAGAGAAAGAGAAGCTGTACACGGAATACCGCGACAAGGTCATGGGCTATATTTTCGGAAAGCTGCAAAACCGGCATGATTCCGAAGATCTTGTCAGCGAGGTTTTCCTGAAGGTGTGCGAAAAATACGACTGCTTCGACCAAAGCCGGGCATCGGTATCCACATGGATATATACGATCACGCGAAATACCGTTATTGATTATTTCCGCACAAGGCGCACCTGTTCGGAGCTGCCGCCCGATCTCTCGGACGACTGCCGCCCCGATGAGGATATTCTGACCGGAGAGTCGCTGAAGCAGCTTGCCGCAGCTCTCGGCAGACTGGATAAACGAGCCCGCGACCTGATCGTCCTCAGATACGCCAAAGGAATGACGCTGAAGGATATCGCGGAAAGAATGAACATATCGTATGCATATGTAAAGGTGCTTCATAACAACGCACTGCGCAGTTTACGTGCGCTGATTAATGAACAAAGAATAAAGTATTGATTGGAGAAAACATCATGAACGAACAGAAAAAAGAAATCAAAAATGACGAAGCGGAAAAACAGCAGACTGAAAATACCGAACTTTCGGATGAAACGCTTGAAGAGGTAAACGGCGGGCTCGGTCTTTCGGTCGTGTTCTGCAAGGGCTGCGGAAAAAGAAGAGGCCGCATCCGCAAGGGATACTGCGATGAATGCTATACAAAGCGTTTCGGAGACGGCTCCGGAAACCCTGTCTGATCACAGGCATGAGTGACGAAGCGCTTAATGCGGTTTTCGGCGGCATTGGCGTGACTGCGGTTTGCGATAAATGTGTTTCCGCCGCAGAATTTCCCGGAGAGGGCGCCTGCTTCGGCGCATGGAGCAACAGAAAAACATATACCTGCGGCAGTCTTATGGACACCGGCAGCTTTCTGAAATGCAGGAAGTGCGGCTATAAGAAAAACAGCTGACAGCGCCCGATTATGAGCAATGTATGAGACGCAAAAACAAAAACGATCAGGGAGGATCATAACATGAACGAACAGAAAAAGGAATTTGAAAACAACAAGACCGAGCTGAACGAAAACGACCTTGAAAAGGTGGGCGGCGGCAAGCGGGTAGTGATTGGCGACGGAAAGATGGGAACGTGCAAAAGATGCGGAACTTATGCCTATATCATTGACGGGTACTGCAGCAAGTGCGCGGAAAAGATAAGAAACGGTCAATAAACGGGTAAGACGGTTATGACAAAAAGCAATGAGTTTCCCGAAAAATCAAAGGCAGCCGAAGCCTCCGACAAAGAGCTTGAAGCTGTTTCGGGCGGTATTGATATTATTCTCAATAACAAAAGCGCAGACATTGACGGCATCGTGATAAACAATAATAACTTTGACACGAGCATAAATGTTGATATTTTCGACCCGAGGATCAAGTTCAACAACAATAGTGTTGATATGAGCATAAAGCAAAGCAATACCTTTGATAAAAATATCCTGCACTGCAATTCCGATATAAAGATACTGAAGAACAACTGAAGAGCGCTATCCCCTTGAAAAACAAATAATAAGGAGAAAACGAAAATGGAAATGAACAACGAACTCATTGCGAGAGCAAAGAAAGCAAAATCATCTGAGGAGCTTATGGCTCTTGCCAAAGAAAACGGCGAAGAACTGACCGAAGAAAGCGCAAAGGAGTACTTTGAGCTGCTGAACCCCAAAACAGGAGAGCTTTCGGACGATGAGCTTGATAATGTGGCCGGCGGCGGATGCTACAACAAAGACGGTCATCTTATGACCACCATCGGACACAGATGCAGATATTATGAAGAAGACACATCGGAAACCTTCGGAATGAACGGCACCTGCATGAAATGCAAGTATTGGGATGACGACAACTGGAACGGATACGAGACGCTCGGACGGCCTCTCAGATGTCTGAACCCGAACAACGACAGAAAGTGATCAACACGGTGCAGAACCGTGAATATTAAACAAAAACAAACGGAGGATTTTGACAATGGAACTGAACAAGGAACTGCTTGCGAAAGCGAAAAACGCGAAGACCCCCGAGGAGCTCATAGCTCTTGCCAACGAAAACGGCATGGAAATGACCGAAGAGAGTGCGGAGGCATATTACAATCTGCTTCATCCGCAAAACGGCGAAGTCAGCGACGATGAGCTTGACAACGTCGCCGGCGGCGGTTGCCATAACGGCGGCAAGCTTGTCGTTTCCGTAATGCATTACTGCGATGAATGGCGCTGCAAGGATGACGGCTCCCAATGCGATATAGACGGCATACTGGTAAACTGCAACACCTGCAGGGTCGCCGCATACTGCTTTTCGTGCAAATACTGTTCTTACGAGAAAGGGCTGTGGCTTTGCAATAACCCTGTTAA
>FR892181.1:0-2927 GCA_000433115.1 Ruminococcus sp. CAG:382
TTCACGGGGAGAAAACAGAATAAGCGTGAGCGAATTCTGTTGTCTTCCCCGTCAAAGTAAAAAATGAAATTTACTTCCGACAAATTCACACTTCTTAATGCCGTCACACCGGCAATGTATGCGTCGTCCACAAAAACGACGCTTCCCATACTTGAAAGCCTCATGTTCAGGCTGAAGGACAACGAGCTGCTTGTTTACGGCTATGACCTTGAACGCGGCATACGTACCTCATCGACCGTTTACGGCATGAGTGACGGTGTTGTTATGATAAACGCGCAGAAGATATGCGGAATCATCAAGAATTTTCCCGACGGCGAGATACAGATCGAATCCGACGAAAAAAATATCGTCCGTATCGTCGGCGGCATGAGCGATATCACGGTTCACGGTCTTTCAGCCGACACATATCCTTCACTGCCCGAGCTGCACGGCGAAAACCGCTTCACGATCTCGGCTCATATGTTCAGGGATATTATTGCCACAACTTCGTATGCAATAAGCCAGACGGATGCAAAACCTATTCTGAAGGGTGAATTTTTCAAAATAGAAAACAAAAAGGTCACGGCTGTCGCAACAGATACGTATTGCCTTTCGATGCGTACCGAGATGGCGGGAGTCGAATCGGACAACCTGAATTTTCATTTCGTTGTGCCGGGCAAGACGCTTTCGGATCTTTCAAGATTGCTTTCGGACAGCGATGAGATCGTGACCGTCGAATTCACGAGAAAATACGTCATTTTCAAATATAAGGACATAGTTGTTTTTTCAAGACTTCTTGAGGGCGAATATATCGATTACGAGCGCGCGATTCCTTCGGAGGAAAAGACGTTTGTACGCATAAACCGTATGGATCTGATCGAATCAGTGGAGCGTGCTTCGCTGATCGTCGATGAAAAAATGAAGACTCCGCTCATCTGTACCTTCGGCGGAGATATCATGAATATAAAATGTTCGACGCAGTTCGGCAAGGTAAACGACAATATCAGGGCAAAGATCACGGGCGAGGAGATCACGATCGGCTTCAACAACAGATTCCTGCTCGATACTCTCCGCGCATGCCGCGACGAAGAAGTGACTCTCGGACTGACAAAACCTCTTATGCCCATGACGGTCACATCGGTCAAGCCGAGCGATGCAAGCAGCTATCTTTATCTTGTGCTGCCGATGAGAATAAAATAAGCCGGTATGAAGGTCAATTCCGTAACGGTATGCAATTTCCGTAATTACGGCGATTTTTCGGTCAGCTTTGACAGCGGGATAAACGTTCTGTGCGGCAAAAACGGTATCGGAAAGACAAATCTGCTTGAGGGCATCTTCCTTTTCGCGGGCGGAAAATCGTTCCGCGGAGCGAAGGACAGGGAGATGATACGCTTCGGCTGCGAAAATGCGGCTGTCAGGCTGAATTTTGATACCGGCGGCAGTACGAACGAGCTGGAAGCGCGGCTTTTCAGGGGACAAAAAAAGCAGCTTTTCAAAAACGGCTTTCAGGTCACACGGCTTTCCGAATATCTCGGTCTGTTCCGTGCGGTGGTGTTCACACCCGATCACATGGATCTCGTGAAGGGCGCTCCCGAAAGCAGAAGACGCTTTCTTGATATCGCGATGTGCCAGAGCTTTCCCCGGTATGTGGCTCTGCTTTCGGAATACAACAAGCTGCTGTTCCAGAAAAGCGCCTGTCTCAAATCGGAAGCACCGGACGGATTGCTTATTGATATATATAACGAAAAGCTGGCTACGCTGGGCGCTTCAATCACCAAAAGCAGACGTTCGTTCGTCGCACGGCTTGCAAAAAAGGCATCGGAGATATATTCCGATATGACGTCGGGCGGCGAAAGCATGAAAATTTCGTTTCTGACTCAGGCGGGCGACGCCGACGGAAGCGACGGACTTGCAAAAAGCTATCTGACGCTGTTTGAAAGCAAAAAGGAAAGCGAAATACAGCGTAAATGCTGTCTTTGCGGTGCGCAGAGAGACGATTTTTCGGTCCATATCAAGGACAGAAACGCAAAGCTTTATGCTTCTCAGGGGCAGCAGCGTTCGGCTGTGCTTTCGCTGAAGCTCGCCGAAGGAGCGCTTTCAGAGGATTATACGGGAGATACATGCGTGTATCTCCTTGACGACATACTTTCCGAGCTGGACAGAAGCAGACAGGAATTCATTCTCGAACGGCTTTGCGGCAGACAGTTCATCATAACCTGCTGTGAAGATACGGAAAGAGTCGGCGGAAAGGTAATAAGACCGGGATAATTTCATGTTTATACACCTTTCAAACAACGAATCGGTGTCCGAAAAAAACATTGTCGGGATATTCAATCTCGAAACGGCATCGATGCAGAGCGATACAAGAGAATTTTTGAAACAAAAGCAAAAAGAGCTGCGCACGGTCTCGCTGGGGGACGATATTCCCGAAGCGTTCGTGCTATGCGATGACGAATATGCCGAAACGGTTTATTTCACCTGTATTTCGGCAAAAGCCCTGGCAAAACGGGGACAGAAAGCTTTATGAGGGATACAATGGACGAAAATTTTTCCGAAAACATTTCAATCGAAAAAGTGAAATCGTCGTATGACGACAATCAGATCCAGGTTCTTGAGGGACTGGAGGGCGTACGTAAACGCCCGGGTATGTATATCGGTACGACATCGGTAAAGGGTCTGCATCATCTTGTGTATGAGATAGTCGACAACTCGATCGACGAGGCTCTTGCGGGCTATTGTGACGATATCCGCATCATAATCAACGCCGACGGCTCGATCACTGTCAAGGACGACGGCAGAGGTGTTCCGTCCGGTATTCATCCGAAGCTCCATATGCCGACATTGCAGGTCATTTTCGCAACGCTTCACGCGGGCGGTAAATTCGGCGGCGGGGGCTATGCCATTGCGGGCGGTCTGCACGGCGTGGGCGCGTCGGTAGTATGTGCGCT
>FR892181.1:2938-12239 GCA_000433115.1 Ruminococcus sp. CAG:382
GTCGGTAGTATGTGCGCTTTCAAAAAGGCTTATTGCGGTCAACCGCCGCGACGGAGTCGAATATACCATAGAATTTGAAAAGGGCAAGCTGTCCAAACCGTTTACGGAAGTGGGTCCCACGACAGAGCACGGTCTGACGGTCACCTTCTGGCCCGACGACACGATTTTCGAAACCGTTGAGTTTGATCCCGAAATAATCCGCGCAAGACTGCGTGAGCAGGCGTTCCTCAATGCAGGTGTCCGCCTCACGCTCGTTGACGACCGCAATGGAAACGGTGTGCCCGAGGTGTTCCACTATGAGGGCGGTATCAGGACGTTCGTCGAATATCTGAACGAACAGAAGGGCGCCGAAGTACTCAATAAGGACGTTATCTACGTTTCGGGCAGAAAAGATACCTCAATCGCGGAAGTCGCAATGCAGTATAACGATACGTATAACGAAACGATTCTTTCGTTTGCAAACAATATGCATACCGTGGACGGCGGTACACATGAGACGGGCTTCCGCTCTGCACTCACAAAGGTGTTCAACGACTACGGCAAAAAATACAACATCCTCAAAGCCGACGAAAAGCTGTCGGGCGAGGATACCAGAGAAGGACTGACAGCCATTGTCAGCGTCAAGCTGGTTGACGCGCAGTTCGAATCGCAGACAAAGGCAAAGTTGGGTAACAGCGAAATGAGGACGCTTGTCGAATCCATGGTGACGGACAAGCTGACAGAATATCTTGAAGAAAATCCGACTGTCGCGCGCGCGATAATCGAAAAGCAGATCTCCGCTTTCAGAGCAAGAGAGGCTGCAAGACGGGCACGCGACCTGACCCGCCGCAAGGGTCTTCTCGAAACGACGACGCTGCCCAGCAAGCTCGCCGATTGCAGTGAACAGAACGCCGATGTGACGGAGCTGTTCCTTGTGGAGGGTGACTCGGCAGGCGGTACCGCAAAGGACGGCAGAGAGAGTCAGTTCCAGGCGGTGCTTCCCATGAGAGGTAAGATTCTCAATGTCGAAAAGGCGCGTCTTGAAAGAATTTACAGCTCCACACAGATTATACCCATAATTCTTGCGCTCGGTACGGGAATCGGCGACGAATTTGATATCAAAAAGCTGAGATACGGCAAGATTATCATCATGGCGGATGCCGATGTAGACGGCGCGCACATCAAGACGCTGCTTCTGACCTTCTTCTTCCGTCATATGCGTCCTCTGATTGAAGAAGGACATGTTTATGCCGCAATTCCGCCGCTTTTCAAGGTGTTCAAGGGCAAGCAGGAAAGATATGCCTTCACCGAGGAGGAGCGCGACAAATATATCGCGGAGCTCGGTACGACAGGCGTCACGGCGTCGAGATACAAAGGTCTCGGCGAGATGAATGCCGACCAGCTCAGGGAAACGACGATGGATCCCGCGACACGTACTCTGAAGCGCATCACAATCGACGATGCGGTTGAGGCGGACAATATTTTCACCCTGCTGATGGGCGATAAGGTCGAGCCGAGACGTCAGTACATCGAAAACAACGCCAAATACGCGGAAAACGTTGATATATGATCCGCGTCGGGCATTAAGATATTGGAGTTTTTATGGACAACGAAATCGATTATTCCGCCCACGAGGCGCAGAAAATCACCGACATTGACATAAAGAAAGAGGTCAAGACCTCGTTTATCGAATATGCGATGTCGGTCATAATCGGGCGCGCTTTGCCCGATGTACGCGACGGTCTGAAGCCCGTTCACAGGCGTATTCTGTATTCAATGTATCAGGACAAGCTGTTTTATAACGCACCGTACCGCAAATCGGCAACCACCGTCGGTAACGTGCTGGGTCATTATCACCCGCACGGCGACGCGGCTGTTTACGACACCATGGTGCGTATGGCACAGCCCTTCTCGCTCAGATACCCGCTTATCGACGGTCAGGGTAACTTCGGCAATATCGACGGCGACGGCGCAGCCGCATACCGTTATACCGAAGCACGCATGGCAAAGATATCGAACCTCATGCTCCAGGATATCGACAAGGATGTCGTTGACTGGACCCCGAACTTCGACAACAAGCTGCTTGAACCCGTCGTGCTTCCCAGCCGGTTCCCCAACCTGCTTGTCAACGGCTCCATCGGCATAGCCGTCGGTATGGCGACAAATATTCCGCCGCATAATCTCGGCGAGGTCATTGACGCGACCGATTATCTCATCGATCATCCCGACTGTCAGATCACCGATCTGATGCAGTTCATCAAGGGACCCGATTTCCCCACCGCCGGCATTATTCACGGTCTGGGCGGCGTTTATGAGGCGTATACCACCGGTCACGGCAGAATCAGAGTCAGAGCTAAGGCACATTTTGAAGAAAAGGGCGGCAAAACGTCGATAATCGTGACTGAGCTTCCCTATCAGGTCAACCGCGCGCTGCTTCTTGAAAATATTGCGACGCTCGTTAAAAACAAGCGTATTGAGGGTATTTCCGCACTGAGAAACGAATCGAACATGAAGCGCGGCATGAGAATCGTCATTGAGATAAAGCGCGATGCAAACGCACAGGTCGTCCTCAATCAGCTTTACCGCAATACTCAGCTTGAGGATACCTGCGCGGTAAATATGCTGGCGCTCGTCAACGGCGAGCCGAAAACGCTGAACCTCAAGGAAATTCTCGTTCATTATATCCGCCATCAGGAAGATGTCATCACAAGACGTACAAGATATGAGCTGAACAAGGCGGAAAGCGAAGCGCATATCTATGAAGGGTATAAGATCGCAATCGATAACCTTGATGAGGTCATCAATATAATCCGTTCATCGGTAAATATTCCCGAAGCCAAAGCAAACCTGATGGAGCGCTTCGCTCTCACCGACCCGCAGGCGCAGGCAATCGTCGATATGACGCTGGGCAGACTTTCCGGTATGGAGCGACAGAAGATCGAGGACAGACTGAAATATCTGTATGAGCTCATTGCAAAACTGAAGGATATCCTTTCCGACGAAACAAAGATCACCGCGATAATCAAAAACGATCTGAACGATATCAAAGAAAAATTCGGCGACCCGAGACGTACTTCCATTGAGGTTGTCGAAAACGAAATTCTCGATGAGGATCTCATCGACCGCGAGGACTGCGTTATCACCGTCACAAACGCCGGATATATCAAGCGTCTTTCGGCTGATACGTATTCCGCGCAAAACCGCGGCGGAAAGGGCATCACCGCAATGGCGACCAAGGAGGAGGACTTCGTCAAGGACGTTTTCGTCGTTCACAGCCACGATTATCTCCTGCTGTTCTCCAACCTCGGCAGAATGTATATCAAGAAATGCTATGAGATTCCCGAAGCGGGACGTACCGCAAAGGGTACAAATCTCGTGAACGTGCTGTCACTGTCTGAGGGCGAGATGATTACCGCAGGAGTCAGCGTCACAGAGTTCACCGAAGATTATTATCTCACGATGATAACCCGCATGGGTATCGCAAAGCGCGTCAATCTCATGGATTACCGCACGCGCCGCACGAACGGTCTTTATGCGATTACGCTTGACGAAGGCGACTCACTGCTTTATGTCATGAAAACGACGGGCAGTGAACAGATCATTGCCGCGACACGCGAGGGTAAATCCATTCGCTTCGATGAAAACGACATCCGCTGTATGGGCAGACACGCCCGCGGTGTGAGAGCTATGAAGCTTGCCGACGGTGATTATGTTGTCGGTGCGGCGGTCATTCCCGAGGAGCATTCCTACGATAACGGACCGCATATCATCACCGTGACCGAACAGGGCTACGGCAAGAAGACGGACATCGACGAATTCACGCTGCAAAACCGCGGCGGCTCGGGCATAATTTGCCATAAGCTCTCCGAAAAGACGGGTATGCTTGCCGGTATCGATATCGTGAACCCCACCGACGACATCATGATAATCACCGAGAGCGGTATGATCATCCGTACCCGCTCTTCGGATATCAATATCATCGGCAGAAATACGAGCGGCGTTATTGTCATGCGTCTCAAGGACGATGACAGGGTCATGAGCTTTGCAAAGATAAAGCAGAGCGAGGAAGAGCCTGCCGAGAGCGGAGAAAATGTGCCCGCGGAGCAGCCCGAAAATGCCGACGCCGCAGGCGAAACCGGTGAAAAAACAGAGGATATAGGAGAATAGCCATGGCTGTTACGACTCTTGTACTTAAAAACAGTAAAAACCGCGACGAACGGCATGCGACGCTTCTTGAGGCAGTCCGCAAGCAGCTTGACAATCCGAATGTCGCAATCAAATATTCCAACAAGGGAAAGCCGCTGCTTGTCGGTTCAAACAAGCATATTTCGGTGACTACGACGGGAGACGTCATGGTCTGTGCCATTGCCGATACGAATATCGGCATTGACGGCGAAAATCTCGCACGCTTCACCGAACAGGAACAGCACGATTACGTCGCCATTGCCGAACGCTTCTTCACAGAAGAGGAGGCGGATTATGTCCGCGCCGGCGAAAACGACGGCACCCGTTTCATCAAGGTGTGGATACGCAAAGAGGCATTCTGCAAATTCACCGGAAAGGGTCTTGTCGATTTTGCGAACTTTTCGGTAAACGACGGAGAACGCTTCTACGGCAAGGTAAACGGCGTTCCGATCAAAAAGCTGAATGTCACATTCCCCGGCAGCAATGAATATCTTTTCGTGATTGCCGGCGACTATTGATCGTCTGAAATGGGCTTCGGTATAATTATACTCGGATATATCCTGACGCTGCTCGATACGTTCGGCGGCGGTATCGTGGGCTGTCCGCTGATGGCTTACGGCTTTTACAGGGCGAGCAGAGTCAACTCCCGTTTCGGGATATGTTCGATCATTTCACTGATCTCGCTTTATGAGCCGGTTTTGCAGGTCATGGCGATATTCAAGGTCATAAACAGCGAATCGACCGCGTTTTCGACGGCGCATCTCGTTTCGTATTTTGTGAAGCTGGCGCTGATATTCACGTTCTATACCTGCGTCGTTGAAATTGCCCGTGAGGGCAAGGCGGAAAAGCTTGAAAAGGGCGCGATGCTCAGGCTGTATTTCAACTGTGCCGCATTCGGCTTCATGATTATTTCCGCGTTTGCCGACCTTTCGGGTATGCAGCTTTTCATCAATATCGCGTATGTTGTCGCGGGAGTTATCAACATCCTGTTCCTTTGGGACTGTGCTTCGAAGATAACGACCCGTGAGCAGATGACGAAGGATCGCCTTGCGCTGAAGCGTATTGACGACGAGGAACGAAAAAAGAAGGAAAAGCGAGACAAAAAAGCGTCGCTTTCCAAAAACAGCTCCGGAAAATGATTACTTTCCGCATTTGATTTTTTATGAAAAACACTTCTCTCCGACTATTCCGCTCGCCGCTGATAACCGTCGGTATGTTCTTTCTCATAAATCCGACGTTTTCGTTGTTCGACCCGCTTCCCGATTTCATCGGATATCTGATGATGTTCGCGGGGGTATATGAGCTTGCCGCAATGGACGACAGACTTACCATGGCGGCAAAAAAGCTGCTTTACCTTGCACTGCTGTCCGGTCTGCGCCTGATAGGCGCGTTTACGACGTCGGGAGCCGATTCGAGCACGATCATGATGCTGTGCTTCGCCTTTTCGATCTGCGAGGCGCTTCTCGTTGCGACCTTCATAACCGACTGGTTTGACGGATTTGACTACATCATGCAGCGCTTCGGCGCGTTTTCGGCGCTGAAAAATCAGACAAATACCCGCTTCATAACGGGAATATTCTTCTATTCGCGCATTGCGTTTGGTTTTCTTCCCGAGCTTTCGGCGATTTTCGAACTGAGGGCGTATTTCGATATCGACAAATCTCCGGTGTGGAAAGCGCTTGCAAGCTACAAGCCCTATGAAATAGCGCTGTTTTCGCTCATAGTGCTTATCATGGGCGTGTACTGGTACGTCAATTCGGTCAGATATATCCGTGCGATACGTGCCGACGCGGATTTCATGGTCTGCGCAAGCGAGCGGTATCTTGAAATATGGGGCGAAAAAAAGACGAACGAAACCGTTCTGCGTATTGCGGATTACTGTGTCGTTACGGGCTTTCTGTTCTGCTTCGATTTCACGCTCAATATGCACCCCGTGCTTCCTTCGGGCGTTTCGGTACTGTTTTTCTGTCTCGCGTGCCTGCTTATGAAAAAGTATTCGTATTCGCGTACTCTCCGGTGGTATGCGATCGCGGCAGCCGTATGTCAGACGGCGTTGGAGCAGTACGCGGCGTACAACGTCGTGCCTTCGGTCGTTTCGATGAACGAGG
Source organism: Ruminococcus sp. CAG:382 (assembly GCA_000433115.1). Classification (GTDB taxonomy): domain Bacteria; phylum Bacillota; class Clostridia; order Oscillospirales; family CAG-382; genus UBA1206. The sequence goes on from FR892181.1 coordinate 9,211, forward strand.
TGCCGCTTTCCCGCACGCTTATTCTCATCGCTCTTTCGATTGCATATGCAGCGTCGTCGGTGCTGTTTCTTATCAGAGCCGAAAAACAGCTTGCCGCCTGCCGTATGGCGACGACGGAGCTTTCGCCGCTTGAGAACTGGAAAAAGTTCAGAATAGCTTACTATATCTTCATCGCGGCATACACTCTTTCGTTCATTATCCCCGTTATCAACGGCTGGCTTCTCTGGGTCAAGCTCGCGTCAGAAATCACATTCATCGCGGGAAGTATTTCGGCTTGGAACAAAGCGATCCGTGTCGATGAATAATTCATTCCATTCAGGAGCAAAATAATATGAAAAAAATAATCCTCACCGGTGACCGCCCGACCGGGCGGCTTCATGTCGGTCACTACGTCGGTTCGCTCAAGGAGCGTGTCAAATTGCAGAATTCGGGTGAATTCGACGAAATATACATCATGATTGCCGATGCGCAGGCGCTTACCGATAATGCGGAGCATCCCGAAAAGGTGCGCCAGAATATACTTCAGGTCGCGCTCGATTATCTTGCCTGCGGCATCGACCCCGAAAAATCGACCGTATTTATTCAGTCGATGGTACCCGAACTGACCGAGCTGACCTTTTATTACATGAACCTTGTCACCGTGAGCCGTGTTCAGCGCAATCCCACCGTCAAGGCGGAAATACAGATGCGTAATTTTGAGGCAAGCATTCCCGTCGGCTTTTTCTGTTATCCGATAAGCCAGGCGGCGGATATCACCGCGTTCCGTGCGACGACCGTCCCTGTCGGCGAGGACCAGATGCCCATGCTGGAGCAGTGCAAGGAGATCGTTCATAAATTCAACGCCGTTTACGGCGAAACGCTGACCGAACCGCAGATACGTCTGCCGTCGAATCAGGCTTGTCTGCGCTTGCCCGGTATTGACGGCAAGGCGAAAATGAGCAAATCACTGGGCAACTGCATCTATCTTTCCGACAGCGAGGAGGATGTGCGCGCGAAAATAATGTCAATGTTCACCGACCCCGACCATCTGAGGGTGCAGGACCCCGGAAAGGTTGAGGGCAACCCCGTGTTCATTTATCTTGATGCGTTCTGTAACGACGCGCATTTTGCCGAATATCTGCCCGAATATGCAAATCTTGACGAGCTGAAGGCGCATTACACCCGCGGCGGTCTCGGCGACGTAAAGGTAAAGAAATTTCTGAACAATGTCATTCAGTCCGAGCTTTCGCCTATCCGCGAACGCCGCAAAATGTGGGAAAACCGTCTGCCCGACGTGCTGGAAATCCTCAAAGTCGGCAGCGAAAAAGCCGAAAAGACTGCTGCCGCGACACTTCACGACGTCCGTGAGGCAATGAAAATCAATTATTTTGACAATACAGCCGACCTTCTCGGCTCATAAACAGCCATTGTTGCTTTTTACCTTAAATGTGTGGATTTATAGGATTTTTCAACCGTAACGACAATATAACCCCCGCGCAGGCGGGCTATGCGGCTGCGATGTCAAAGCTCATCGCGCACCGCGGACCCGATCAGGACGGGATTCTGACAAAGGGACGCATTTCGTTTGCATTTCGCCGTCTTTCCATCGTTGACCTTGAACACGGCTCCCAGCCGTACACGTCGGCGGACGGAAGATATACCGTGGTCTATAACGGCGAAATTTACAATTATCTTGAGCTGAGAAAACCGCTTGAAGAAAAGGGCGTCGTGTTCACCACCAACTCCGAGGTGGAAACGATGTGCGAGCTTTACCGCGCTTACGGCGAGGGTTTTGTCGCAATGCTGCGCGGTATGTTCGCGTTCCTGATATACGACAACGAAACGGCTGTCCTGCTTGCAGCCCGCGACCCGTTCGGAATAAAGCCGCTGTATTACCGTGAAACCGCGGACGGCTGTGTGTTTGCCAGCGAGATGAAGGCGTATGCCGCCGACGGCAGCTATGACGGCTTCAAGGTGGACAGTGAGCTTTTGCAGCACTATTTTACCTTTCAGTACGTCACCGAGCCGGACACGATATGCGGCGACATTAAAATTGTGCCGCAGGGCTCTTTTATGGTGTGCGATGCCGACGGCGACCGTATCACAACGTATTACAAGCCGGTTTTCGCGCCCAACAAGAGCATAAAATACGACGAAAAGAAGCGTATGCTCCGCGAGGCGGTCGAAAAATCAGTGGAGCATCATATGATGTCGGACGTGCCTGTCGGCGCGTTCCTTTCAAGCGGAATAGATTCCGCCGTAGTTGTCGCGCTTGCGTCAAAGCTGCAGCCGGGCATCAAGGCGTTCACAGTCGGCTTTGACGTCAACGGATACAGCGAGCTGGACGATGCGGCGGAAATTGCAGCGCATCTGAATGTCGAGCATATCAAGGTGCAGTGTACGCTTGACGATTTCACCGACAACTATGAAAAGGTGATATATTATCTTGATTCACCTGTTGCCGACCCGTCCGTTGTTGCGATATATCTCGTTGCCCGCGAGGCGGCAAAGCACGTCAAGGTAGTGCTGACCGGTGAAGGCAGCGACGAGCTGTTCGGCGGCTACCGGCAGTATGCAACGGTGCTTTCGGCTTCCCGTCTGGCGCATCTGCCGCAGGGCATAAAGAAGGCTCTGCTTGCGTTTGCAAACTGCCTGCCCGACGGCGTAAAGGGCAAAAATTACATCAGGCGCGGCTGTATTCCCATTGAGGACCGCTTTGTGGGCAACAGCTTCCTGTTTGACGAAAGCGAAAAAACCTTCCTGAAAACGCGGAACGACGGCGTGCGCTTCACCGACCGCACACGCGATATATACGCCGCCGGCGGCGACTATACCCCGCTTCTCAAAATGCAGCATTGCGACCTGCACACCTGGCTGGCAAGTGATATTCTTGTCAAGGGCGACCGCCTGACAATGGCAAATTCGCTGGAGGCGCGGGTTCCCTACCTTGACAAAGAAGTTTTCAAGGTCGCGTCGCTATTGTGTGACGGCGACAAGCTGAAAAAAGGCACGACAAAGTATATTTTGCGTGATACCTTTGCCGACCTGCT
>FR892182.1:0-201 GCA_000433115.1 Ruminococcus sp. CAG:382
GCGCAAAAGCTCGGCAGCTTTTTTCAGACGCAGCTTCTGCAAGAATTGCCCAATCGTCTCTCCGCTTTTTTGACGAAACAGGTGCTGGACGTAGGAAACGGAATACCCGATCGCTTCAGAAATTGCGACGGCGGAAAGATCGTCCGCGTAGTTTTCAGACAAAAATTCCACGATCTGACGGTAAATCCGATCACTTTCGTC
>FR892182.1:250-2080 GCA_000433115.1 Ruminococcus sp. CAG:382
AGCTGCCGACACGTATCGGCAAGCGCAAAAATCATGTACCGAAGCGGACGCAGGGCGGGAAGCAATTCGTCAACGGTCGGTACATCGTCGGAAAGCTCACGAAAATACGGCAGAAATTCGGGGTTTTTCTTTAAAAATTTCTCGCGACGAAGATGAGCAGTGTCCGACTGCCCGCGAAATCCCGTGACGTTGAGGTACATCAGTACTTTTTCACCCTGCACCACAGGAAAAACAAATTCCTCCACGCCTGCCCAACAGCCGCCGTAAAACGGCGTCAAGGCTTCGTGACGGCACAGCGTGGTATGTTTGTGGCGAATACAGCGGCGGCGCGTGTCGGCACGGTTTTTCATGGCGTGGCACACGGCGGGGGTGTGGATTTCATAGAGAAAGAGCGTGGACAAACAGGGCGAAAATACCTCGTCAAAACGGCAAATGGACACAAAAAGCCCTGTTTTTCTCAAAAAGTCGAGATAACGTGTCAGATCGTTCAGAACGGCTTGCATCATTTTTTCTCCGAAAAAGCAGAATTTCAAAGAAATAGAGCAGAAATACGCATGATTTCTTTGTAATAGTATTGTATACTGGAATTGCGAAAAAAGCAAGCAGGGGTGAAGAAAAAATGAGAAAAACATTTCACGAACCACCGCGGGAACTCCCGGTAATTGCGGAAACAGAGGTGCTGGTTTGCGGCGCAGGTCCCGCAGGAATCGGTGCGGCGCTGCAGGCGGCAAGAAACGGTGCAAAAACCATGCTGATTGAATATCAGGACTGCCTGGGCGGCGTGGCAACGGCGGGAATGATGTCTCACTGGACGGGAAGCTCCTCCAGCAAAATCCTTCGGGAAATCTGCAGCCGCATGGCGGAAAAAAGCCGCGCGCTCGGTGGCCTGGACGGGCAGGCAGGGGAGATGAGCATCAATCATGAGGCACTGAAAATCACACTTCAGGAAATGATGCGGGAAGCGGGCGTGCGGTGCCTATTTTATACACTTGCCTGCGGGACGATTGTGGAGGAAAACACCCTGTGCGGGGTGATTGCGGAAAACAAGAGCGGACGCGGCGTGATCTGGGCAAAATGTGTGGTGGATGCCACCGGCGACGGGGATGTTGCGGCGTCGGCAGGCGTGGAATATTTCAAGGGCAGGGAAGAGGATCAGAAGATGCAGCCCTGCACACTGATGTTCAAAGTGGGCGGCGTGGATTACGCACGCGCGGTGTTTCCCGGCAGCTTTGAAACCAAGGTGCCGACCGAAAAGGGCGAATTGCAGGCACTCGCCAAAGAGCTTCTGCCTTTCCCGGCGGGACACGTGCTGCTGTATCCTCAGCACACCCCCGGAACGGTCTGCTGTAATATGACCAACTGCATCGGCGTCGATGCAACGAATGCGGCGTCACTTTCTTATGCGTTGGAGGTTTGCCGCTCCCAGCAGGAACCGATTGTGAAAATTCTGCGGGAATATGTGCCCGGATATGAAAACTGCTGGCTGATGTCGTCGGGATCGCTGCTCGGAGTTCGGGAAACGCGCCATTTCAAGGGAGTGCAGTCCCTGCAGGCGGACGATATTCTTACAGCGCGGGTGTATGACAACTGGGTGGTGCGCCGTGCGTTTTTCAATTTTGATGTGCATAATATGACCGGACCGAGCCTGGACAAAACCGGGATTCAGCACGAGTGGAAACAGCCCGAAAGCTACACGATTCCTTACGGCTGCCTCGTGCCCGAAAAGCTGGACGGGTTGCTTCTGTCGGGACGCAATATTTCGGGAAGCCATCTGGCACATTCCAATTTCCGCGTGATGCCGATTTGTATTGCCGTCGGCGAGGCGGCTGG
>FR892182.1:2142-2517 GCA_000433115.1 Ruminococcus sp. CAG:382
GTGATATCGACGCGGGGGACATTCAGGCGGTTGTCGGGGAATAAAAACAAAAACCCGGCGGATCCAACGGATCCTGAAGTAGTCAATAGTTAGTAGATACAAAATTTCTTAAGCCGCCAGTTCTGTTCTGAACAGGACTGGTGGTTTTCCATTTAGTTTGCGAACAGGTCGCTCGTTGTTGAAACAGTAGATCGCTTCTTCAATGGTAGATCTCAGATCATCCCTCTCCCGGTAACGGAAGTGCTTGCGCAGCGTGTCCTTGAAACGTCCCCAAAAACTTTCCATAACTGCGTTGTCGCGAGGGTTTCCTGCTCTTGACATACTTTGGATCACATTGTATTCTTTAAGTACCTCCATGTCTATAATAGCATAAAA
>FR892183.1:0-13322 GCA_000433115.1 Ruminococcus sp. CAG:382
CGGAGCGAATTCTGTTGTCTTCCCGTCTTTTATCGCTGTCTCTCCGCCATCACAACATTTTTCGTTTTCCCTCTTGACTTTTTCCTTTGTTTGTGGTTATAATATAGATTGCTGTTTAATGCGGTATATCGGGCCGTATTTCAGGCGTATTTTTGAATTATTGTCAGGAGGTGCATTTCAATGCTCAGAACATATCAGCCCAAGAAACGTCACAGAAAGATGGAGCACGGCTTCAGAAAGAGAATGGCGGACGCCAACGGCAGAAAAGTCCTTGCAAGACGTCGCGCTAAAGGCAGAGCAAGACTCACCTATTAAGGCAAAGAGCATACGCTCGGTCTGACTCAGCCAATGGAAAAATCAAAAAAAGTTCAGACGCTCAAGGAGAACCATCTGTTTTCCCGCCTTTATTCCAGAGGCAAGAGCGTCAGCTCGAAAACCGTCGCGGTGTATTCGATGAAAAATTACGCCGCGGACGGTACAAGAGTGGGAATAACCGTTTCGAAAAGCCGTGGAAACGCCGTCGTGCGCAACCGCACAAAGAGAAAGCTGCGTGAGGCGTACCGTGCGCTTCATCCGTTTGTGAAGGAGAATTTCCTCATCGTAATCGTCGCCAGACAGGCATGCGTATCCGCATCGGTTGCCGATATCACCGAAGACCTGTATAATTTATTGCAAAAGGCGGCGCTCCTGAAGAACCGGACATGACGCCATGAAGCGTTTTTTCATTTTTCTTATCAGGCTTTATCAGAAACATATTTCACCATACACGCGACCGGCGTGCAGGTTTACTCCCACTTGCTCACAATACGCGGTTGAAGCGTTTGAAACGCACGGCGCTTTCAAGGGCTTTTTCCTCACCGTATACCGCATTCTCAGGTGTAACCCTCTGTGCAAGGGCGGTTATGACCCTGTCCCCGAAAAAAGAAAGGGCAAAAAACAAAAATGACATTATTTTACATACCCTTTGGGTATCTTCTCAAATTCTGCTGCATAATTTCCGGCAATCAGTACGTGCTGGCACTGTTCTTCTTTGCTCTGATAATGCAGATAGTTCTTTTTCCTTTGGGAATAAAGCAGCAGAAATCCTCGGTCAACATGGCGAAAATGAAGCCGAAGGAGCAGATCATCCGTGAAAAGTACAAGGGCAGAAACGACCGCCCGACACAGATGAAAATGCAGCAGGAGATTCAGGATCTTTACCGTAATGAAGGCGTCAGCCAGCTTTCCGGCTGCCTGCCGCTGCTCATTCAGCTCCCGCTCATACTGATCCTCTTCGGAGTTGTCAGATATCCGCTCAGCTACTGCGTCGCAATCAATGACAACGCTTATGTTAACAAGCAGTATACAACTGCCGCGACCATGCTGGAGGAAGCAAAAGAAAAGATAGCCGCTTCCGATTATTACCTCGACCCTTCAAAGGACCAGGCAAAGCATGACGAGCTGAAGGCGACCTACGATGCGTTCACCAACCTGCAAAAGGGCTTCGGCGCAACGATCGATACCGACACCAACAAGTGGAACGGCGAATTTTCCAAGGACGGCAACGGCAACGTTCAGCCCGCAGATGCATACGGCGAGCTTAACCTCGTAAGCTTTATGCAGAAGGACGCGGCAAAATACGAAGCGCTTCTCGCGTCCGATTACGGCATTGAAGGCGCGATGACCACAGAATTTTCGGCAGAAGACCTTGACAGACTGCCTTCGTTCGATTTTATGGACGGCTATACATTCCTTGATATCCCGAACAGCCGTTTCAAGGAAGGCTTTGTGCCTGTTATTGTCATGCTGATAATACCGCTGCTCGTTTTCCTGTCCAGCTTCTTCAGCGGCGTGCTTACCCGCAAATTCACGGGTACTCCCCAGACCCAGCCCGACGGCAGCCCCATGCCCGGCAACGGCGCGCTTATGAAATGGGGTATGCCCGCACTCAGTACCTATTTCGCACTCACATTCCCGCTGGCGATAGGTGCGTACTGGATTTTCCGTACCATCCTGCAAACTCTCCAGCAGTTCATTTTAAGTAAAATGTACCCCCTGCCCGTCGTCACCGAAGCCGAGCTTGAAGAGGCAAGACGTCAGTACAAGGGCAAGAAGAAAAAGGTCATCACCATCGAGGTCGATGAAGATGACGACAGCTATGACAACCTCAGAGTCGAGCCGAAAGACGATGCCGCAAAGCCCAAAGCCTCCGGCAAGGTGGTCATGCTCACCGGCGATGAGCCGTCCGACGAACCCAAGGCAGCAGCGCCCGAAAGCAAAGGCGAAAAGCCGAAGCTGAAGGAAGAACGCCCCGAGTCGAAGGACGATAAGCCGGACAAAAAATAAGGAGAACCAATCTTTATGAAAGAAGTAATACAGAACGCCAAAACCGTTCAGGCGGCAATTGAAGCCGGCGCACGTGAGCTTGGTGTTGATGTCGGCCGCGTGACACACGTCGTGCTTGAGGAGCCGAAAAAGGGCATTCTCGGTATCGGCGCCGCCGACGCGATCGTCAAGGTTATCTATGAAGAGACTCCTGCCGACAAGGCTGAGGAGTTTGTGAAAACTCTGCTTGCCGACATGGGACTCGAAGCCGAGATCAGGGTGACACCCGAAACCGATACCAACGAGGACGGCGAGACCCGTGAGGGTGTACTCATCACTGTCAACGGCGAAGGACTCGGCGTACTCATCGGACATCACGGCGACGTGCTCGACTCTTTGCAGTATCTTGCATCGCTTGCGGCAAACCGCGGCAACAAGGAATATTTCCGCGTCAGCGTAGATATTGAAAACTACCGCGCAAAACGCAAGGAGACCCTCGAACAGCTCGCAAAGCGTATGGCTGAGAAAGCGCTCAAGTATAACCGCAGCTTCGCTCTTGAGCCTATGAGCTCATATGAGAGACGCATCATACATACCGCTTGTCAGAATATCGAAGGCGTAACGACTTATTCGGTCGGCAATGACGGCGAACGCAAGGTCGTCGTTTCTCCCGACAAAAAGTCGAAGAACCCGAATTTCGGAAAGTGATCCGAAAGCAAAAATCAATCGGAAGGCACACGGCAAAATCGTGTGCCTTTTTTGCCGTGCTTTGCACTCGGATTGACGTTCTTTTCCGTTTTTTAAGAATGATGACCGAAAAAACGATGCGGGTCGGTCGGAACCTTGAACAGCGGGACTTTTGTGCGCTTTTAATGGTTGACATAACGATCATCTTTGAAAATTGTGATTAATTACAGCAATAAAAACCATGGCACCTATTGATTTTTCGGCTTCCGCGTGTTATAATATAAGCTCAGAATAATAGGATAGGTGTACTGACTGCGATCGGAAGGCGCACCGGACGGAATAAAAAGACTGAAAAAGAGGACAGGAATAATGAACGAAAACACCGAATCCCGCGAAATTGACCTCCTTCAAATGGCATCGGCTCTTGTCAAAAAGTGGTGGGTCATCGCTGTCGCAACGGTTCTTGCAGGCATCATCGCTTTCGGATATACCCGTCTCGGCATAACGCCGAAGTATGAAGCTACTGCAATGTTTTATGTCAATAACTCCTCGATCTCCGCTGTCACCGGCAAGTTCACCTTCAGCGCAAGCGAGCTTGCGGCGGCACAGACTCTTGTCGATACATACCGTGTCATTCTCGGAACGCGTCTCAATCTGGAAGAAGTTATCCGTGAAGGCAATTTCAACTACACATACGAACAACTCAACAAAATGATCGGCTCGCAGGCGGTCAACGGCACCGAAATCTTTTCCGTCACCGTGACAAGCCCCGATCCGCAGGAGGCGTGCGATATTGCAAATACCATCGCGTCGGTTCTGCCACAGAAGGTCGCCGACGTAATGGAAGGCGCAAAAGTCAAGGTCGTTGACTATGCCGTTGTACCGCAGACCAAGTCGTCGCCCAGTACTCCGAAGAACACGGTTTTGGGAATGCTTGTCGGCTTCGTTCTCTCTGCCGGTGTGATCATACTTCTTGAAATGTTCAACGATACGATAAACAGCGAAGAATGGCTTGTCACCACTTACGGCGACGAGATCCCGCTTCTTTCGGTTGTTCCCGATGTCAATGCCAAGAGCGATCGCCGCTATTATAAATACGGCGGCTATTACGGCACTGCAACGAAGAACGGCGAAAACAGCAACTGATAGCAGGTGAATATGATGCAGAACAACGACAACGCAAAGCCTACAACCCTGCCCAAAACATTTTCGGAGCTGAACTTTGCTTCCAAGGAAGCATATAACCTGCTCCGCACCAATATAGTTTTCTCGTTCCCCGATTCCGAAAGCGGAAAGGTGGTCGGCATTTCAAGCCCCTGCCCTTCGGAGGGTAAGTCCTTCACCGCGATAAATCTTGCGGCATCACTTGCCGAGGCGGGCAACACCGTCCTTCTCGTGGACTGCGATATGCGCCAACCGTCCATTGCAAAAACACTGGGCAAGCCGCTTTCTCCCGGACTTTCGAATCTTCTTGTCAGCAACGACAAAAATGTGGTTCACAAGGGCATAATCAACGAAAACCTCAGTGTTGTGACCGCCGGCGATATCCCGCCGAACCCCTCCGAGCTTCTCGGCTCCGAAAAAATGCAGGCGGTGATTGAGCTTTTCAGGAACCATTTCGATTATATAATCCTCGACCTGCCGCCCATAACCGCCGTTGCCGATCCGCTTATCGTGACAAAGTTCATCGATGGTGTGATTCTTGTCGTAAGACATAAGATAACAAAGCGCGGTGATATAAGGGAAGCGATCCGTCAGCTCAAAATGACCGGTGTCCGCATACTCGGCTTTGTCTATAACGGATACCGTTCCTCCGGTTCATACGGATATAAAAAATACGGCAAGTATTCAAAATACTACTATTCATCGGACCACAAAGAGATCACCGCGAAACAGGAAGGCTCAAAGTAATGAAAACGCAAAAAGCTGTGCTTGCTCTGCTCCTTACCTGTGTGTTTGCACTTTCCGCCTGCGGTAATGACGCCGCGGACCCCTCTTCCTCTGCCGCGAGCGGCAATGCTCCAGTGAGCGCCGCCGAATCCTCGGAGCCCTTTTCCAAAGAACCGTCGGCAGAAAGCTCCGACGAGGAAAACTCCGAAGGACCCTCCGAAATTTCGGATGAAGCTTCTTCCGAAGAAGAAAGCGACGTTTCCGATGAAATGTCGGAGGAAAGCGAAGAGTCGGGTGAAGAGACCTCCGAATATGTTTATGAGGATGTCAATTTCGCCGTATATCAGAAGATCAACAAGGATATTTACGCATGGATACGTATTCCCGGCACCCCGATCGATTATCCGATTCTTAACCGCAAGGGTGACAATGAGTACTATCTGAAACGTAACTATTACCGCTACGCCGATACGCGCGGCTCCATCTTCACCGAGGACTATAACAACCGTGACTTCAACGACCCCGTGACATTGATCTACGGTCACAATATGTCCAGCGGCTCGATGTTCGGTTCGATACAGAAGACATATACGAAAAAATCCTTCATGCAGTCGCACAAGGAGCTTCAGATAATCCTTCCGGACAAAACGTATACATATGAAATCTTCGCGGCTGTTCCTTATTCGAACATCCACCTCATGTATTATTACGATTTCACCAATACATACGTATTCACCGAAGTCATGAATGACATACTGTCCGTCCGCGCGATGAACGCCGTGGTCGATAAGACAGTCAAGGTCACTCCCGACGACCACATTGTTATTCTTTCCACCTGCCTTTCGGGCAACGGCAATCAGCGCTATCTGCTGCTTGCGGTCCGCAGGGATGCGGAATGATAAAATGCCAAAATAAAGAACAAATTTTTTAAGAAAGGTTGAACCAAAATGAAAAGAATCATCGCAACAATCCTCGCGCTGACACTGCTCTCCGCACTCGCCGTAATCGGCGTTTCCGCAACTGATTTTGTGCCCAGCACCGATGCATGGGAAGTCAGGCTTGTCTCTGCCGAAGCAAACGGCGAAGACGTCACAAGCAAGATTATCGTCACTCATTACAAGGACAGAGATACTCTCAGCGCAGAAAAGAAGGCAGCTCTTCAAGCAGCTTATGAAGAGCTTCTCAAGGGTGTCTCCAATGTCACCGGCGATTACAAGGTCGGCGCACTTTTCGACATCAGCTATGAGGGCGAAATTCCCGAAGGCACAACCGTCAAGGTAAAGCTTGAGCTGAACTACGGCGATTATGTCGCTGCAGGTATTTACAAAGATGTAGCAGGCAACAAGTGGGACAACGCCGACTGCGTTTACGAAGACGGTTACGCTGTTCTCACCTTCAGGCACTTCTGCCCTGTTGCAATTCTCGTCGGCAGCCCCATCGTTTCCGATGTAAGCAAGGATTCTCCCCAGACCGGCGACAGCAACTCCGCTCTCGTTGCTCTCGGCGTACTCGTTGTTTGCACCGCAGCAGCTGCAACTGTTGTTCTCAAGAAGCGCTCCTTCTGAGTCGGCAGCACCAAACAAAACATGACCTGACAGCGCACGTTAAGTGCGCTGTCTTGCTAATGAGATAAATTTTATTCCGGAGCGATAACAAAATGAAAACCAATGACGGCAAGAAAATAATACTGCTTCTCTGCATACTCATCCTCGCCGTGATCGCGGTCGCCGTGGCGATAATACAGATCGAAAACCGCGTTGAGGGAAACGAATCGCATAACAGCTCATACATGGGCGCGATAGATTATCAGCGCCAGCATGAAACCGTGTACATAAACGGCGAACCGTATACCCCTCGGAAGGGCGTCTCATCCGTGCTCGTGATAGGTGTCGATACTCTCGGCAAGGCGGTGGGCAGCGACTCATACAACAACTCCGAAAAAGCCGATTTCCTTGCGCTCATCGTTTTTGACGACAAAAACGAAAAATACACCGTACTGCACATAAACCGCGACACCATGGCGGATGTACCCATGCTTGATATAGCCGGCAAGGAAATGGGTAAGCTCTATACACAGCTTGCAATAGCGCATACCTACGGCGACGGACTCGTGTCAAGCTGCAAGAACACCGTCAAAGCCGTCTCGGACTATCTTTACGGCGTGAAAATCGATAATTACATCTCCGTCACAATGGATGCCGTGTCCCGTCTGAACGACTGTGTCGGCGGTGTGACCGTGACTGTCGATGACGATATGACTGCCGTCGACCCTTCGTTTGTCAAGGGTACGACTGTGACACTTCTCGGCGATAAGGCGCTTGAATATGTGCGCGCGCGCGGCGCAATGGAGGACAGCTCAAACCTTGCCCGCATGGAGAGGCAGAAGAAATATCTCGCGGCGTTTGTCGAAAAACTGGCGGACATGAATGTGACCGACACCTTCCTCCTCAGCGCTTATGACCAGATCGCGGAATACAGCGTCACCAACTGCGACACTTCGTTCATCTCCGCACTCAGCCGCAAGATCGGAACATATTCCTATGCCGGCGCAATATCCCCGAAGGGCGATGCACAGGTCGGCGAAAAATATATGGAATTCCACGCTGACGAAGAGGATCTGATAAACATACTCATTGAGCTTTTCTATGACCGTACTCAAGAACCCACTGAAAACTGACCTGATCGACTTCCATTCTCACATACTGCCCGGCATTGACGACGGCGCAAGATCGCCCGATGAATCGCTGAAAATGCTTGAGCTTATGGCGGCGCAGGGTGTGAGTAAGGTCGTTTCGACATCGCATTTTTACCCTGAGCGCGAGTCGCCCGAAAGCTTCCTTTCCCGCCGCGCAAAAGCAGTCGGAAGGCTCAGAACGGTCATGCGTGACGGTCTCCCCGATGTATATCTCGGCGCTGAGGTTGCGTATTTCCCCGGCATAAGCCGCTGTGAACAGCTTCCTGAGCTTGCCATAAGCGGCACTCGTTTGATTCTCATTGAAATGCCGTTTTGCCGCTGGTCGCCCACCGTTACCGATGAGCTTTTCACGATCCGTGATTCAATGGGGCTGACTCCCATTATCGCTCATATTGAACGGTATATCGACCAACGCCCCGGCACCTTTGGCGAGCTTGCCGCCGGAGGAATACTCCTGCAAAGCAATGCGGAGCATTTTCTCGACTTCTGGCATAAGCGCCGCGCAATAAAGCTGCTCGAAAACGGATATATCCATCTGCTCGGCTCCGACTGCCACCGTATCGACCGCCGTATGCCCAATTTGCCCGAAGCAGCTCAATACATACTCGATAAGCTCGGCGAAGCTGCCGCCGAAGAACCATTCCTCCGCGCCGCATCACTTCTGAAGTGAAGCTCCGCCCAAAACTCCAATGACAAAAAAGAGCCATCCGATCGGAAAGAAGCACGAAAACTTATGACTAAAAGAAAAAAACAAACCGTTGCACTGACAATTCTCGTCGTAGTCGTGCTGATGTTCATCTGGGGCAATTCGCTCGTTCCGGGCGAAACATCGGGTGAGATAAGCGACGGCGTGACAGCCTTCATAGCGCGCGTACTCGGAATTGAAAGCGAAACGATGGGACACTACGTCCGCAAGGCGGCGCACTTCACCGAATATGCCGTTCTCGGCATCACAATATCGGTGCTCCTTCTCTGGATAGGCGAACGGGGCAAAGATTATTTCATGCCGCTCGGACTTTGTATGCTTGCGTTCCCGTTCATCGACGAAACGATTCAGCTCTTCACGCCGGACAGAGGCGCGATGATATCCGACATGTGGATCGATATCGGCGGCTTTGCCCTCGGCAGCGTCATTGTTTTGCTGATAAACAGGACGGTACACGCAAAGCGCAACAAGCGCAAGCTGAAAGACCTCACCCGCTGACATGAGAAACATGATATTCGCACATTAAAAACAGCGCTTTCGCCGACAAGGCGAAGCGCTGTTTTGATTTTTCGGGGGCGTTAAAAAAGATGCAGAATCGTCGAAAGTCGACCGACGGCGTACAAAGGTACGTCGAGGGAGACTTTCGACGATAGGAACAGAAATATAAATGCTTTTGAGGGAATTCGAAGAATTCCGACATTGTTGACTGTTTCGCAGCAGATAAACATTTTACGCTCATGAGATTTTTGCTCATGGCGTTTTCTGTTTCGGTCTGCGCTTTTTTAACACCCGCGCTTTTTATATACTGTTTTTGTGCGGCTTCATGGCACTCGCTTCATAAAGCGCTCTGTAAGCCCCGTCTTTCGCCATCAGCGCATCATGACTGCCGCGCTCGACAATACCCGTCCGGTCGATGAAAACGATCTCATCGGCATTCTGGACGGTCGAGAGACGGTGTGCGACCACAACAACGGTTCTGCCGCCGGACAACAGCTCAAGCGCGGATTGGATCTGCATTTCAGTCGCGTTGTCGAGCGCCGAGGTCGCCTCGTCGAGAATGAGTATGGGCGGGTTCTTGAGGAACACGCGTGCGATCGAAATACGTTGCTTCTGACCGCCGGAAAGCTTTACGCCGCGTTCGCCGACATTTGTATCGTAACCGTTCGGAAGCGTCATGATGAAATCGTGTATGTTTGCCTTTTTCGCAGCTTCGACGATTGCATCGTCATTCGCGTCAAAGTCGCCGTATGCGATGTTCTCCTTCACCGTACCGTTGAACAGGAACACGTCCTGCGAGACGATACCGATCGCCTTGCGGAGCGAATGGCGTGTGAGGGAGCGTATGTCATAGCCGTCGACGGTGATCGAACCGGCGGAGATCTCATAAAAACGCGGGATAAGATTGCATATCGTGGTCTTGCCGCCGCCCGAAGGACCGACAAGCGCAAGTGTCTTTCCCTTGGGGATGTCAAGCGTCAGGTTATCTATGACCATACGGTTTGCGCTTTCCTCGCTGGAATACGAAAACGAAACGTTGTCGAACCGTATGTGACCCTGCGGGTTTTCAAGCACCTTCGCGTCGGGCGCCTCCTCCTCGGGCTTTATGTCCATGATCTCGCAGAATCTGCCGAGTCCCGTCATGCCCTCCTGGAGCTGCTCAAAGAAGTTCACAAAGCGCTTTATCGGACTGAGGAACATGCTGATATAGAGCAGATACGCGGCAAATTCGCCGGTGTCGATCATTCCGTAAAAGAAGAACAGCCCGCCCGCCGCCAGCACGACAAGATAGAGGAAGTCGGTGAAGAACGTCATTCCGGAGTGAAATTTGCCCATCGCTTTGTATGCCAGCTCACGTGCCGCCTGATAGCGCACGTTTTCTTCGGCAAAGCGCTTTTCCTCGTGCGCCTCAGCCGTATACGCGCGCGAGACACGCATTCCCGAAACCGACGCTTCAATGTCGGCATTGAGTTCCGCGATCTGCTCACGACTCTTGCGGAACGCTTCGCTCATGCTCTTTCGCATCCTTACCGCGAAATACAGTATGAACGGCAGAACGGCGAAAACGACAAGCGTGAGCCATATGTTGATGGTGGAAAGCATGATGAATGAGCCGATGAACATGACGATGCAGAGGAACAGATCCTCCGGACCGTGGTGCGCCAGCTCCGAGACCTCAAAAAGGTCGTTTATAAGGCGGGACATGATCGACCCCGTTTTGTTTTCGTCATAGTACGAAAACGGCAGCTTTTCGAGATGCCGGAACAGGTCGCGGCGCATGTCCGCCTGAATGTGTACGCCCACCATGTGTCCGAAGAACGCGACAATATAGTTCATGCCGAGCTTCAGCAGATAGATGCCGAGAAGCACCAGTGACCACACGATGAGCAGCCGCAGGTTGCGCTCGGGAACGTAAACATTGATGATGTCCTTTGCTACCATCGGGTAAAACAGATCGCATACTGCGACAATGAGCGCGCAGAACAGATCGAGGAAGAACATCTTTTTATGGGGTTTGAAGTAGTGTGCGAATCTTTTCAGCATAATCAGTATCTGTAACTCACATTGAATTCGACAAAAAGCACCAGCTCGTAGCCGCTTTCGTCAACGTCCTTTCCGGGAACATACGGCGGTGTGTCGAAAAGGTGCGCGGTGAAAGCAAGGCTGTAATCGGATATCGCTCCGTCTTTGATGCGGTAGGTGAAAACCGCGTCCTCGCAATACATTTTGTCCTTTCGCGGAACATTGATATACGCAATGGAATAGATATCGTCGCCGAGCAGCGAAAACAGCGTGTTGCTGTCGGGATTTTTGCATTTTACGGTGTAAAGCCCGTCGGCTGAAAGGGAGGCGGAAATTTTGCTTCCCTCATCCGGTACGGCGGGACGTGCATAGAGCAGGCTGTCAAACAGCGCTTCCGGCGACATTTCGCCGGTATGCTCCTCGCCGTCGATGATCGTGGTGCAGGTCGTTCCGTCGTATTCAAGCTCCACTTTTGCCGCCGAAGCCAGCACGGTGCGCGTCATTTCGGCGCTCAGCGTGTTTTTTTCGTAATCCGCATCAAAGCTGCCCATTGAAAAAAGCAGCGTCGCAAGCTCATCTCCGAAGCGGATATTGGCAGTGAAGCTGCCGTGCGCCTGCTCCGGCGCGTTTGCGACAGCCTCGCGTATCGGTGTTATATCGACAGTGCCGCCGCAGCCGCTGAAAATCAGCAGGCATACGGCGACAGCCATCATAAGCGCAGAACGCTTCATCTCGGAACGTCCTTGCCGTCAAGCAGCAGCCTGACGTTGTTTATTATTGTGTTGACGTCGGCGAACAGCACGTAATAGTTGCTGGGAACGCCGTCCGTCTCATAAATGAGCTTGCTTGTTGTGACGCGGTAATAGATTATCTCCGTTTCCTTGACGGAACTTGTCATTTTGAAGCGGAAATACGGTGTTTTGACATCGCCTTCGGCAGGCGTGTATTCACCTGCTCTTGTACAGCTCAGAACGGACATATAGAGATAGCGGAAGTTCTTGACATCGACCTCTTTGCCGTTGCAGGTAACGCGTGACAGTTTACCGTCACTGCCCTTTTCGAGGTTGAAGAGGTACGTCGTGTTGTCGAACTCCATTTCGATGGTATCGATCTTGTCAATATACATAGAGAAGGTGGAGCGGTCAAGGAACTCAAGCGGTTCCCAGCTCAGCCACGGCGCGGTCTTCTTGGAGACCTTGGCGATGATGCCGGTCGTGGTCTTCTGCGTCTCGCCCTTGTCGTTCTTGAACTCGATCGTGGCATACGCAAAGCGGCTGCCGTCGCTGTCGGGCTTGCTGAAATAGATATAACTGCGGTAGCCCTTATAATCGTAGGACAGCCCTATCGCAGGGTCTTTCAGACCGTATTTATCAAGCGTATCCTCGCTCGTCACGTTGTATTCGACAACGCTGTCGCCCACCAGAGTCGCCATACCGTAAAGTATTTCCGAGAAGGTGGAAGCGTCGGGAGTCGCGTAGTTATAACCCTTTTTGATGTAGTTTGCGGGTGATACGACTTCCCAGACGCCGGTGACCGATTCCTTGGGGATCGCGTCCCAGCCGTCGGCATAGAGCGTTATTTCGTCAAATACCGCATACTGATTTCCGGTGGGAAGCTCAAACATGAGTCTGACATATCTGAGCTGCTTTCCGAACTCAAAGTTCACTTCATACTGGCGATAGCTCTTTTCGGACTGGTCGAAGCCGGAGAATTCCGCGACGCTGACGAACTTCTTTTCGTCGCTGTCGTAAGCCTGTATTTCAACCTTGCCGGGAAGAACCGCGCCCTTTGCGGTGTCTTTGACAAGACCGAATCTGACGCCGTATTTGCCGTTTTCGGCATAGCGTTCAAGCGCGAATTCGAGCGTCACCGTACCGCCGTCCGATGAATTGACGCCGACGAGTGACTTTGTGTCCGCCGTCCAGTCGGAATATGCTCCGGTGAAACAGACCTTGTCGTGTATCAGTGTGGCGATTTCCTGTTTTGATGAAAAAGCCTTGATATTCGAGGGAAGAGTGACGTCAACACGCTGTCTGACATAGACAGTCGTGTCGGAGTCGGAGTACATAAGGATTACATCGCTGATATCGTAGGTATCGTTGGTGCTTGAAATGCTGTATCCGAGATTCGCGGTCAGCATGACCGTTGCGGGCTGAAGGATTTCGTTTTCAAGCGATGAATCGAGGATATATACGTGCGGCTTGCCGACATAGCGTGCGTAATACGCGCCGCCCGATGCCAGCTTGTTGCCGATGATGACTCTGTGGTGGACGCCCTTCAGCGTTTCGACGTCGATCACGGCGGTTGCCGTCGATTCGTCCGCCAGACCGTATTTTGCAAGGTCGGCTTCGGATACATTCGACAGCTTGCCGACAGACAGCATATATGTGCAGTTGACGACAAATGAAGCGAATTTCTCCTGGTCATAGGAGCAAAGCTCTGCATTTTCGAAATAGAAGGTGTTGTTGACACGGTAAGCCGAATACGTGCCGTACTTATTTGTGACGGTGAAGCGCTGTA
>FR892183.1:13386-25944 GCA_000433115.1 Ruminococcus sp. CAG:382
TGCCTGTACCCACCGTGTCGCCGTCGATGTCGTAGCCCGGGAGGGCATATACGGAGAAATCGCTGTCGGACCTGCCGTCCGCATTGCCGGTCACACGCAGTATAGCCATGGCAAACATAATTTCGCCGTTGAATGAATAGCGCGTGCCGTTTTCGAGCGTATTGAAGAACGCATCATGAGCCAGCTTTTCGGATTTGCCTTCCGAGCTGACGGTGCAGAAGTCGCCGCCTTTGCCGAATTCGACGTAAATATTCTTCACCTTGTGTTCAAACGCCTCCGCAAAGCCGCAGATGTACGTATCATAGGTGTCGCCGTCCAGCTTTTCACGGCTGTCGGCAAAGGTGATCGTAACTTTGTCGTATTCAAGGTTGCCGATCGCGAGCGCGTTTTCCGAAATTTTGTAGTAATCCTCGGTTGTCTGGTCGCCGGTGCGGAAGAAGATGAGATAGACGCCGAGCAGCACTGCCGCCGCGACGAATACGCATATCAGAATAGTGATCTGTTTTTTCATATCAGAGGTGACGCCTCCGTACAAATACCGCAAAGCCGATGCAGATGATGACGAGCGGGAAAGTGAGCGTGACGAACCAGGTGAGCTTTTCAGCCTGTTCGGTGGTGAGCGTCAGCGCCGTTTCCTCAAAGCGTTTGATATCGATATCGGGGATGACGCGGTCGGTCGCCATGTTGCGGGTCGCGCTGTAAATGATGCTGCGGTTGCCGTAGGTATTGGTGACATATGCGTCGCTGCCGAAGTCGGTGGAGCCGACGAGCATGACGAACTTGTATTTCTTAGCGTTGTTGTCGCCGTAGGTGCGGTATGTCGAAAGCGCCACAACGGGATACGAGCCGTCAACGCGGTCAACGCCGCCCTTGCCGTCGCTTATGAGCGCATACGCTGTATCGTATGTGCTGACGGCGATGTCGGGAGTGCCGCTTGCTCTGCCGGAGGTATCGATTTTAAGCGGGACAGCGTTTCTGACAACAGTGCGTATGCCCTGCTCGGACGCGGTCTTGTGGATCGAATATGCGGCGGAATTGGTGTTGGCAGTGTTGTAGTTACCGATGATGCTGTAAAAATCGGTGCCGTTTGCGATGGAGTTTTTCTCGTCGGCAAGCTTGTAGTTCGGCATATAGTCAAGACCCCAGGTCTCCCAGAGATATTCTCTCAGATTTGTGAGGGATTCGGTGGAGGAGTTGACGAAGACCATAAGGCTGTTGAAGTTTTCCTTGTCAGCCATGTATTCCGACAGCTTGTCGATCTCGTTTTTGCCCGTCGAAGCCGAACCGGTATAGCCGATGAAGTCGCTGACGGGATTGTATATCACCAGAATTTTGGTTCTGGGGTCGATGTCTTCTGTCGCAAGGTCGACCTTTTTGACCTCAAATTCGGTAGCCGTGAATATTTCCTCAAAGCCCTGACTCCAGCTTTCGCCGTGACCTGTCGTGAACGACACAACGGGTGCTTCGGCAAGTGATGCCTGAAGAATTGAGGCGGTCATGTTCTTTTCGCCGGAGAAGGCAAAAACCTTGCCCGTTTCGGTGTCGGCGGTGTAGAAGCCGTTGAAGGTACGGATTCTGTAATGATATTTGCCCTGAATGATGACGTTGTTATAAGAAAGCGAGGTCTGCGATTCGGTAAGATACCTGTTCGCAAGCTCAGGCTCCTTATTGATGTCGATATATTCGACCTTGACATTGTTCGGGTACTTGCGCGCATATTCTTCGGCAAGGTCACGCACGCGGGTGAAATGCTCGCGGTCGGTGCCGTTTGCGTTGTAGTATGCCGTGTCATAGTACGTGAACAGGTCGCGGTCGGCAAGGAAATAGATTGTAACGTCGAAGCTGTCGTATTCGTCGCCGAGACCGACACGGAGAGCCGTATCTGTGTCTTCGCTGATGGAATAGAGCTGTGTCTGAGTGAGGTCGAGCTGGAGACCGACCTTTTCGTCAATCGAGGTGACGATGAGGTTGAGCACGATTATCATGGCAATGAAAAGCACCGTGAAGACCACGGAGAGAGAACCGTACTTGAAGCGTTTATTCTTGAAAATGTTTGTTTTTGACATTGCGTAAACCCTCCGTAATCAGGACCAGCGGCGCTTTTCATAAACTCTGACGGTCAGGAAGATAAACACGCACGCAAAGGATATGAAGTAAATGAGCGCCGGAATGTCGAAATAGCCGACTGTGAAGGGCGTATAGCGGTCAACCACCGAGAACCAGCGGACGACGACGCGAAGCCATTCGAAGGGAATTTTCTGCGCAAGCAGACTGAGAAGCAACAGTACCGCGATGATCGCAATGGAGGAAACTGCGGCGATGAGCTGGTTTTCGGTCAGCGCGGAAAGAAAGAGACCGAGTGCGATGAATGCGGCGCCGACAAGGAAGAGACCGAGTATATTCGTCAGGATGACAGATAGATTCGGCGAGCCGTAGCGGTACAGCAAAATGAAGTTGAGGCTGTTTACTGCGAGAGAGACCGCAAAAATCGTGAGTGCGGCGAAGAATTTCGCGCAGACGATGCCGGTCAGTGTGACCGGTGCCGTCAGCAGCATCTGCTCTGTCCTTGATTTGCGTTCTTCCGCAAACAGCTTCATGGTAAGAAGCGGCAGAAGAATGCAGAAAACAAGCAGAAGAAGCACAAAGTACGTATAAAGTCCGGAGCTGTCCTGCTTCAGCAGTGACGTATACGCAAACAGCGCACCCGAAACCGCGATGAACATTCCGGCAAAGATATAGCCGATGGGAGTTATGAAGTATGAGCGCAGCTCACGTTTATATATTGCCCACATTACTGCTGCCCTCTCTTTCTTTTTTCCGCCTTCTGCGGTTCGATGAGTCTGATGAATATGTCTTCAAGATTGAGCTGGTCGCCTTCCAGACCTATCATAATGAATCCCGCGCGTGCGACCGAGGTAAACAGCGGCTTACGGATGTCCACTCTGTCCTCGCTTTCGATGATGTAGCTGATACTGTCGGTATCACGTCTGCCGAGAGCATCGGCGAACTTGATACCGGGAAGCGCACGGAGAAGCTTTATGACCTCGTCCTCCGGACCGACGATCTTCGCAATGAGTCGGCGGGTGCCGTCCACGGCGTTGATGATATCTTCGGTACGTTCGTTTGCGACGATCTGTCCCTTGTTTATGACGACGATGCGGTCGCATACCGCCTGAACCTCGGGCAGAATGTGCGTCGAAAGAATGACGGTATGATCCTTGCCGAGGTGCTTGATGAGGTTGCGTATCTCAATGATCTGCTTCGGGTCGAGACCGACGGTAGGCTCGTCGAAAATAAGCACCTTCGGGTTGCCGATGAGCGCCTGCGCAATGCCGACACGCTGACGGTAGCCCTTTGAAAGGTTCTTTATCTTGCGGTTATATACGTCGGTGATTTTGACGACCTCGCAGATTTCCTTGATGTGCTGCTTTCTCGGCAGCCTGCAGCCTTTCAGCTCGTATGCAAAGTCAAGGTACTCCTTCACGGTCATTTCGAGGTAAAGCGGCGGAATTTCGGGCAGGAAACCGATGCGGCGCTTTGCGCCGATAGGATCCTCAAGCACGTCTATCCCGTCGATCTTTGCGCTTCCGGAGGTTGCGGAAAGATATCCGGTCAGTATGTTGAGGGTAGTCGATTTTCCGGCACCGTTCGGACCGAGAAAACCCATTATCTCGCCCTCGTTGACGTTGAAGGTGATGTTGTCGACCGCTACCTTGTCGCCGAATCGCTTGGTCAGGTTCGTTATCTCAATCATGGAGAACTCCTTTCAGAGGAATTTTATTCGTCTATTTTGATGCCCAGCTCCTTCAGCGCCTTTTCGGGTACCTCTGCGGGGCATGAGGTCATCAGCTCACTTGCGTTCTGCACCTTCGGATATGCCACAACGTCGCGCAGAGAGGGAGCGCCCAGCATCTGCATGACAATGCGGTCAAGACCGATCGCAAATCCGCCGTGAGGCGGTGCGCCGTAGCGGAATGCATCGAGAAGATAGCCGAATTTTGTCTGCGCCTCTTCCTTGGAGAGACCGAGAAGCCTGAATATCGTGCTTTGAAGCTCGGGGTCGGTGATACGTATGGAACCGCTGGACAGCTCAATGCCGTTCAGCACAAGGTCGTAGCACTTTGCTCTGACTCTTGCCTTATCCGTTTCGAGGTAGGGCAGGCATTCATCGAGCGGAGCGGTGAAGGGATGGTGCATTGCGACGTATTCGCCGGATTCCCTGTCGTATTCGAAGAACGGGAATTCGACGACCCAGAGGAACCTGAAGCCCTCACGGGGCACGTTCACCTTGTTTGCAACATGCAGTCTGAGCTGACCGAGCTGAGTGAGCACGGAGCTTGTGTCGCTGTCGGCGATTATGAGAGTGACGTCGCCTTCGGCGGTGTCTGTTTTCCTGCAGATTGCGTCAAGTGTTTCTTCTGTGACAAACTTTGCAAACGAGGCGTTTCTGCCCTGTTCGGTATGGCGTATCCACGCAAGACCCTTGGCGCCGCAGCCCTTTGCATATTCGGTGAGCTTATCGATCTCCTTGCGTGTCAGAACGGAGGCATAGCCCTTTGCATTTATGGCGCGGACGCTGCCGCCGCCTTCGACCGCGTTTCTGAACACGGCAAATTCGCTGTCTTTCACCTCATCGGTGATGTCGATAAGCTCCATGCCGAAGCGCATGTCGGGCTTGTCGCTGCCGAAACGCTCCATGCATTCCTTGTAGGTATATCTGGGGAGCGGAGTGGGAATATCCACGTCAAGCGCTTCCTTGAAGAGGCGTTTTACATAGCCTTCGGCTATTGCGTAAATGTCCTCAACATCAACGAAGCTCATTTCAACGTCGATCTGAGTGAATTCGGGCTGACGGTCGGCACGCAGGTCCTCGTCACGGAAGCAGCGCGCAATCTGCATATATCTGTCAAAGCCCGCGACCATTGAAAGCTGCTTGTAAAGCTGAGGAGACTGCGGCAGAGCGTAAAAGCTTCCCTTATGCAGTCTGGACGGCACGAGATAGTCGCGCGCGCCCTCGGGGGTCGATTTTATGAGGATAGGTGTTTCTATCTCAATGAAGCCGTTGTCGTCGAAGTAGTCGCGGGTGATCTTTGCGACCTTGTGACGGAAGATGATGTTGTTCATGAGACAGGGACGGCGCAGGTCAAGATAGCGGTACTTGAGTCTGAGGTCCTCGCCCGCACCGGTGTTGTCGTTGATGTCGAAGGGGGGAGTTTCGCTGAGACCGAGAATCTTCAGCTCAGTCACGAAAATCTCAATGTTTCCGGTGGGGATGTTGGGATTCTTGCTTGAACGCTCACGGACCGTGCCTGTTGCAAACAGAACGTATTCGCTTCTCACGGCGAACGCCTTGTCGAACACAGCCCTGTCGGTGCTGTCGTCGAAAGCGAGCTGAACGATACCGCTCCTGTCACGCAGGTCGATGAATATGAGTGAACCGAGGTCGCGGCGGCGCTGAGCCCAGCCCGCGACCGAAACGGTTTTTCCTATGTCTTTTTCGCTAATTTGAGTGCAGTAGTGCGTGCGCCTGCTGCTGCCGAGAAATTCAGCCATAACAAACCTCGTTTAATAAAATTTACCGTAAAACCCGCAAAAACGGCTCAGTGAGCCGTCGCGGTATATCTCAAGTGCGGCGCGGGTGAAGTTCGTTCACCAAAGCCCGTCGCCCTATTTTATTGCGTCTCTGATTTTTTGCGCGTCGAGCAGAACGGTGACGTTTTCGCCGCCCGTCATGCTTTTGAGCGTCGCAACACCGTTTGCGGCTTCGTCGCCGCCGATGACAAGCGTGTATCTTGCGCCCTGCTTGTCCGCATATTTCATCTGTGCTTTGAGTGATCTGCCGATAAGGTCGGTGTCCGCTCTCACACCGAGCGCACGGAGCTGTTCCGTGAGCCTGAACGCAAGCTCCGACGTGTCGCTTCCGAGCGGCGCTATATAAACGTCTGCGGCGGGTGAAAGCTCGGGAACGACACCCTCCTGCTGCATTGCGAGGATGACTCGTGTGATACCCATACCGAAGCCTACCGCCGGTGTTGCCGGACCACCAAGCTCTTCGATAAGACCGTTGTATCTGCCGCCTCCGCAGATTGTGGACTGCGCGCCGATATTTTCCTGAATGAATTCGAAAACCGTGCCGGTGTAATAATCAAGACCGCGCACGATCGCGCTGTCGACCTTGTACTCCGCGCCTGCGGCGTTCAGAATGCTCTGAAGCTCGTCAAACCTGCCCTTGCAGTCGTCGCAGAGATAATCCAACGTTTTGGGAGCGTTTTCGGCGATTTTCGAGCATATGGGAGATTTGCAGTCAAGGATACGGAGCGGATTCGTCTCAAGACGCGACCGGCACGTCGGGCAAAGCTCGTCTTTGTACTGCGAGAAATATTTCACCAGAGCTTCCCTGAATGCCGGACGGCATTTGGGGCAGCCGATCGAGTTGATGTGAAGCGTACAGTTCTTTATGCCCAGCTTCTTCAGGACGTTTCTGCCCAGCAGGATGACGGTCGCGTCGCCTGCCGGAGAGTCCGAGCCGTACATTTCGATACCGAACTGATAGAATTCGCGGCTTCTGCCCGCCTGCGGTTTTTCATAGCGGAAGAAATTCGCAATGTAATAGAGTTTGAGCGGCATTGCGCCCGACAGCAGACCGTTTTCAAGCACACTGCGTGCAACACCCGCCGTACCCTCGGGACGAAGACTGATGCTTCTGCCGTCCCTGTCTTCAAAGGTATACATTTCCTTCTGCACAACATCGGTCGTACCGCCGACGCCGCGGGAAAACAGCTCAGTTGCTTCGAATGTGGGGAAGCGTGTTTCCTCAAAGCCGTAAAGCGCCGCTTCCTCTCTCATTGTCTTTTCAATATACTGCCAAAGCAGCATTTCGGACGGCAGTATGTCTGCCGTACCGCGTTGTTTTTTAATCATATCAAATATTCCTTAAGAAAACCTTTAAGGCAGCACCGCAGCGGGCGCAAAGCACCGGTCCGCCGTATCAGTCGACAGAGTGTGCGGAATTGAAGGTTCTTTTTCTCTTGAGATTTTCGCGCCAGTCAAGGTCGCCGCGGTCGAGAGCGAGAATAAGCGCCTCTGCGGTGGCGATGTTTGTGGCAACCGGAACGTTGTGAATGTCGCAAAGTCTCACAAGGTTGGCTTCCGTATCGTTGTACTCATCCTCGCTTGAACTGTCGCGGAAGAGAATGAGTATATCGACTTCGTTATACGCGACGCGGGAAGCGATCTGACTGCTGCCGCCGTGCGAGCCTGAAAGAAGTCGTTCGATGGTAAGCCCCGTGGCTTCGCTGATATATTTACCGGTGATTGCCGTTGCGCATATGTGGTGATGACTGAGAATTCCGCAGTACGCCATGCAGAATTCCGTAATAAGCTCTTTTTTCTTGTCGTTTGCGATGATGGCAATATCCATTGATGGTCATCCTTTCACAGTTTTAATTTCTTTCTTTTTATTTTAACGTCATAAACGCCGTCGAGGAGCGGCACCGCCATTCCCGTCATGCGTTTTGCAATATTAAGGAAAGCTATCTCGGATTCGGATAGATATCTGTCCTTTTCTCTCTCCGGTGAGAGAACCGTCACGCCCTTTTCCTGCCATTCGACAAGCCTGCCGTCAACGGGAACGACACCGAGAAGCCGTACCGCGGAGCGCTTGATAATCTGATAAAGATTTGGGAGCGCACCCGATTCGGCAAGCGCACGGTCGTAGCAATTGACGATGAGCCTGAGATTCCGGAAGCCCAGACCGGAAAGGGCATATGCCGTTTTTTCCGCCGCACGTATGGCGGTGGAGCGGTGCATGGCGACAACGAGCGCGTCGTCAGCCGCGGCGGCAAAGGCGAGATAATACGGGCTTTGTTCGGTGGAGCTGTCTATGAAAATGTAATCATAAAGCTCTCGGAGATGCCGGAACAGTTTGAAAAACGCGGTTTTCGGTATCGTTGTTTCATAAGCGCCCATGGGTGCCGCAATGAAGTCGGCGCCCGAACAGTGCGCGACCTTTGCTTCGTTTACGGTACACACACCGGTAAGCACGTCGCAGGCGTTGTATATGGCATCGCTCTGGAGTCCCAGCACCATGTCCATACATCGCATCCCGAAATCGCCGTCCACAATCATGACCCGCTTACCCATCACGGCAAGCGACGCGGCAAGATTTGCGGTAACGGTGGTCTTACCGACTCCGCCCTTGAACGACGTCACGAATATCACGCGACCCACAGCATCACCCCCCGAATACACCTATAATTATGCACATTCTATCTTACCACTGTAAAGTGAATTTGTCAATAGGGAAAATCAGATGAGGAGCGGACGGGGTATTTAATTTTGACGGATAGTCAGCAATGAACGGACGAGAGAACGAACATTCAAAAAACGGAGTTACGGCAATTGCGCCATAGCTCCGTTTTTCCGGTGAATTTTCTGTTTCGGTCTGCGCTTTCCGATTATCGGGGGGCGTTAAAAAAGATGAAGAATCGCCGAAAGCCGACCGACGGCGTACAAAGGTACGTCAAGGGAGACTTTCGACGATAGAAACGGAAATATAGCTGCTTCTGAGGGAATTCGAAGAATTCCGACCTTCTTGACCGTTTTACAGCACATAAACAATTTCTGTTTATGATATTCCCGTTCATCACATTTTCTGTTTCGGTCTGCGCTTTTTTAACGCTCCCTTCACTGTGACCGCGATACCAGCAGCATCACGACCTGTGCCGCAAGGAAAAATATGAACGCGATACCGACCGCAACGAGCAGCTGTGTGCCGTTGAGGGGAGCGTAGCCCATAAATGCCGCCGCCTTCGGTATGTAGATAATTGCCGCGATAATAGCCGCAACGACAGCCAGCATGGCAAACGAGAGATAGTTCATATACGCCCTGTTGATGAACACCGAATGTTTGACACCACACATGAGTGAATAGAAAAACAGAAGCGCCGAAAATGTGACGAGCGACGCCGTGACAGGCGCATTGCCTGCCGTCCGGAGCGTGACCTGAGACGAAAACAGGCAAAGCCCGCCGCCGATGAGCGAATAAAGTGCCGGAAGTGCGTAATATATGAGCTTGTCTCGCGGTCTGACCGCCGGAAGCGGCTCCGCAAGTATGTTTCTTTCGGGCGGCGCGAATGCAAGCGACACCGAAATGAGAATATTTATCAGAATGCCGAAAAGGAACACGTCTCCCGATGAAAACGGCAGTTTTCCGCTGACGATGATCGAAAGTAACGCCCAAAAAAACATCGTCATGAAGCCCACGACGAAGTATTCCGCCGTGTTTGTGATGCGCTTCATCGCCATACGCGCCGATTTCAGCGTTTCTGTGATCGTGTCAAAACCGTCGTTTTTCATCTGTACGTCACAGGTTGCGAGCAATGTGTCGGTGCTGCCCCTTTTCGGTGCAAACGAAACATCCGCGTCTTTCATGAGCTGCAGCTGTTCGGTACGCGATGCAGACACCGCGACCCGTTTGCCGTCCTGCTTGCGAAGCTGCTCAATATAAAGCCATTCGCTGTCCGTCAGTCCGGTAAAAATCTTGTATCCGGGGCAGTTTGCGATGAAAAGCCCTTCTTCGGTCGTGCGCAGGGTCTCTGCGGTGCAGATCTCGTGTTCGTTTTCGATGATACCCGCGTTTTTCGCGGTGTTATACGCCGTATAATACGAGTCGTCCGACGAAACGACGATCTCAATGCCCGCTTGACGGCACTTGAACACGGCTGATGCCGCACCGACCTCAAAAGTCGAATAAAGTCCGACAATGCCGATAAGCACCAGCTTGCGTTCCACGGTGATGTCTCTCAGGCTGTCTGCCGCCGTATTACCCACGGCAACTGCGATCGGTGTGCGTGTTTTGGATATCTCTTCGGCAAAAGCAAGCACCTTTCGGCGCGACTTGTCGTCAAAGCGGTAATTTGTGCCGTTTTGGCGGTATCCCGCACAGCGAGAAATGACATTTTCGGGAACGCCTTTGATGATGACGACCGGTGAACCGTCAAGCAGCCCCAGCACACGCGTCATTTCGCCGCGGCTGTCGAACTCCGATTCTATCCGATAAAAGCCCTTTCCCGCCTCTTCAAGAGAATATTTCAGCTTATCCGCCGCTTCCATGAGCGACAGCGAAAGAGTGCTTCCGACGTATTTTTCGGCGAGCGGAAGCGCCTTTTTGTCCTTGTCACCGGTCATGACTTCTTTGACCGAGGAGCAGAGGAGCATATATCTCAGCACCGCGACAGCGCCGTCGCTGCGACCCGCGTCAACGCGGTATTCGCCGAAGCAGTCGTAAAGTCTGTCCGCCTTTATGACGGTGGGCGGGAAAGCGGTCTGCTTGTCGCACATGACCGAATTTATCCCCACGAGCTTCGGCACACAGTCAAAGTTGCGTATTGCAGCGCCCTTCTTCAGTGCCTTTGTCAGGCAGTCCGCGAACGTATACGCGGCAAACGCGAAGGACGTGTCCGTAAGCGCGATGACGCCGATCCCCAGCGCAAGAACAAACACCTCCGCCAGTCCGACGCCGCGTACGATCCCGACAGCGATGAGCACCAGCTCAAACACCGCCGCCGCACCCGTCACAATGCGTCCCTCTTTCTGAGTCCCCCTGAGTACGGAGGGCAGTGACATCGGGTTGTGGTTTGATTTTTTGTTTATGCGGACATTTGAGCCGACCTCGCACACGATGGCAACACCGTTGCCGCCCGTGACGATACTGCCTGCGTAAACCATGTTTTCGCTGACACGGCTGAGTCCCTTCTTCTCGGTGAAGCGCGCATCCTTTGCGGCAGCGGAACTCACGCCGCTTATCGGCGTTTCAAGCACCGTCAGCGCATTGCATTCGATAAGCCGCGCGTCGGCGGGGACGATGTCGCCGTCTTCAAGGTATATGACGTCGCCGCACACAACGCTTCTGCTGTCGGTCACCATTGTCTTTCCGCCGCGTATGACGGCTGCGCCCGACGCGGTCTGACGCTTCAGCTCCGAAAGCTTTTTTCCGGCATAGTGCTCGAGGATCGCGTTTGCGAAGGTGAGTATGATGCATCCCGCCGGCACGAGCAGAAGAAGCGGCGACCGGTCGAAGACGAATATGAGCAGAGAGCCGAACAGCAAAAGCACGGTCAGCAGGTTTGTATACTGTTTTTTCAGACTTGCCTTAAACGACAGCCCGATCTGCCCTGATACGATGTTTGCGCCGTATTTCGCGCGCTGTCTGCGTACTGCCTTGGGGTCAAGCCCGTTTGTTATATCGCTTCCGAATTTTTCCGCCACCTCATGGGGATACATTTCGGAATATGAAAGCTCCTCATCGCCCGCCCTTTTTGCGGTTTCGGGCGTGAAGGTGTTTATCTTCGGAAATTCGTCTGTCCTTGACATAGGCTCAGGCGAAGCTGACAGCGATCCTGCCGTCTCCGTCCTTTGAAAGCGTTACCTCCGAAACGGGATTTTTGTAGCTTTCAATGATCTTCAGCGCGATGACATCTTCGATGTCCGTCTGGATCACGCGGCGGAGGTTGCGCGCACCGTATTTGTCGCTGTATCCCTTTTCGGCGATTGCTTCGGCGGCAGTGATGTCATAAACGAGCTTTATGCCCTTGTCCGCAAGCACCTTTGAAAGGTCGCCCAGCATGATCATTGCAATCTTTGCGCAGTCGTCCTTGGTCAGACGGTTGAACACGATGATATCGTCGACACGGTTGATGAATTCGGGGCGCAGGAAGCCCTCCAGCGCACGTATCACCCTTGCGTTGTCGGAGGTTTTGCCCGTCGCGTTGAAGCCTGCCGACGAGCTGTCGGTGCTTCCGGCGTTGGTGGTCATGACGATTATTGCGTTTTCGAAGTTGCAGACCTTGCCGTGCGAATCGGTGATTCTTCCGTCGTCGAGTATCTGAAGCAGGATGTTCAGCACATCGGGATGAGCCTTTTCGATTTCGTCGAACAGAACGACGCTGTACGGCTTGCGGCGTATCTTTTCGGTGAGCTGCCCCGCTTCGTCGTAACCGACATATCCGGGAGGAGAACCGACAAGACGGCTGACAGTATGCTTTTCCATATATTCCGACATATCGAGACGTATCAGCGTTTCGGGTGAGTCGAACATATAGTTTGCAAGCACCTTGACAAGCTCCGTTTTGCCGACGCCTGTTGTGCCCGCAAAAATGAAGCTGACCGGTTTTTTCTTGTATGCGATGCCCGCACGGCTGCGCTTTATGGCGCGTACAAGGCGTTCGACCGCCTCGTCCTGACCTATGATGCGTTTTTTAAGCTCCGCTTCCATGCGGTCGATTTTTGAAAACTCGTTTTCGGTGATGTTTGAAGCGGGAATGCCCGTCCACACCTCAATGACCTTTGCGAGCGCCTCCGGTGCGAGATAAATCTTGTCTCTTTCCGCCGAAAGCGCGTCAAAACGCTCGCGCTTCTGCGCAAGAGTGGTTTTATAGTCGGCGATGGTTTTGTAATCGTCCTCGTTTTTTTCTTCTTTTGCTTCAACGGCTTCGATTTTTGCCGTCAGATCGGATATTTCCGCCGTGACTTCGCCCAGCTCGTTTATGACGGGCGAAT
>FR892183.1:26000-27530 GCA_000433115.1 Ruminococcus sp. CAG:382
AGGTCGATCGCTTTGTCTGGCAGATAACGGTCCGTGATATATCTTTCGGAAAGGCGTACCACTTCCGACAGAAGCGTATCCGCAATCTTTATGCCGTGGTACGTTTCGTAATACTTCTTGACGCCTTTGAGTATGGCGACACTGTCTTCGACCGACGGCTCGTTTATGGTGACGGGCTGGAAACGGCGTTCGAGAGCCGCGTCCGTTTCGATATATTTTCTGTATTCGCTGAGCGTGGTAGCGCCGATGAGCTGGATCTCACCTCTTGAAAGTGCGGGTTTCAGGATATTCGCGGCGTTGAGACTTCCTTCGGCGCCGCCGGCGGCGACAATCGAATGAACCTCGTCTATGACGAGGATGACATTGCCCGCCTTTTTGACGTCTTCGATGAGTCCTTTCATACGCGATTCGAACTGACCCCGGAACTGCGTTCCCGCAACGACTGAGGTCATATCAACAAGGCAGACGCGCTTGTCCTTCAGCTTCTGTGGAACATCGCCGGAAGCAATCTTCTGCGCAAGCAGCTCTGCGACAGCGGTTTTGCCGACACCGGCTTCGCCGATGAGGCAGGGGTTGTTCTTCTGTCTGCGGCAGAGTATCTGCATAACGCGCATAAGCTCACTGTCTCTGCCGATGACGCGGTCGAGCTTGCCTGCGGCGGCACGGTCGGTCAGGTCGAGACAATAGCTGTCAAGATATTTGAGCTTGGGCTTCTTCGCCTCGCTTTGTTTTGCGTCGCTCTGCGAAGTCTGCTCGGACGGCGCGGGTTTTGCGCCGTTTCCGAAAAGCTCGCTTATGTTGAGCGTGGGCGCTCTGCCCTCGTCATTTCCGTCGGGGTCCATGCCGTTCATCATGGCGGGAAGTACGGACTCCATATCCTCTGCCATACGGTTCAGCTCGTCCTCGCTTATGCCGAGGTTTTTGAGCATATCTGCGTTGGGCTGAAGCCCCGCTTCCTTTGCGCACCGGAGACAAAGTCCTTCGTTTTTGACCTCGTTTCCGGTTTTATGTGTTATAAATATAACTGCAAGTCTTTTGTGACAGCGGTCACACATTTTCATTATCATAGTTATAGTCTGATCCTTTATTTTTGGGTATTGCTGAAAAACTGTCTGTAATAATAGCGTATGTACATGACGAATGCGAATATCATGACGGCGCCCGACAAAGCTGCGCATACATATGTGACTGTGGGTATATTCCACCACACGATGAGCACGCATACGCATACGGTTATGACGAATGTCGCCATTTTGCCGTACCATTTCGAAGCGACGACGAAATTTTCTTTTTTACGTATGATGATGCCGCCGATGAGGAAGGAGCATTCCTTGACCGCGACGAGAATGACGAGCCAGAGCAGAAAACGGTTTTTGATCGTGAGGCAGACGAACGCGGTGAACTGCATCAGCTTGTCGGCGAACGGGTCGAGAATCTTGCCCACGTCGGTAATCCAGTTGTTGCGCCTTGCGAGATAACCGTCAAGTATGTCGGTCAGACCGGCGGCAATGAATACCGCAACCGCCCAGA
>FR892184.1:0-682 GCA_000433115.1 Ruminococcus sp. CAG:382
GTCAGATGAAACAAAAATCCGCAGGCTTTAGTGGATTCAGCAATTTCCTTTCCTTGACATGGACTGAATGATCTCAGAATAACGGTAAGCAGTCTTTACGCATGACCGTGCATATTAAAATAATCAGGAGCCAAGCAGTTTTTCCGACTCAGCTCCTGATTTTATTTTATTAAGTTGCAACCTTCATAATTGCCCATCGCTTGCACATTATTGTACAATGAGTTTCTTTTTAAGAATGTGCAGACGTATTGCGATGTAATCGGCAGCAGAAACATTTTTGCTGATTTCGGTTGAAGCGTGTGCGGCGAGCAGCTTTTCGCCGTCGAGGCGTATGCGCTTCAGGATGTGCAATCTGACTCTGATGTAGTCCGTTGCCGTAATTTTGCCGTCACCGTCTGTATCGCCTTTGATTATAACGGTGTATTTCTTACCGCTGACAACGACTTGGGTACCCGTGCCGACCAAGCCGTTTTTCGCGCCGTTTACAACAATGTCCTTACCAAGCGCTTTCTTCAGCTTTTCAACAGTCGTACCGGGTTCTATGCCGTATAACAAAGAGCCCTTTTTCAGACCGCAGGTCACGCATTCTTCATGTCCGAAGATCACTGACGAACCGGCATTTCGTTTGTCCGCAACCAAAGTAAATACGTGGTTTTCCAGATCGAATCTGAGATCACAGCCT
>FR892184.1:722-1276 GCA_000433115.1 Ruminococcus sp. CAG:382
CAATGATTTTCTTCATCTTTTTCCCAGTAGCCCGTAATGTTATGGATGTGACCGTGCGCTGCCTCGATCAGATAACCGCATACGGTGCAGACAACAGGTTCTGTTTCGGTTGCCGATGCACGGTTGGGGATATGTACCGACAGATCGGGTTTTTTGCCGCACGTAGAGCATTCATGCCAATGTCCGGTTCTATCGTTCTGCCAATTTCCCGTGAAGCGATGACTCTTAGCCGCAATTACTACCTCATTGCAGATTTTACAGTAAACAGGCGTTGTGCAGTCGTTATCATCCGCAAGCAGCGTATGCCCGCTGTTGACCGTCACGGTCATTTCCGCGGTGTTGCCTGCTTTGTCGGTAACAACTATTTTCAGCTTACCGTTTGCCGGAGAGAGAGCAAAGCTGCCGTTTTCATCGAGCGTGACCGCCGTTCCGTTTACGGTGAAGGTATCTATATACTTCTCGGCAATTGTCACCGTCTGCGCTTCGCAGTAGGTCTTGCCGTCTTCAATGCCGCTGATTACAGGCTGAATACTATCAAGCGTTATGCGGTCGGA
>FR892184.1:1330-1975 GCA_000433115.1 Ruminococcus sp. CAG:382
GCATGACATAAACGATATATTCCCCGTTGGGTTCTATGCGGAACGGCTCCTCATACCCGCCGAATACGAGAGATTTCAGCTCCGCTTCGGAGAGATTCTGATCCGTTACCAGATAAGAGACGAACACAATTCCGCTGTTGTCGGAGGCGTTTATCGTTACCTCCTGCGGTTCCTTGAAGAACAGGCCGGAGGTAAGCTCGTTAAGAAATTCGCTCCATTTATTTGTGCCTATGATAATTTCGCCTGTCGGCTTTTCTCTGTCTCTCCACCGTGCTTTAAGCGTCATATTTTCGGCAGGCATGGTCGTGGGAATTTCCTTATCCCAGCCGATGAAAGTATAACCCTCTCTTGTCGGGTCGACAGGGGCGGTAATTGCCGTGCCGTAGTCCTGTGTAATGGGTGCGATTTCACTGCCGCCGTTGGTATCAAAGGTAATTGTGTATTTATTCGTGTTCCAAACGGGATAGAGCGTCAAAGCTTCGTTTTTGGTATAAACATCATCAAAGCCGTACACCTTTTCGCCGCCGTCAACGGTCGCCCAACCTGTCTGCGTATAGCCCGTGCGTGTCGTCGCCCAGCCTACTTGCGTGTGCCCCGTGCGAGTGAACAAAGCGCCTCGCAATGTGAGAGAATCATTGTAAAGCT
>FR892185.1 GCA_000433115.1 Ruminococcus sp. CAG:382
GGCTCGGACGTTCTCATCGGCAAGTGGAAAGTTGTCTTTGAAAAGGACGGCTACTACACGGTCGAGAGCATCGAGCTGGATGTTCCTCCGGCGCATCTGGATGTCAACATGAGCATGGTCTCCACCTCTCCCGCGACGCTGAAGGAGGTCAAAGCCGGCGCGATGGGCGCATACATTGACTTTACCTTCGATCGCCCCGTGCTGGTGGACGACGTGAAGCACCTTGTTTCCGTCATGCTCGGCGGCGACGCGCTTGACGGCAACGTGGAAGCGCTCAATGCGGCGCTCACCGCCTTCGGAAACAAGCAGAAGGCGGGATTGAACGATGTGACCGTCGGCTTGAATGCGGCAACAAAATTCCGCTTCACTCCGGATGAACCCATCGAAGTCGGCGCCTCGGTTAAGGTGGTCGGCGAAAAGGGCATCCTCACATATAACGGCATCGAAATGGCGGCGTTTGAGAGCGGGTATGTGCTCGTTCCCGAAACGGTTGCCGACCCGATCACCGCACTATACTACAACGGCATAAAAGAAATCGAAATCGGTGCAACGCTTGACCTTATGCCCGATCTTACGATTACGGGAAGCGAAGGCACACTGACCTTCAAGGCAAAAACCCCGACAGTCGCAACGGTTGACGAAAACGGCGTTGTGACGGCACTTTCCGGCGGCGTTGCATACTTTGAAATTTCCTGCGGCACGGTCAGAACCATGGCGGCGGTTTCCGTAAAGGAAGCACCGCATACGCACAGCTTCACAGAAGAGTATCCTCTCATGGAATATCTCGCAAGCGAGGCGACCTGCACGGAGCCGGCGAAATATTACCGCTTCTGCTCCTGCGGCATGGTCGGCACGGAAACCTACTCCCACGGCGATGCAAAGGGTCACAGCTTCGGCGAATGGACGCTGAACCTTGCGGATAATACCTGCGAGAGAACCTGCTCCGTATGCGGCGAGGTTGAAAAGGATAACAGCATGTCGCTTCTGTCGGTGTCCGGAAAGACGGCAAAGGCGGGAGATACCGTAAGCGTAACGATATCGCTTGCAAACAATCCCGGCATTGCGGCGCTTGCCTTCCGCGTTTCCTATCCGAAGGGCGCGATGACGCTTGAGAGCGCAGTCGCGGGCGGGCTTTTCGGCAGTGCCGCACTCAATACGTCGACAGGAATGTTCCTCTTTGACAACGCGACTGACGTGACGGAAAACGGCACTCTTCTGACCCTGACCTTCAGGGTATCCGACATGGCGGTACTCGGTGAATACCGCATATCGGTTGAGATTGTTTCCTGCAACAACGCCGCCGAGGAAAGAGTTGTCATCTGCGGCGGACAGGCGAATATCGAGGTCAGAGACATTCTGCACGGCGACGCAAACGGCGACGGTGTTGTCGATACGCTTGATATCACAAGGCTCCGCAGATACCTCGCGGAGGAAAGCGTGGATCTGTTCCCCGGCGCGGATATGAACGGAGACGGAGCAGTCGATATCGAGGATCTGACGTGTCTGCGCAGATATCTTGTCGAAGCAGCCACGGGTCTCGGCGGATGACCGGTTGAATCGGATAATATTACCGACACATATAAACTTATATTTATCATCGCCTGAGGCGGTCGGTCCCGACAGTGTCGCAGATTCAGCGTATGCTGTATCGGGACTCCGCCGAGGCAGGCGAAAAGAGGACAAATGAAGAAAGGGGTGAAGCCGAAAGCAAAGCTGTAATTTCTTCGCTGAATTCGATTGAACTCTCTGAAAAACGTTTCCGACGATGGGAAACGGTACCTTTCGCGGCACACGGTGTGCCCGAAATGCCGTTCGGTGACATGACCGGACGCGCACCACAGCTAACGTCTGCGGCGAAAAGCTGCCGAGGGCGAAACAAAAACAAAAAAACGAAAAGGAGAAGAAACAACATGAAAAAGATTGCAAACAAAGCCATTTGTCTGCTTCTGACGCTTGTGCTGCTGTTGGGTGTTATGCCGCTGGCAGGACTCGGCACGTTACGGGCGAAGGCGGCAAATGCGGGAGAGACCGCAATAATGGCTGCAGACGATGCCGGCATGGCAGCCGCCACGCTCAGAGCGGCGGCAGAGCCGACATGGGTCGAAGTCGGCAGAGAGAAAAAGCACGAGG
>FR892186.1 GCA_000433115.1 Ruminococcus sp. CAG:382
ATAGATTGGGCGGAGGTTTACGGAGAAAAAGACACAATTTCTCACACGAACGAGTAAAAAACAGTAAAGAATGCGTTACACCGAAACTGCGGTGTAACGCATTCTCTCTTTTTTATATATTGACAGTCCGAAATACGCCGCACGAACGAAGTGCGAACATCACTGTATGACGGCTCCGTTTTGCTCAAGCGTGCGGCGGAGCTTTCCGACATCGACGTTGCGTGTCGTTGTGCCGTCCTTCACGGCGACAGACACCGCCGTTCCGGCAGCTTCTCCGAGGGTACAGACGATGCACATTATGCGTATCGACGCCTGCGCTTCATGTGTCGCGGAGATACAGCGCCCGGCAACAAGCAGGTTTTCCGCATTCTTCGGGATCAGCGAGCGGTAGGGGATCGTGTAATACTGTCCGGCGGGGAAGAAATAATGCGAGGTGCCGGAGCCTTCGGGGTTATGGATATCTATATCGTAGTTGCCGCAGGCGATCGCGTCCTCAAACACCGTGCAGGCGACAAGCTCCTCAGCCGTCAGCAGGTGTTCGCCGTCGATCATACGGCTTTCGCGCACGCCCGTCTGCACCGCAGACGACAGTATCATGCTGTTTTCAAAGCCGGGTACGCGGTTTTTCAGGAACTCGTGCAGCTCGACCATCTGTTCGCGCGCTTCGATATCAGCCGCAGTCACGTCATACGCATCGACGGGATTACGCTTCACGATACGCGTCGCATTCAGGTTCACGATGCCCGGAAAGGTGCTGTGGAACACCATTATGCCGTCCATCGGATTTCTGATCGTCCCTTTTTTCTTTTCCTCCTGCCAGAGAGGAACGATTCTGCCCTGATTTTCGTCGAACTTTGCGGGATCAACGCCGCCGATCGAAAAGCAGAGCGTCATCGGCTGGCAGAGATTATCCTCCGGTCTGCCGAGGCTGGTCGGAAAGCCGGCGGAATATGCCACATCGGCGTCGCCCGTCGCGTCCACGAAAAAGTCGGCTTCAAGCTCCGTAAGCCCCGATTTGTTTGCCACGGTGACGGAAACGACTCTGTTTCCCTCCCGCTTTGCGGAAACGAACAGGCTGTTGAAAAGCAGGTCGACGCCCGCTTCCTTCATTTTGCGGTTGAGAATTATCTTCAGGTATTCGGGGTTGAAAATGTTGTCGCGCGTTGCGCCTTCCGCCTTCAATGCGTCGTATATTTCGGCGAAAATGCCCTGCGAGAGCTGTTTTCTTTCGTTTGTGTCGGGCAGGGTGGTGGCGTTGCGCATGAACGGGTTGACCGCCATTGTGCAGGGCGCGCCGCCAAGCGCGTTGATACGCTCGACAAGCAGCACCTTCGCGCCGCCGCGGGCTGCCGCAAGCGCTGCCGCACAGCCCGAAAAGCCGCCGCCGATCACTGCAAGGTCATAGTGTTTTTCCATATTTTCCTCCGTTTTTCTGCCATTTGGCTTTGCTTTGCTCCATTATAATACGCGGCGCAGAGTTTGTAAAGACAAAAGATAAAAAAACAGTTGCAATTCTCACTGTGTTGTGATATAATTTACGCAGTGTAATTATGCCTAGGATTTTCTGATATGAACGGACAAAACAACAACAATAATACGGTTACGGACGCAATATGCGGCAGAAATGCGGTACGGGAGCTTATCCGCTCCGGCAAGCCCGTTGACAAGATTCTTGTTCAGCGCGGCGAACGCGAGGGCAGCATCCGGCTTGTGGTCGCGGAGGCGGTCGCGGCGGGTATTCCCGTCGTGGAAGTCGACAGGCACAAGATTGCGTCCTATTCCCCGAACGCTCAGGGGGTCTGCGCGCTCATTCCCGAACGCGAATATGCGTCGATCGACGATATTTTCAAAAGAGCGGAAGAAAAGGGTCAGCCTCCCTTCATTATTATACTTGACCACATCGCCGACCCGCATAATCTCGGCGCGGTCATACGTTCAGCCTGCTGTGCGGGCGCGCACGGAGTCATCATACCCCGCCGCAACGCCGCAACACTCAACACCACCGCGGTGAAGGCGTCCGCAGGCGCGTCGGAATATATGCCGGTCTGCCGCGTTTCGAACATCGCGCAGACGGTCGACGAACTGAAAAAGAAGAACATCTGGGTCTATGCCGCAGAGGCGGACGGAACGGACTTCCGCAAAACCGACCTCACCGGCGGCATCGCGCTCATATTCGGCAGTGAAGGCGACGGCGTTTCACGGCTCGTCCGCGAAAAATGCGACGGCGTCGTTTCGATACCCATGTACGGCGAGATAAATTCGCTCAACATATCGGCTGCCGCCGCAGTCATCATGTTCGGGGCATCAAGCCAGAGATTTCAGTAAACAGGCGCACTTCGGTGCGGTAATTATAATTCAATTCCGGAGTTTTATATATGGAGGAACAAAAGCCGACTCTCAGCGAGCTGCTTGAAAAAGCAAACGTAGAAAACCAACGTCTTATAAATGAAAAGTCCGGCTTTACGCCTGCCGAGCCCGAAACCGTGAAGGACGCGGAAATCTCTCCCGCGGCGCCCGAAACGGTCTCCGACAGCAATACGGCTGTTTCGGAGGAGGACGAAATCATCGGAAAATATTCCCAGCGTGTGAAGCCCGATACAGACCCGCGCACAAGCACGGACAGTCTGCGCGAATCGCTTGCCGCGCTGATGGAAAAGGACAAGGACCTTGTCGGATATTACAACAACGGCGAACGCAAGAACAAGAAGTTCGACGAGCTTTATACACTTATAAACACAGCGTCGGTAAACAACGTCAGACACCGCTCCGTTGAGTTCCCGAAGGAGGCGGACAGCCACTTCGTGAACGAAGAACAGCTTGAAAAGCCTGTTGAATACAAGCAGCAGAAGCTTTTCGGCGGCGACGAAACGACGACATTCAAGGTCGCGGGGGACACGGGCGACGTTGTCAGATACGACGAAGAATACGAAAACCTCGGCAAGAAGATCGAAAACGGCGAGATCAGCTTCACCGAAGAGGAAGACGGCGATCAGCTTGCGCTGACCGACGATACGCCCGCTATCGTACGTCCCGACGACGGCGAGCAGGAAAAAAAGGACGCCGAGGACAAGGAAAAACGGGATAAAAAGGACTACGACCTTATGTACGCCCTCCAGATGATGGACGAGGACGAGGCAAAGGAACACGAAAAAAGAGAAGATATTCCCGAGATACTCTCCCGCAAGGAGAGAAAAAAGAAAAACAAGGAAGCGGCAAAGCAGTTTGAGTATACCGAGCGCTCGCAGAACGGCGAGATCGACGATATGCTCCGCCGCAGGATCAAATCCGCAAGACTGCGCACGGTGCTGACGGGCATTATCATGCTTGTCATCCTCTATCTGGAGCTTTCCGGAAAAGGCTCGGCACTGTATCCGACATTCCTGCAGCCCGGAAGAAACGGTCTGCTTTATATTCTCATCGATCTGCAGTTTCTGTGCTTCGACGGCATAATCATGCGCGAAGGGCTGATGCGCGGCTTTGTTTCGCTCGCAAAGCGCAAGCCGACGCCGGAAAGCGTCATGTCGGTCTCGCTGCTGCTTTCCGCCGCATACGCGGTCGTCA
>FR892187.1:0-8133 GCA_000433115.1 Ruminococcus sp. CAG:382
CGCGTAGGGGGACGTGGATTGAAATTGCATACAGATTCATATACTTATTGACCAGATGCAGTCGTCCCCCGCATAGGGGAATTTTGGCTTCAAGGCGAAAGATTCCCTGATCAGTTGATTTCGAACACGATTTTTGATATAATAGTGTTATATAAGCAAAATTGAAGTTCGCCGGGGAGGCTTATAAATGCGGGAACATGTTATGAATTTAACTCCGCTTCCGATGCAGCAGATAAGAGACGGAAGGAAAACCATTGAATTACGTTTGTACGATGAAAAAAGGAAACTGATTTCTGTAGGAGATACTATAAAATTTATAAACACAGAAGATTCAAACGATACCTTATCCGTAACTGTAACGAACTTATTCGTATTTACTTCATTTAGTGAGTTATATATGCATTTACCGCTATTAAAGTGCGGTTATAATGACGAGAACATAAACATTGCCTCGCCAGACGACATGAATATATATTATTCCAAAGAAAAGCAGAATAAATACGGCGTTATAGGAATAGAGGTATCACTTCTTTGAATCACGATATTCAAATGAGCTTAAAAGCATCTTAATACGATAACATCAAAAGTAATTGTTAAACATACAATAATTCATCTAAATCAAAACCGTTGTTGACAAAACACTTGGTGTATGTTAAAATATTAATCAACATACATTATAGAGGTGTAATTCATGTGCAAAAAAATTTTGTCTGTCGTTTTATGTGCAGTAATTCTTATTGCGCTTTTCTGTTCCTGCGATGATTCCGGCAAAAGCAGTTCAGACGACGATTCGTCAGAAAACTCTGCTATTATATCTTCCGATGTGCCAAACGCAACATCTGTCTCGGATGACGAAAGCAAAACATCCGATGAGAGCTTTGAAATAACCGTTCCGCACGTTACCGGCTCATTCATCCAGCCGTGGGCGTTCACAAAATACACACCCTCAAAGTGGGAACGCCATTTCGCTTATCTCAAAGAAGCCGGAATCGACACAATTATCATGCAATGGGTCGTCAGCGATTCAAACGGTACCGTTACAAACGCATATTATCCATGTACCGTTGCTCCGGTTGAAGATTCAAGCTCATCACATATGCTTGAATCGTTGCTCAAGGCTTGCCGTAAAAGCGGAATGAAGCTGTTTATAGGGCTTAACGCCACCTCGGAATGGTTCGCCCTCACGCTCTCGGATCGTGATTGGTATGTCCGCGAGGCGGAGCTTGGCGTTAAAATCGCCAAGGAAATCCACGAACTTTACGGTAAAGAATATTCAGATGTTATATGCGGCTGGTATTTTGAGCACGAATACGGTGCAAGCATGGGATATCCGAGTGAGGCTGCGGAATTTCTGAACATTCACCTCGAAGGGCTCAACGAAATCGGTGACGGGCTTCCAATGCTGATGTCGCCTTACCTTGAAAGTACTGTTACGGCAGAAGACACAGAAAAATACTGGACCGAAGTGTTTTCAAAAACCAATTTCAGAAATGGCGATATATTCTGCTCTCAGGATTCACTCGGTGTCGGCAGTATTCCTCTTTATAAATTTGACGACTATTACTCCGCAATAAAAAATGCTGTTGAAACAAAGTCCGGGCTTGTTCTTTGGGCAAACAACGAAAACTTCACATCAACCGGTAAAGCTGCGCCGCTCGATCGCTTTGTTCAGCAGCTTGAAATTTCGAAAAAATACGTTGAAAAACATATCACCTTCTCCTATTCGCATTACTACGCTCCTGATATATGCGGCAGCAAGGAGCCTCATGAAGCGTATCTGCATTACATCAGAACCGGAGAATATGAGAAACTGACCCCGAATGAGATTACATATACGGGCGCCAAGACGCTTGTCTCCAAAGGGAAAAGCTACAAAGGTGCTATCAATTCCCGCGGCGACGCCTGGGATGACGACAAAATCAAGCTGACTGACGGAATTATCCCGAGCCCCAACGGTAATGACACGGGATATTTCGGTGCAATATCAGAAGGAATGAGCATTATTATCGACCTCGGTGAGATCATGGAAGGGATTTCAGAGTTTTCTGTGAGCAACACATTCGGCGAATGGGGCATCACAAATATCGAAAGCGTCACATATTACGTTTCGGAAGACGGTAAGAAATGGACTCAGGCAGGCGAAACAGCTCATTGCTATCAGCAGGTGCCCGAAGCCAGTCTTGGCAGTTGGCTGCTTTACAGTTTCCGCGTTTCGCTCAAGGAGCCTGTTTCCGGTCGTTATGTAAAGGCGGCTATCGAAAACAGCGGATACATATGGATAAGCGAGATCGCCGTTTATACGTATGACGAACGATAATTGTTATACTTAACTGAAAATACCGCGGTGCAGCCGATTATCCGGCAATGCACCGCGGTTAATTCATTTTATAAAAAGCCTATCAGTTACGCAGAACTGATTTTCTGCCTCTGCGGAAAGCTGTCCGACATCAAAACCAACGGGTTCTGAAAGGTATTTTTTGAGAAGCTCCGATAAGCTCCGAGTGCCCTTTTTCGTAAGATTACGCACCGCTCCGGTAAATCCGATATCATTAATGACATTGGTCTGCTTTGCGCTGTATACGACCGGCAAAACCTTTTTAGAAAGCATCCATCCGATCACCATTGCATGAAAACGTGTTGCCACAATGCATTCGCAGTCGTTCAGGCGATTCAAAAAGCCGCTGATATCGCCATTATACGAAAAGATGTCAACGCTTGTTCCGTTTATGCGTGAAACGATTTTTTCGATTGCACTGTCATCCCCCTCATACGAGCAAAACGAAAACAGCGCGACGCGTTTCTTCTCAGAAGCGCAACTGCGTATTGCTTCGGCGACTTCATCATAGTATTCTTCGGCAGAGATCTCCAGTCCGCTTCTTGCAGACGGGTCAATCACACTGAAAGCAACACCGCTTCCCTTCTTTTTTTGGGGATACGACGGAT
Organism: Ruminococcus sp. CAG:382; assembly: GCA_000433115.1. Lineage (GTDB taxonomy): Bacteria > Bacillota > Clostridia > Oscillospirales > CAG-382 > UBA1206. The sequence continues at coordinate 2,944 of FR892187.1, forward strand.
AGCCGAACAATACATCGGGTGCCATGCGTGCCTGCGGAAGCTCTTTGAAGAGCCCGTATGAATAGCTGTCCCGAAAGCAGACATCAGATGCAGAGCGAAGGCTCTCGTACACATATTTCAAATATCGTTCGGTTCTGTACGGTCCGAAATTGCAGCCGATATAATACATATCGCCCTGCGATGTCAGAGACGGAAAAACAGTACCGTCTTTCGGTTCAATAAAAACAGAGCCGCCGATATATACTACCGTATCGGAATGATTAAGAAGCAATCTGTCAACAAACGGGTGCAATCCGAGAATTTCCGACGCTCTGTCGAACTTGGCATATAAGCATGGATATGCTTTTATATTGCGTATACCTTCAAACGCCGCAAGATAACGACGATCGGCATACACGCGGAATGTGACCTCCGGATAGCGTTCGGCAATACATTTCACAAACATATCGTCGCCGAGATTCATTCTGTAATACGCTTTCAGATATACTTCCATTATTTATTGCCGTTATAGCTGTCGCTTGTGTCAGCAAATACAGCTTTTGAAGCGTCCTTACGTCTCGAACCCTTTACACGCTTCATCAGTTCATTATAATAAACATCTTCATCAAACGGTATTGTGATCTCTTTTCCGAGAAATGCAGACAGATGCATTGCATTGGAGAGAGTAAGCCCGTTTATTCCCTCTCTTCCGTCGGCGACGAGATTTCCGCCGTGCAGTATGGCGTTTGCCCATGCATTGATCACACCGGGGTGTTGAGGATTTTCTCCGTCAGTCTGAACCTCATGCATCGTGCTGTTAACCGTTGCAAATGGCTGTTTGTTGATTTTTGAAAATTCCTGTTCCGTCATTGCATACTCAGTCATAACAAGTTTCCCGTTTTCAACAACAAACGCCGCCTTATCCATCTGTATTTCAAGTCTGTTAGTGCCGTGCGCATCGCCGGTAGATGTGACAAATACTCCGGTTGCGCCATTGGCATATTCAACGAACGTCGTCACATCATCCTCCACTTCAATATCGTGCCACTTGCCGAAATACATATGAGAATGTAATTTGACCGGCATTCCGCAGATCCATTGCCACAGATCAAGCTGATGAGGACACTGATTAAGCAGCACACCGCCGCCCTCACCCGACCATGTTGCACGCCAGCTTCCGGAATCATAGTAGCATTGCGGACGATACCAATCGGTTATGATCCAGTTTGTGCGTCGTATCTGACCGTAATTGCCCGATTGCACAAGTTCGCGCAGTTTTCTGTATATACAGTTTGTCCGCTGATTGAACATCATCGCAAATACAACCTCGGGATGGATATCAGCTTCCCTGTTCATTTCGCGCACCTGTTTTGTATATACACCGGCAGGCTTCTCCACCATGACGTGTATGCCGCGTTGCATGCATTCGATAGCATATCTGACATGATCATAGTGAGCTGTGGCAACTATGCAGGCGTTTATATGCCCGCTGTCAAGCATTTCCTCTGCATTGTTGAAATACTTAACGCTATCTCCGTAGCCTTGTTTTTTCGCCCATTCAAGGCGTTCACTATTTGCATCGGATATTGCGACAAGTTCGGTTTCGGGACACTTCCCGGCTTTTATGTTGTTTGCATGACCGGATCCCATATTCCCGATTCCGATTATTCCGAGTTTTATCTTTTCCATTACTTAAAGCCCCTTGATTTCAGGTATTCATAACTTCGTTTCAGGCAGTCAAACGGATCTTCTCCATTGCAATCGTCCTGCTCGACAAGCATATATTCGGTTCCGCCATCTGCGGCTTTCTGAAAAACACGATCAAAATTTATGTTGCCTTCTCCGAGAACAGCCATTTTCCTTCCGTAAGCGAAATCTTTCAGATGTATGCAGGGTATTCTGCCGGACAATCTTTCGACCCACTGTGCAGGATCGCCGCCTCCTGCCTGTATCCAGTATGTATCAAGGGTAAAGCCCATTTCATCCGGCGAAAATTCCTCCGACAACATTTCAAGAATGGTTTTTCCGCCGTATTTCGCAAATTCGCCGTCGTGATTATGATACATGAAGTATTTTCCGTTTTCCCTAAGAGTGTGGACAACAGGACGGAACGCATCGGAAAAATCGGCAATCCGCTGCCCTTCTTTATGTTCATCAAAAGCAAACCAGCCCAAACCAATGTATTTACAGCCGAAAATATCATGTTCTGATACCACCGTTGCAGGGTTTTCCTTCAGCCTGTCTGCCGGTATATGCGTTATTACACATTCAAGCCCGTTTTTACATAGTTCGTTTTTCAGCCACTGCGGATCGTAATCACAGGTGCCGGACACCTGAACCGCCGTATATCCGATATCTGCGATTCTTGCGAGCGTTTCGGCAAACGATGCCGTATCCTTGCAGAAATCACGGGCTGTATATAATTGTGCGCCTATCCTCATATATCGTCCACCGCTTTCCTTATATTGTCATAGCATATTGCGGATGCCAGTTTCACAGCATGTGCCGGATTGTATTCGCCCGATTCGACCCACTTACCTATGATGTTCGAGAGAATCCTGCGGAAATAATCGTGACGAGCATACGAAAGAAAGCTTCGTGAATCGGTCAGCATACCGTAGAATTTTCCGAGACAGCCGTTCTCGGCGATTATTTTAATCTGTTTTTCTATTCCTCGTTTATGATCGCAAAACCACCATGCCGCGCCACAATACACATTCGAAAATGCTCCGGCAATCGACGCAATCTGCGAAAGGTTTGCTTCATTCAGTGAATATATTATCGTTTTCGGCAATCCGTATTCGGTATTTATCGCATCAAGCATAGTGATGAGACTGTTGCCGCTGACCGGATCACCCACACAGTCGACACCGCAATCGTTGCCAAGGCTGTTGTAAAGCAATGTGTTTGTATTCCTCACGACCGCTATGTGCCACTGTGATATGATATTGTTATTTTTATACAAACCGTTTATGTACAAATAAAGATTTCCGACAAAACCAAGATATTCGCCGTCGGTCACTTTCTCACCGGTTATGAGCCGCAAAAACGTTTCATCGGCTTCTTCATCGCTTGCGATCCTCTCCGGGAAGTATTGTATGCCAACATCGGCAAAACGACACCCGTGAGCACAAAAAACGCCGAGTCTGGTCTCAACAGCCCTTTTCAACGTTTCAAGTCCGTGTATTTCGATTCCGCTTACTTCACCGAGTTTAGCGACGTATTCCGCATAGCCGGCTCTTCTTGCGAGAAGCAGATTATCGATCCTGAATGACGGTATCACACGTGTTTCGAATGTGTTGTCTGATGCGATCCTGTCATGCCACGAAAGATCGTCACATATGTCATCGGTTGTGCATATGACCTCGACTCCGGAGCGCTTTATAAGCTTCCGCGGAGAGAGATTTTCCTTCTCGATAGCGGCATTTGCGGCATCCCATATTATTTTCGCGTTTTCTTCGCATATCGGCAGATCTATTCCGAAATACATCGACAGTTCCATATGCGACCAATGATAAAGCGGATTGCCCGCCGCATATTCAAGTGCAGTGCAATACTTTGTGAATTTTTCTTCATCTGCGGCACTGCCTGTTATAAAGCATTCGTCAATTCCGACGTTTCTCATAAGGCGCCATTTATAATGATCGCCGCCGAGCCACATTGCACCTATATTATCAAACTGCTTATCCTCGTATATTTCACACGGAGACAGATGACAGTGATAATCAACCACAGGCAGCGCTCTGACTTTTCCATATATTCGCTTTGCGGAATCACTCGTGAGCAGGTAGCTATCCTTCATAATATTTTAGCCTTTCATTGTCATTAAAAGGCGGTTCCAATCCCACCTAACATCTATATCATACCACGTTCAAATCACATTTTCAACAATAAAATCCCGGAATCAAGAAGAATTCCGGGATTTTAACTTGTAAGTTATTTTACGTTGACGTTGATCTTGCAGGGATCCGAATAATCGAGACCTTCAGAGTACTTGTATTCAAAGCTGTCTTCACCTGTATAATCCTTATCGGGGTAATACGTAAAGCCGCCATTCGGTTCGATCGTTACGGTACCATGGGCAGGTGAGCGGGTTATAATATACTCGCCCTTCTTCTCGAAGGTGTAATTATACACTTCGTTCTTCGTTACTTCAACGCTGATATCATCCTGATTGTCAGGATAAATATCAAGGGTGCCTTTTATGAACTGATATGTGTAATCATATGTCGACCTTGCCATGGCATTGGAAGAATACGCCGCTTTGTTGTACGCAAGCGTATCCTGATAATACATATGGATACAGTCTTTCATGTAGCCATAATATATACCTCCTTTGAGATACTCAAGATATCTTCTGTAATAAGCGTCCTTGCTCAAAGCATCGCCGGAAATCTCTATTTCTATGCACATACCAAGTCGTTTGATTATATCAGCTGCGTTCTTGATATTGCTGAGAGGAGTGGTGAGATTGAACACGTAGTTAGGCTGCATGCAGGCTGTTGCAAAGCCGTATTCAGCCCATTCGGAAACTCCGGATGCGCAGTAATACGGTATCCAGAAAAGGTCATAACCCCTTTCTTTCGTCTGGTCTGCAATGTTGTTTATGAGCTTATAGCTGTTTTCGGATGAATCAATCGCTTCATGGAACCAATAGAAGCCGGCAAGCTCGATGTTCTTGAAAGCCGCGTTCTTGTTATATTCAAGAGCAAGATCAAGATACCACTTGATTATCTTCCGGCAGTCTTCAAACTTCGAGCAGTCTTCACTCACACCGTCGCCGTCAACGTCACCGAAATTGGTCGTATCGGGACGCGGATAGTAAACCGAGAGATAGTACTTGAACTTGTAGTCATCGGCAAGCCCGAGTTCCTTTTTCACTTTTGCCGCAGCAGTTTCAAGCGCCATGGCGTTTTTGCCGTTTGCAAATACCTGCTTAAGCTCCCATTCCCAGTCAGTCTTAACTGAGTTCATATGTTGCGCAACACCTGACGGGAATTTTCCGGAAAGGAGGAACAGGAAGCCGTCAAACATCGTATCCTTAATATTGCCATCGGTATCAAGATACGCGAGGTAAGGCATAAAATCTTTCTCTGTATAATCGTAATCAAGCGAATGATACATGAGGCAGATATCTCCTGCGCCCTTGAGAATGCTCTTAGTCGGTGCCTGATATCCTGCATCCAAAGTCATTCGTACCTTCTCGAGATT
>FR892187.1:8165-9301 GCA_000433115.1 Ruminococcus sp. CAG:382
CGGTTGCACCGCTTGCATTTTTCTTACCGTAAACAGTAAGCTCGGCACAACCGGCCCAAGTATATACACCATATACAAAACGCACGTATCTTGCCTGGACAGGGGCATCAAGGACAAGTTCACTTTCGATAACAGCGATCGTAGGGGTTGACTCGCAGATGATATAACCGGCTATATACCAGTTTTCAGCATCCTGCGAAACCTCAACACCGACTTTTCCGGGAGCGTATACTGCCCACTCCTGTCTGTCAAGGAAAGCTGCACCGAAGCGGTCAACCGAGCAGCTTGCGCCGAGATCATATACGATAGTGCGCTTTACGCCGCTGTTTGATTTGAAGTATCCGCCGTTATGAATTCCCATTGAATCGGGAATTTTCCCGTCGGTAAGCCATTTTGTGTCTTCGGGAGTATTTGTATCGGATTCTGCCTTTGTTATAACAGTACCGGGCACAACATGCTGCCCTTTGCCGAGTATGAGGTTTTGTTCGGTGTTGTAATCACTTTCGGTGGACGGGAAATAAGTGATCTTACCCTTGTCCGGATATACAGGGTCGGAATAATACGGATCATCCTGATTTGCAGTATTTCTGTATGCATATACAGCCGCTTCATCAATGAACATCATCGTACCTTCGCCGGAACCCTTGACGGTGAATTTCACGTACTTGGCGCTGAAGGTCTTGCCGTTTTCGAGAACATACTTATAGCATCCATCAGAGAATTTGAGCGGAGAATATACTCTGCCAATCTCGATGAAAGTTTTGTTGTCGTCAGAAACCGAGAATGTTACACTGAGCGGGAGATATATTTTGGAAGAGTGGGCGGCAAAGGTATTGAGCTCAAGCGAGGAAATATCTTTTGCGTTGCTTCCGGTCGTTATCACGATCTCAACATCGCTCGCGCCGTCAAATCCGACCCATGTACCGTTTTCATAATAGTTGCCGATGCTTCCGTCTGTCAGCTTGCTGCTGTCAGCATACTTATCGACAACATCGCCCTTAAGTGTATAAGTCCGTTTGCTTGAAATAAGTGTTTTTCTCAGAGAATAATCGGGGGCGCCTTTCAAAACCGAATCAAGCAGCTGTCCGTAATTTGTATTCTCTGCGGCATACAGCTTTTTAACACCGTCTTCAATG
>FR892187.1:9335-18508 GCA_000433115.1 Ruminococcus sp. CAG:382
CAGCAGGAACATCGGCGTACACCATAAGTTCGTCAAGGAAAACCCATGCGCTTCCCCTTGTAATTGTAAACTTGACATAACGTGCGGTCATATACTGCTTGCAGTCAAGATTGTAGATGCCCATGGTGTCCGCAACATATTCGCAGGCCCTGAGCGAACCCGCTCTTGTCCAGCTTTTACCGTCAACCGAAACATTGATTGATACGGAGGATGGCGGAGCTATACCTGCGACCTTAGTCAGAAGAAAGCTACCCGCAAAGCCATCAATATTATCATATTCTCTGCCGAGATCAATAACAACATCAAATTTGCCTGACGCGGGCGCATAGCCGGAAAGCTTTGTGTCGCCGTAGCCGACGTCGGTCTGAGGCGCAAAGTTACCGTCGGTGAGCTCAGCTTTGTATGAATCCTCGTATGCTGCGCCGGCTTCCTCGGTATTTGTATACGAACATCCGGTGCTTATCACCGTTTTGAATTCGGGATTGATGGCATCAGGTTCTGATGATTCTTCTTTCGAATGATCTTTTGATTCTTCCTTTGAATCGTCATCTGAGCTGTTTTGTGATTCAACAGATGATATGTTTTCGCTTGCAGGCTCTGATTCAGTCTGATCATTATTGCAGGCAACGAGAGTCGATGAGAGGATAAGTGCCGCAAGCAATAGTGTAAAAATACGTTTTTTCATTATTTCACCTTTTCGGGTTCTGGGTAGCTGACACCATGCGTATCAACATAGGCTTTTGTGAGAGTGAGGGGATTGGAGAGCATTCCGTTGTATCCGGGGACAACGTCGGAAGCGATTTTTTGAACGACTTCCATGCCGTCAATAACTTTACCGAAGGCGGCGTATTCACCGTCAAGCCACTCTGCTGTACCGAGCATTATGAAGAACTGGCTTCCGGCAGAATCGGGCATCTGTGATCTTGCCATGGATATCACGCCCTCAGTATGCAGAAGGTCGTTCTTGAAACCGTTGCTTGAAAATTCACCTTTGATACTGTAACCGGGACCACCCGTGCCGGTACCGGTGGGATCTCCGCCCTGAAGCATAAATCCTGCTATACAGCGGTGGAATTTGTTGTTGTCGTAAAAACCGGATTTTACAAGAGAAATGAAATTATTTACGGTGTTAGGTGCAACATCGGGATAAAGTTCAATCGCAACAGTTCCGTAATCCTTGATCTCGATTTCAACGACCGGATTTTTTGTGTCGTAATTCATTGTTTTTTCGTTTCCTTTCGCTGTCGTCTCGCCATTGTTTTGAGATTGAGCACCGTTTTCGCTGTCGGAATTGCAAGCACCGAAGGCTACAAGTGTCAGTACAGCCATAAGCAGAACAACGATTTTTTTCATACATTATTTCCTTTCAGGTAACAAATGAAGTCGGGCGGCAGAATAAGAGCTTCTGCCGCCCGCAATAAATCAGTGCTGTGATATACTTGCTGCAACAGACCTCATGAAATTCATGATCGTTCGCGGCAGTTTTATATTATTTGTATTTGGGTCTGGGAATATAGTGCGTATGAAGAAGCTCGTGCGCCTTATGGCTGTTCGGCTCGCCGAGATAATCGGCATAAAGCTTTTTGAGCTCTTCATTTTCATGACTCTTTCTCTTTGCCTTTGAAGCATCCTCACCGTAAATTGCCTTGGCGCGGACAACCTTCGGGTCGACGTAAGAAAGATCCTTTGCATTGACAATGGGCTGACCGCCGCCTGTCACGCAACCGCCGGGGCAACACATAACTTCGATAAAGTCATATGTCTTTTCGCCGCTCTTAATGGAGTTAAGAAGTTTCTTTGCGTTTGCAGTACCATGAGCAACAGCGACACGGACGATCTTACCGTCAAGATCGATTTCGGCTTCCTTGACTCCTTCAATACCACGAACCGCAGTAAAATCGACACCTTTGAGTTCTTTTTTCGTAACGACCTCATAGACGGTACGGAGCGCAGCCTCCATAACGCCGCCGGTTACGCCGAAAATAACGCCGGCGCCGGTGGATTCGCCAAGAAGAGAGTCAAAATCTTCGTCGGGAAGTCTTGCAAAATCGATGCCGGCGACCTTGATCATTCTCGCAAGTTCACGCACGGTAAGGACGGCATCAACATCCTGAAGGCCGTTGTTCGAGAGCTCTTCGCGGGCAGCTTCAAACTTCTTTGCAGTGCAGGGCATTACGGAAACCATGTAAATCTTGGCGGGGTCGATGCCCATTTTTTCTGCGTAGTAGCTCTTGACAATTGCGCCGAGCATTTCGTGAGGAGATTTGCAGGTTGAGAGATTGGGAAGGAATTCGGGGAAGAATTCTTCGCAGTACTTGACCCAACCGGGAGAGCAGGATGTAATCATCGGAAGAACGCCGTTATTGTTCATTCTGTTGAGAAGCTCAGTACCCTCTTCCATGATCGTAAGATCTGCGCCGAAATCTGTGTCGAACACCTTATCAAAGCCAAGTCTGCGGAGAGCTGCCGCAAGCTTGCCTGTTACAGCCGTGCCCATAGGAATACCGAATTCCTCGCCAAGTGAAGCTCTTACGGCGGGAGCGGGCTGAACAACAACATACTTATCCGGATCGGAAAGTGCTGCCCAGACATCCTGTGTGGAATCCTTTTCGTGAAGTGCGCCGGTGGGACATGAGACGATACACTGACCGCAGTTGACGCAGGGGCTGTCCGCAAGGGACTTGCCGTAAACACAGCCGATCACGGTTTTGAAACCTCGCTTGGAGGCGCCGATAGCACCTATACCCTGTACACCGTTACAAGCAGCGATGCAACGGCGGCAGTTGATGCACTTGGAATTGTCCCTCACAATAGAAGGAGAAAGTGCGTCGACAGTATGTTCAACCTTATCACCGTCGTAAGGATATTCGGTCACACCGTATTCATTACAGAGCGACTGGAATTCGCAGCTGCCGGAACGTACGCAAGAGGTGCATTCTCTGTTATGATTGGAAAGCAAAAGTTCGAGATTTGTTCTTCTTGCTTTACGGAGCTTTTCGTTATTTGTATAGACCTCCATACCCTCGGCAACGGGGAGAGTGCAGGCTGCCTGAGGTGCTCTGCCGCCCTTGGTTTCGACAAGGCAGATACGACATGCGCCTATCTGGTTGACGCCCTTGAGGTAGCAGAGCGTGGGGATATTTATTCCTGCTTCGCGAGCGGCTTCGATAACGGTATAGTCAGCAGGAACCGTTACGTTTACGCCGTCAATAGTTAAATTAACTGTTTTCATTGTTTAACCTCCCTTAGTTCTTGCTGATAGCGCCGAACTTACAAGTATCCATACAGCTACCGCACTTGATGCACTTAGCCTGATCAATGACATACGGATGCTTGATTTCGCCGCTGATGGCGTTGGTGGGACATTTACGGGAACAAGCACTGCAGCCCTTGCACTTATCCGCATCGATTACAAAGCTTGCGAGCGCCTTACACTGATGTGCGGGGCAACGTTTTTCGCGGATATGTGCTTCGTATTCATCTCTGAAATATCTGAGAGTCGAAAGGACAGGATTAGGTGCTGTCTGACCGAGGGCACAGAGTGAAGTTGATTTTATGTTCAGAGCGAGTTCTTCGAGCTTTTCGATGTCGCCTTCCTCGCCCTTACCTTTTGTGATACGGTTGAGAATGTCAAGCATTCTTCTTGTGCCGATACGGCACGGTGTACATTTACCGCAGGATTCGTCAACGGTAAATTCAAGGAAGAACTTTGCAATGTCGACCATGCAGTTATCTTCGTCCATGATGATCATACCGCCGGAACCCATCATTGCACCGATGGACTGGAGCGAGTCATAATCGATCGGGACATCCATCTGCGAAGCGGGTACGCAACCGCCGGAAGGACCGCCGAGCTGAGCTGCCTTGAACTTTTTCCCGCCGGGAATGCCGCCGCCGATTTCTTCGACAATCTGTCTCAGAGTCGTACCCATGGGGACTTCGACAAGCCCGGTATGAGTGATCTTACCACCGAGAGCGAAAACCTTGGTGCCGGTGGATTTTTCGGTACCGACAGACTTGAACCAATCGGCGCCGTTACGGATTATCTGAGCAATATTTGCAAGAGTTTCAACATTGTTGATGACAGTAGGACGACCGAACAGACCCTTTACTGCAGGGAACGGAGGACGGGGACGCGGCTCACCGCGGTGACCTTCGATAGATGTGAGAAGTGCAGTCTCTTCGCCGCAGACAAACGCGCCTGCGCCGAGACGAAGCTGGATATCAAAATTGAATCCGGTGCCGAAAATATCCTTACCGAGCATGCCGTATTCTCTTGCTTGCTCAATCGCGATCTGAAGTCTCTTGACTGCGATAGGATACTCTGCGCGGACATAGATATAGCCTTCATCTGCACCGATCGCATAGCCGGCGATAGCCATTGCTTCAAGCACGGCATGAGGGTCGCCTTCAAGGATTGAACGATCCATAAATGCACCGGGGTCGCCTTCGTCGGCGTTGCATACGACATATTTTTTGCAAGGTTCGGGTGTCATTGCGAACATCCACTTACGACCGGTCGGGAAACCGGCACCGCCGCGTCCGCGGATACCGGAAGCAAGGACAACGTCAACAACATCCTTGGGAGTCATTGATGTCAGAACCTTACCGAGAGCCTCATAGCCGTGAACCGCTATGTATTCATCAATATTTTCAGGATCGATAACACCGCAGTTACGGAGTGCAAGGCGATTCTGTGCCTTGTAGAATCTTGTGTCGGAAAGAGCCGAGCTGTGCTCGCCTTCAACTACGGGATCGTTATAAACCATTCTTTCGACGGGACGCCCCTTGAGGAGGTGTTCCTCGACAATTTCGGGAATTTCTTCAACTGTTACTCTGCTGTAAAAAACACCTTCAGGGTAAACGATCATGATCGGACCGAGAGCGCAGAGACCGAAGCAACCGGTCTGCACAACCTTTATCTCTTTATCAAGACCCTTCTTTGCGAGCTCGGCAATAAGAGCTTCTTTGACGGCGTGGCTGTTTGAAGAAGTACAACCGGTGCCGGCACATATAAGAACGTGCGAACGTATCATTTATTATATCCTCCGTTTCCGATTACTTTTTCATGTATTCAGCAACAGGACATCCGCCCTTGATATGCTGAGATACGACTTCTTTAGCCTTGTCCGCGTTCATATGAACGTATGTGACTGTTTCCTTTTCGGGCATGATGATCTGAACGACAGGCTCGTTTTCGCAGTCGCCCATGCATCCGCTCTGAGTAACGGTGACGGTTTCGATAAGGTCGGTACCGTTGATTTCGTCGACGAACGTACCAAGAACGTCTCTTGCTCCGGCGGCAATACCGCAGGTGCCCATTCCAACTACTATGCGGATGTTGTTTAAGCCGTGGCGCAGGGCGATCTTATTCTTGTTTTTCTCCCTGATTTCAGCAAGTTCCGCTAATGTTTTCATATTGCTTTATCCTTTCAAAGGTATTTATTATTTTATTCATACTGTTCCGTGAGATATTCGCCGATCCATTTCAGAACCGTCGGCATCGACAGCGGAGTCCCGCCGAGAATATCTCTGATATCATGTGTATCCAATGTAACGACTTTTTCGTGTAATGTGTGTGCAAATCGCAGATCGGAATCGCCAAGGCCCGAAACGATCGAAACTACCGTTTCCGGCATACGCCCGATAGGAATGCTTCCCTTGCCGTTTTTCATAAACACAGCGGACACAACAGTGCCGTGATCCGCACCGGTATTGCTCGTAATACCGAACACGCCTCCCGTCATCTCGGCTTTCGCACGAAATATCGGAAGTCCCATGCCAACACGCCTCGTTTTGCGTGACGTATAAAGAATTGACAACGCATCCGCCGGTTTTTCGATCCCTTTTCCGTTATCTTTGATCATAACAGTTATACTGTCATCGGTTTCGTTAACGGTAAGTTCGATTTCCGTAGCACAGGCTTCAAGAGAATTGCGTACAATGTCAAGAGCAAGCAATGAAATGTCGCCCATACTTGCGGTAACTGCCGAAACAAGATCGTATTCACTTGCAGTCAGTATTTCATCTGTCTGTTCTGAGTGCAACATGATATCCGTATACCCGAAAAAAGACCCACACTCTGCCGTCGGGACGCAACAAAGTACGAAAGGTCAATACCGTGGTGATCAGTTATTTCTGTATTTTTCAAGGATGCCCTTGATGTCGGAAGGTACAAGTCTGCCGTAAACATCGTTATTTATGGTCATGACCGGAGCAAGACCGCAGCAACCGAGGCAGCGTGTGTCCTGAATTGAGAAAACTCCGTCGGGAGTGGTTTCACCTGATTTGATGCCGAGTTCTTTTTCAACCTCGGCGAGAACGGCTGCCGCGCCCTTGACGTAGCAAGCAGTACCTGTGCAGACGGCAACGACATATTCACCCTTGGGCTGAAGAGAAAACTGAGCGTAAAAAGTCGCAACGCCGTAAACATCAGAGACCGGGATGTCAAGAGAATCAGCAATAAGCTGCTGGATGTCGAAAGGAAGATAGCCGAAAAGTTCCTGAGCCTTCTGCATGATCGGCATAAGCGGACCCTGCACGTCCTTGTGACCCGCGATGAACTCCTTCAGTTCGGCGGTCTTTTCTTCGAACTGTTGTTTTGTAAGTGCCATTAATAATGGGCCTCCTGTTGACTGATTTGTTGTAATACGGGTGCAACCCGTTCAAATCATTGTAACACAAAAAAAAGCAAAATACAAGATATTTTTTATATTTTCCCTATGTTTATATCGATTAATTCTATCGATATAAACATAGGCGCCTTTCCAAAGACGATTTTACGGCTAGTCGAATCTTTTTTCTCATTTCAAGCCCGACTGTCTCGTGTTCTTATTGACACCAAAAGCTTTTTATGATACAATAAATTTACGATTAATTCGACAAAGGGGATCAGAAAGCATGAACCTTTTATACATAAAATATGCCGTTGAGATTGCCACCTGCGGCTCGCTCAACAAAGCAGCCGAAAAGCTGTATGTCGGTCAGCCGAACCTCAGCAGAGCCATCAAGGAACTTGAATCTTCGCTCGGTGTCACAATATTCGAACGCTCGACAAAAGGCATGGTTATAACACCGGACGGTGAGATTTTCCTCAAATACGCAAAAAGTATTCTCAGCCAGGTCGATGCTGTTGAAAACATTTTCAAAAACGGTTCGAAACGCAAAAAACACTTTTCAATTTCCGTTCCGAGAGCGAGCTATATTTCCGAAGCATTTGCGAGATTTTCAGAGCGTCTTATTGATGAAAATGAGGTCGAGGTATTCTACAAGGAAACAAATTCAATGAGGGCGATAAAAAACATTCTGCAGGAGGATTACAAGCTCGGAATATTGAGATATGCGGAGAATTTCGATAAGTATTACAAGGACACACTTGACGAAAAGGGGCTCCGTTGCGAATTGATAACCGAATTTCATTATGTGTTGATAATGAGCGCCAATTCGCCGCTTGCGAAAAAAGAGGACCTATCGTTTGTCGACCTTTCGGATTATATAGAAATAGCTCATGCTGATCCGTATGTACCGTCTCTTCCGCTTTCCGAGGTAAAAAAAGAAGAGCTTCCCGAAGTGGGCAGACGCATTTTCGTGTTCGAACGTGCAAGTCAGTTCGAGCTGCTTTCATCAAATACGAATACGTTCATGTGGGTCTCACCGGTTCCGGCGAAGTTGCTGAAACGTTACGGACTCGTCAGCCGCATTTGCTCCGCCAACAAAAAAATCTATAAAGACATCATGATATATCGGAATGATTACGCTCTTTCGGAGCTGGACAAAGCATTCATTTCGGAGCTGTGCAATGTAAAAAGAGAAATTTTCAAGGACTTTGCTTTATGAAATTTTTAATCGCATCGGATATTCACGGCTCGGCATATTATTGCCGCAAGCTGATTGAATGTTATCACAATGAAAATACTGATCGTTTGATACTTCTCGGAGACATTCTCTATCACGGTCCGCGCAATGATCTGCCGCAGGATTACGCACCTAAGGAAGTCATCGAAATGCTCAATAAGCTGAAGAATGAGATCCTTTGCGTGCGCGGTAACTGTGAGGCAGAGGTCGATCAGATGGTGCTCGACTTCCCTGTTCTTGCCGATTACGCACTCATGCCGCTCGGCAATCGTATCATGTTCATTACTCACGGTCATATATTCAATGAACAGCATCTGCCGCCGCTTAAAGACGGCGATATACTTCTTCACGGACATACTCACGTGCCGAAATGCGTTGATTACGGTACATATACCTATATGAACCCGGGCTCGATATCCATACCAAAAGAAAACAGCCATCACGGATACATGACACTTGAAAATGATGTGTTTCGCTGGAAAGATATCAACGGAAACCTCATTAACGAATATTCACTCCGTTGAATATCTATAGAAGATATATCGATAATTACAATACCAATATTGAAAAATAGCATTTCACAATTTCCCCTTTTTATGTTACAATGCGGATAACGAAGAAAAGGAGGCGTCAAAGTGAAGCAGACTGAAATTTCACGTGCCACAATGGGCAGACTTCCCGGATATCTGAATTATCTGCGAAGTCTTTCAAAAGAAACACGTTTTATTTCCTCAACAGCAATCGCAAAGGAGCTGGAACTTGGCGAAGTTCAGGTCAGAAAGGATCTTTCTGTAGTTTGCGGTGCAGGTAAGCCAAAGGTCGGCTATGACGTATCGGCACTTGCCGAAAGTCTTGAAACAACCCTGGGAACGCATTCCAAAGGTGAAGCGATAATTGTCGGAGCCGGCAAGCTCGGACTTGCACTTCTTGGATTCGGCGGCTTTTCTGAATACGGAGTAAAAATTTCACACGCTTTCGACAACGATCCGTCGAAATTTTCCGCCTCAGTACTTCCTATCGGTGAGCTTCCACGGTATTGCAGGCAACACAAAATCGAAATCGGTATCATCGCAGTTCCGTCCGAAGCCGCTCAGCAGACAGCAGAGTTGCTGACAAACAACGGCATCAAAGCAATATGGAGCTTTTCAACCGTAAGGCTTCAGGTTCCGAAAAATGTGACAGTGCAATACGAAAATCTCGCACTGTCGCTCGCACATCTTCATCAAAAGGTCAAGGCAAATAATTAGGAGGAAATAAATAATGGAAAACAAAGAAAGAAAGCTCGTCGATAATGTAGAGGCGCTGGAGAACGAAATTGC
>FR892188.1:0-1626 GCA_000433115.1 Ruminococcus sp. CAG:382
CCGTTCCTATGGCGGCACGTGTTTCTCAGGTCGTCGGTCAGAAGGAGGATCCGTCCAACTTCCTGCTCATGCACGCAATGGGTCCGAACGTTGCAGGCGTTATCGGTTCTGCCGTCGCCGCCGGCGTATTCCTTGCCCTTTTCCAGTAATAAGGAGTGAAAAACAATGGCAAAACTTAAAATTACAGAAACAGTTCTTCGTGACTCACATCAGTCACTGATTGCAACGAGAATGACTATCGACGAGATGCTTCCTATTCTGAAAGCTCTCGACGAAGTCGGTTACTACTCGCTCGAAGCGTGGGGCGGTGCTACATTTGACGCTTGCCTTCGCTTCCTGAATGAAGATCCGTGGGAAAGGCTTCGCACTATACGTGCAAACGTCAAGAACACAAAACTCCAGATGCTTTTCAGAGGTCAGAATATTCTCGGCTACCGTCATTATGCCGACGATGTTGTTGAATATTTTGTTCAGAAGTCCATCGCTAACGGTATTGATATAATCCGTATTTTCGACGCTCTCAACGATCCCAGAAACCTTAAGACCGCGATTGATGCGACCAAGAAGGAAGGCGGACACGTTCAGGCGGCAATGTCTTATACAACAGGTCCCGTATTCGGCAATGAGTATTTTGCAAATTACGCAAAGACTCTCGAGGAAATGGGTGCTGACTCTATCTGCATTAAGGATATGGCAGGTCTTCTCAAGCCGTATGATGCTTATGACCTTGTCAAGGCTATAAAGTCCAAGGTAAAGATCCCCGTTCAGCTCCATACCCACTATACCGCCGGTCTCGCTTCAATGACTGCCCTCAAAGCAGTTGAAGCCGGTGTTGATGTCATCGATACCGCTATATCTCCCATGGCTATGGGCACTTCTCAGCCGCCTACAGAGCCGCTGGTCGCAACCTTTGCCGGAACTCCGTTTGATACCGGGCTCGATCTCAAGAAGCTCGACGTTATCTCCAAGTACTTCACCACTCTGCGTGAAAAATATCTCGCAAGCGGTCTATTGGACCCCAAGGTCATGAAGGTCAACGTCAACGCTCTTCTGTATCAGGTACCGGGCGGAATGCTTTCGAACCTTGTTTCTCAGCTTAAACAGGCAAATATGCTTGACAAGCTCGATGCAGTTCTTGAGGAAGTTCCGCGAGTTCGTGAGGACGCAGGTTATCCGCCGCTTGTTACCCCGACTTCTCAGATCGTCGGAACACAGGCTGTCTATAATGTCATCATGGGCGAACGCTACAAGACCGTTACAAAGGAATTCAAGGGTCTCGTCAAGGGTGAATACGGTAAGACCCCTGCTCCCATCAAGCCTGCCTTTGTCAAGAAGATCATCGGCGATGAACAGCAGATTACCTATCGACCCGCTGATAAGCTCCAGCCTGAGCTTGATTCTCTCAGAAAGAAAGCTGCTCAGTATATCGAAAAGGATGAGGATGTTCTTTCATACGCTCTCTTTGAACAGGTTGCTACCAAGTTCTTTGAAAGCCGTAAGATGAAGGAAATGGCTGCTGATACTGCAAAGTATTACGTCAATATCCACGAAATCAAATAAGATTGCATCATCATTTTCCGACAAAAAGTGTCGGGTATACAGCGATTTTTGCCGCTCCTCCGTTTA
>FR892188.1:1699-41086 GCA_000433115.1 Ruminococcus sp. CAG:382
GGCACTTTTATGCTATCATTGAACTATGGAGGTAATTATTATGGAATATAAAGTTAAAGTAACTGACACTATCGACTGGAATAAGGTCGAAAAGGCTCATATATCCTCTTATACATGGGGAAAAGAGTATATGCCTGAGGCATATGCTCAGCTCGTGCTTGTCGAAGGCAAGGGCTTTGCCTTGAGAATGCATTGCAATGAAACAACACCGAGGACGACATACTTTCATTATAATGACCCTGTTTACAAGGACAGCGCGATGGAATTTTTTGCGTCGTTCAACAATAATACCGACCTTTACATGAACTTCGAAATGAATTCCGCAGGAGCGTTTCTTTCGGCTGTTCGTGTTGACCGAAAGAATAAAACACCGATTGATAAGATTGTCGATGTGGCGCAGATAACGGTCCATGCCGAAAAGGATGAGAATGGTTGGACTGTTGAAGCGTTTTACCCGCTTAATGTTATTGCCAAGCTGTTTGACGTTTCCGGGTTTCCGCACGGTTATCGTTTCAAGGGTAATTTTTATAAATGCGGCGATGATACCGACATACCGCATTTCGGCTCATGGGCGCCTATCGACCTTGAAAAACCGGATTTTCATTGTCCCGCATTCTTCGGTGACCTTGTCATCGACTGAAAAATAAATATATAAGCACCGCATCACTTTTAATCAATGATGCGGTGCTTGTTAATAATATGGATATTTTGAAGTTCGTTGGGCCGGGAAATCTCACTTTTTTTCCGTTGTATTTGAAACAGGGTGAACCTGCGGCAGTCTTGCGATGAAAACAGCTACGAACGATGAGAGTATTATTTCCGGAATCATGTAGCAGCCGTTGTATACAATGGAATAAATCACCGAAAGACCTGTGCCGGAGAAGTTGGCAAGAACCGATTTACCGATAAAGTCGTAGACTACGGGCTGTGTGAAGAACCAATCTGCCCATGCTCCGTAGAAAATCGCACCTGAAATAATGTGGAATATGTAGCATACTGTCAGAGATACTATGGTGCCGAGCACAAGAGCGGAGACTTTGTTCTTCTGCTTGCGGAACAATCCGCCCAGACCGAGCGCGGTATATGCAAGCACATAGTCAATGAGGCATATCAATACAGCGTTGGTGATTCCCATGAAGCTGTTACTTTCGGGAGTAAAAAGAGCCGATACCGTGTTGAAACCGAGCAGCATCTGAATTATGCTGTAGGTAAAGCCGGAAAGCAAGCCCCAACGGATGCCGTAGAAATACGAAATCAGAACAATTGGCAACATTGAAGCAATAGTGATCCCGCCGCCGAAAGGGAAGTTAAGGAAGGAAATTAATCCGCAGACGAATGCAATAACCGTTGCCAAGGCAATCATCATGGCGGACGTCGTTAAACGACGTGTCTGAAATGAGCTTTTCATTATAAAAGCCTCCTGAAAAAAATTAACTGCACGAAAGCGCCGTGCAGTTAAACTCCCATAATCTTGCGGTTATCAAATATAATATTATAATCACAAATATATGCTTCAAGCTCCCTACGTCGGTATTGCCCGTATCAGGTAAAAAGGGTTCGGAAATATCCATCTCAGCCTTTTACAGCACCCCTGTTTTCTATGCAGTTTTCAAAAGCAATTATAGTATATTAGTCGATGGATGTCAATAGCTATTTATGACAATTTCGCTTCGATTTTATGATGCTGTCTGATAAAAATGTGGAAACCTATGCGAAATTCACGCTATTTTTCCTTGTAATAAAGCATGCAATGGCAAAAGCCTTCGAACTGCTCGTCGGCAATCTGTTCACGAAACTCTTTGCACATACACATTGTGTCCTCGGTCATTTCACGTCTGCATGGACAATGTCCGCCTTTTTTCAGGATGCCTTCGCGTATCGCCTTGACAATTTTTTCGTCGGGATTATAAATAATTCTCATTGAACATCCTCCGGGATTGCTTGTAGATTTGCTTGTCTGATATTTTAACATATTGCCATTCATTTTGCAAGTATAAAAATCTCAAAAAAGTTCAAAAAAAGCCTTGACAAACGGAGCGCGATGTGGTATCATATCACTCGTTGAGTACGGACGTTTAGCTCAGCTGGTAGAGCACTCGCTTGACGTGCGAGTGGTCAGGGATTCGAGTTCCTTAACGTCCACCAAAATCGGCAGGATTTTACCTGCCGATTTCTATTTATATCTTTTCGTATACCGCGGAATTGTGTTTTCGCTATTGAAAAAATAAAAAGTGTGTGATATAATAGCTTGTGAGGGTAAACTTGACCCACAACAATTCAGAGAAGGGATAATCATATGAAAAAAGCACTCTCACTTATCATATCCTTATTGATTGCCGCATCGTTTGTATTGACGTCATGTAATAATGACATCGATTCTGAAAGCGGATCACCGTCTTTTGAAGAAAGTAATACTTCGGTTGAAGAGGCCTCGACTCCAGTCGAAGATGAAAGCAGTGAGGTAGTTATGACTCCCGATGAAAACGCAAAAAAAATCTGGCAGGATTCCTTTGCCGATGCCGACGCAGGCATAAACGGTGCGGATGATGTCTATAATCTCACCGTGTATAACAAAGGCGAGGTAACCACTGATCTTGACACGGAACCTGCTTCCGGCGACGTTAAGTATGTCTTTGGCGGTAAGGAAAACACACGCATTATAAACTATGCTGACGGATATATGCTTTCGTTCCCCGGTGCAGAGATCGAAACGAATCTTAAACTGGCTGAGCTTCGCGTTCAGTATAAAAATGAGAACAGCATCCTGACGCTTTCCAAAGAAACCTCAAATCCATACGGTAATACCGAAAACGGCTGGAACACATATCTCACCGAATGGCTCAACCGCTTTATCGATAATGCCGACTTCCTTGCTGCGAACAGTATAAACCGCACACGAAAGGCTGCTACTTATGAGGATTTCCTTCCCGGATATACTGTCATGTTCTATGATATGTTCATCCGCCTTTCAAAGCAGATCGAGCGCCCGTATTACAATATCGCAATCGTCCGTGAAAACGGTGTGTATAATAAGTTCTGGCTCTTTGTCATGAAATCAACAGAGAAGTCTGAAGACGCATTTGACCGTATCGTCAAATCTTTCAAAGAAATTGAGCCGCAGGGCAAGGCTGTGAATTCACAGGGGCAGTATAATCTTACCGTCCCCGAATATTGGAACGACGAAACGAAAGCATATTTTGAAAAGCTTTGCAATCAGAATACCTGCGATTGGGGTATGTTTGTACGTTCAATGCCCAGTGAAAAATCCTCAAGCATCAAATCTGAGAGTGCTATTCTTGAGGCGGAAACCGAGCGTCTCAGCACTGCAATGAACTATGATTTCGATATCATGCCCACATACATGCATATCGGTTGGGGCAATGAGCTTCATTATTTTCCTATGACTCTCGCAAATACGTATGCAGGCGGCAACGGTTTTAACGGAAAGCCTGTGCTTCAGTTCACGTACCAGTTCACAACACTGAACAACGGCAACCTTGACGGCTTTTCGCCAATGTTCAATATAATCCGCGGTAATTACGACAGGCATTTCCGTAAACTGGCGCAGGATGTAAAAGCATATGGCAAACCTGTGCTTTTCCGCCTCTGTAATGAGATGAATACCGACTGGACCAGCTATTGCGGCATGATAACACTCTGCGACCCCGATATATTCGTAATGGCATGGGAACGGCTCTATAACATTTTCCTTGAAGAAGGCGTTGATAATTGCATATGGATTTTCAACCCCATAGCAAAATCCACTCCGTACAGCAGTTGGGGTGAAGCACTTTGCTATATGCCCGATGAAAAGTGCGTTCAGGCTCTCGGTCTGACTTACTACGAAATGGGTAACGGTACAACGGTTGAATCGTTCAAGGATATGTACGGCTATGAATATAATACCTTTGACCCTTATTACGATGCATTCCCGTGGATTATATCCGAGTTTGCCTGCGGTTCCGGCGGTGAACGCCTCTATGACTGGGGTATTGGCGGTTATAAAAACACTGTACTTCGCCGTAATGCGAAGCTTCAGGCAAAGTGGGTAAAGGAAATGTTTGATTGCTTTGAAAAGAGCGACAAACCCGGCTATGAATTCGCCAAGAAGATAAAAGGTGCCGTATGGTTCTGCGTAAATGACTACGCAAGCATTGACGGCAATACGTATATAATCAATAACCTTCGTATCGACCCTGAACTTACCGACACAATCGAATGCTTCAGAGACGGATTGGCAAGGACACATCAGTAATTATGCAGGATAATAACCCGACCGTACTTCTGCAATTCCTCTCATACAAATCCGCACTCCAGAATTGCTCACAGAATACGGTGCTTGAGTATGAACTTGATTTGATATTGTTCTTCCGCTTTATCATTGCAAGCCGTACGGGTAAAATCAAAGAGCTTGAGAGCATTTCCATTGAAGGGGTGGATGAGGAATTTATAAACAGCGTCCGCCCGGACGAAGTGTATTCATATCTTCTGTATCTCACCAATCTGAGGGGAAATAAACCGAATTCACGCG
The DNA here is from genome assembly GCA_000433115.1 of Ruminococcus sp. CAG:382. Taxonomy (GTDB): domain Bacteria; phylum Bacillota; class Clostridia; order Oscillospirales; family CAG-382; genus UBA1206. The sequence goes on from FR892188.1 coordinate 6,231, forward strand.
CGCGGCGCCTTTCGGCGATAAAGGCGTTTTATAAATATCATACCGCGAAAAGTCACATCGTGAAGATAAATCCGGTCGCAGATGTGGAATCGCCGAAGAAACCGAAAATGCTTCCGAAATTCCTTTCGCTTGACGAATCCAAAAAACTGCTTGCCGCAGTTGACAAGAGCAGTGATACGTACGAACGCGATTACTGCATTCTTACGTTTTTCCTTAATTGCGGAATGCGCCTTTCGGAGCTTGTCGGAATAAACCTAACAGATTTCAACGATAATATGACAAGCCTTGTGGTGACGGGAAAAGGCGCAAAGCAGAGAGTGATATATTTGAACTCTGCCTGCCGCGCGGCGCTTAATGACTACCTTGCGGTACGTGAGCAAAAGGCTCACGAACGAGGCAGATCTATCGCAGATGATTCAAAAAATGCACTATTCCTCAGCGGGCGCAACCATCGTATTTCTGACAAAACCGTTCAATGGATAGTCAAGCGACATCTGTCACTTGCCGGACTTGACGGCAAGGGCTATTCTACACACAAACTGAGACACACTGCCGCAACATTGATGTATAACTATGGCGATGTTGATGTCATGACACTTAAGGACATTCTCGGTCATGAGCAGCTTAATACAACGCAGATATATACTCATGTTTCGAATGAAAAACTGGCAGAAGCAATGTCAAGCAACCCTCTTGCCGAGGTAAAAAGAAAACGGGAAAAATAATCAGATGCAAAAATCAAAAATCAAAATAACCAATTACGATGTGTTTGAAAACGGAAGAATAAAGCTGTCCTCGATTTTGAGATATATGCAGGAGCTGGCACGTGAAGACAGCGATGCTTGCGGTGCTACATACGAGCTTTTACGTTCTCATAATATGGTTTTTGTCATTACAAAACTGGCATTGGAGTTTCACGGTGACATATATGACGGCGATGAAATCGAGCTTTCGACATGCAGCCATTCCATTCAGGGTGTTGCATTTGTAAGGCGATTCGTTGCAACCAAGGGAGAAGAAATCGTAATGACTGCGGTAACAGACTGGGTTCTTATGAATTTTGAGTCACGCCATGTTCTGAGACCGGCTGCAATTCCGGTTCCGTTTCCCGAAGAGCATATGCTTGAAGCTCCTATTGAAGTCAAGCGGCGCATTGAGCTTCCGGATACAACCGAATATGCGGTTCACAGGGTCAGATATACTGAACTTGACGAAAATCGTCATTTGAATAACACAGTGTATGCCGATATAATGATAGACAATCTGCCGCTTCCGATTCCCGACAAGCGGATTGACAGATGTTGTATTAATTTTAACGGCGAAGCGTGCTATGGCGATGAGCTTCATGTTACATGTAAATTTTGCGATGGCGTTTACCTGTCGGCAGCGGAGAACGTTACCGGAGGAAAGCAGTGCTATACTGCCGAGCTTACATTTGCGGGAGGGAATAATGCCTGATAACAAACGTATTATTGCGACAAACAGAAAAGCATATCACGATTATTTTGTTGAAGATACCTTCGAAACCGGCGTTGAGCTTTGCGGCACTGAGGTAAAATCACTCCGTCAGGGGCAGGTTAATATGAAAGACTGCTTTGCGCGCATTGATAACGGTGAACTGCGAGTTATAGGCATGCACATCAGTCCGTATGAAAAGGGCAACATTTTCAACCGTGAGCCTTATCGTGAGCGTCGACTTCTTATGCATAAACGTGAAATCATGAAGCTGTTCGGACTTGTCGGGAAACAGGGATATTCTCTGATACCGCTTTCATTGTATTTTTCGGGTAAGTGGGTGAAATGTGAGCTTGGACTCTGCAAAGGCAAAAAGCTTTATGACAAACGTGAAGCCGAAGCAGTGAAGACTGCAAATCGCGATATAGAGCGCGAGATTTCGGGCAGACACTGAAAAAATTACGGAAACAGTTGAAAATTCGTTTCAATTGTGATAAAATATAAACACAGGCAATGTGATTGCCTGTGAGATTGTACAGCTGTGTAATGCAGTTCTCCGTGGGGGCGTAAAGGTTTCGACGGGGGCTTTGCAGCCGGATAAGCGGGCAGAAGAGCGTGGCTTCTATAAAAAACGTAAACTTAAAATTAAACGCTAACGAAAATTTAGCTGCTGCCTAAGGGCAGTCGTCACGCCGAAGAGGACTGCGGCTTCGGATGTGGCGTCACACAGCAGTGAATGTGAATGTGCCTAAGCTTTGCGGCATATCATGAATTTATGAAGCTACCTGACCGTGCAGAGTGCCGTTTCTCGGCACGGAAAGGGAATTTAAATAAACGGATGCGCCCGGAGAAGGTCTCGTGAATAGGCTTTCGGACAGGGGTTCGATTCCCCTCGCCTCCACCAATGCACGATAATCCGAACCTTAGACCGATCGGTCAGGGGTTCGGATTTCTTGTTTTTATCAGATAAGGGCTGCGGTATTTACCCTATACAGAATAAAACAGCGTTTCGGCATTGTGGTTGTCGAAACGCTGTTCTTATTTGCTGAAATTGTATGCTAAATCATAATCGCAATAATGGTTATTATTCCGTCATTTTACGCAGTATTGCGTTCTGGATCATATCAAATGCGACAGTGTTATGTCCGCCCTCGGGAACGATTATGTCTGCGGTTCGGCGGTATGGCTCAATGAATTGCTCATGCATTGGTTTTACAGTCGTTAGATACTGCGTTATTACCGATTCGAGGCTTCTGCCGCGCTCATGGACATCGCGCGTAATACGACGAAGTATGCGTACATCGGCATCGGTGTCTACAAATATTTTTACATCAAGCAGGCTGCGGAGAGCAAGGCTTTCCAAAAGAAGAATTCCCTCAATTATTATTATCGATTTGCTTTCGACGCGCGTATATTCGTTACGCCGGCGTTGATGCTGCGTGAAGTCATACACCGGACAAAGTATGCTTTTGCCTTCCTTCAGGTCTTTTAGATGATGCACCATAAGCTCGGTATCGAAAGCGTTAGGGTGATCGTAATTGGTTTTGATACGTTGTTCATACGGTATGTCCCAATTTGCTTTGTAATAGCTATCCATACCGATCAGAACAGCATTTTCGCTACCGAGGCTGTTATAAATCTTTCTTGCGAGAGTTGTTTTTCCGCTTCCTGTTCCGCCGCAGAGACCTATCATGAGTCGTTTCATAAGCTTTTATCCCCAACGTTTTTCTGAGCCTTACGGTGCTTTTCCCAACATTTGCGGCACATCGGAACGTAGCGATCGTTACCTCCTAAGCATATCTGGTCGCCGTCAAACATTACATTTCCGTTGTCGTCAATGCGGGCGTTTACGCTTGCTTTTGAGCCGCACCGGCAGATTGATTTGATTTCGGTGATTGATTCGGCGATTTCGAACAGCCGTCTGCTTCCGGGGAAAAGATGGGTCAGAAAATCGGTTCTCAGCCCGAAGCACAGGACAGGTATGTCAAGATCAATGACGATCTTTCCGAGCTGATCAACTTGCTCCGGTGTGAGAAACTGGCATTCGTCAACGATTATGACCTGGCAGTCCGAGTGCTCGGATTGATAAAGATTATATATATCGGTATCCTGTGGGATACTGATTACAGGTGCTTCCAAACCGATGCGAGAACGCGCAACATCAGCGCCGTCGCGGGTATCAACTGCCGGTTTGATGAACATGACCTTCATGCCACGTTCCTCATAATTGAATTTTGTAATCAGTGCCTGTGCCGTTTTTGAACAGCCCATTGCACCGTATTTGAAATACAGCTTTGCCACCGCTTGCTCCTTTTATTCAACAATATCAAGTATGAGCGGATCAATTTCAGGCTTATCGTCAGTGATGAATGTTGAGTCGAGAAGCTTACGTGCGGCTTCGCTCAGTGTTTCCGCACGGTTTGAATACAGTGTCGCAACGATTTCACCCGCTTTTACGGGGTCACCTGTTTTTCTGGAGAGATGTATGCCGGCGGTATGGTCAATTTCGTCGCCTTTTTTGCTTCTTCCGGCGCCGAGGATAAGACTTGCCATACCGTAGCCTTCGGTATCGACATGGTGTATATAGCCGTCGCGTGGCGCAGAAACAGTGCGGGAATGAGCGGCGGCAGGGAATAGCTGAGTGTTATACACCCACTCGGGGTTGCCGCCCTGTGCCTTCACCATCTCGGCAAGTTTTTTCAGCGCTTTACCGGTCGAAATCGCATTTTCGGCAAGTGCTTCGCATTCGGTGCGTGTTCCGTATCCGGCAAGCGAGAGCATATGCGAAGCGAGAGCAGTGCACAAATGAGTCAGGTCCTCCGGTCCTTCGCCGCGAAGGGTTTCGATTGCCTCTATGACCTCGATTGAGTTACCGATTGCGTTTCCGAGCGGGACATCCATATCGGTTATGAGAGCTCGAACTTTTTTGCCTGCCCCCTTGCCGATCGAAACCATTGTCTTTGCGAGTCTGATGCTGTCTTCTTTGGTTTTCATGAAGGAGCCGCTTCCGGTCTTAACATCCAAAACGATGCAATCATCATTTGCGGCAAGCTTTTTGCCCATGATGCTCGATGCGATCAGCGGAATACTGTCGACGGTTGCAGTAACATCACGCAGTGCGTAGAGCTTTTTGTCGGCAGGAGCAAGCTCTGCACTCTGTCCGACTATTGCAATACCAGTACGGTTTACAATGCTTTCAAATTCTTCGGTTGAAAAATCCGTTTTAAGACCTGCAAAAGACTCAAGTTTGTCGACGGTCCCACCGGTATGGCCGAGCCCTCTGCCGCTCATTTTTGCGATTTTCAGTCCGAGTGATGCAACAATCGGGGCAATAACAAGGCTTGTTTTGTCTCCGACTCCGCCGGTGGAGTGCTTGTCAACACGCAAACCGTGAATATTCGGAAAGTGAAGAATATCACCGGAATCACGTATCGCAAGTGTCAGAGCCAAAGTTTCTTTGTCGTTCATACCTCTGAAATATATTGCCATGCAAAGTGCTGCCGCCTGATAGTCTGGTATATCGCCTGATGTATAGCCTTCGACAAAGTTACGTATTTCGGCTTCCGTCAACGCTTCACCATCGCGTTTTTTGTGTATGATGTCGTACATTCTCATGGAAGTGTTCCTTTATCTCTGACCCTTGTCATAGGGAATGCCTTCTGCCTTTGGGGCACGCGATTTGCCCGCCGAGAAGGCAAGCACGATCAGTACCGTTGCGTAGGGGATTATGTTGTAAAAATACATCGGAAGCCCGAGCTCCGCAAGCGCATAAACTCCGTCGCCATTTACGTCAAGAGAAGAGTATATGACACTGAGGCACTTCAAAAAACCGAACATGAGCGAGCCGAGCGCTATGCCGACGGGTTTCCAGTTGCCGAAAATCATTATGGCAAGTGCAAGAAATCCCATGCCTGCAACGGTTCCTTCACACGTGCCGCCGGCGGTAGTCGCGATATACATATAACCGCCCATTCCGGCGAGAGCGCCGGAAATCGTCGTTCCGGCGTAACGCATGCGGTACACGTTTATACCCACACTGTCAGCCGCCTGCGGATGGTCGCCCCCCGCGCGGGGGAGGAAGTGGAATTTGGTTTTTTNNTCCGAATTTGGTTTTATAAAGTATGACAGAAAGAATTATGAAAAGCGCAATTGCGATGAAAGTTGAAATATACGCCTTGTCGAAAAGCACCTTTGTGATAAAGCCGTCATCGGCGTTGTCACCTCTGAGGATAACAAAGTCAATATCTTGCGGCATGACAAGCTTGTCCTGCATAAAGAATATTTTGATGATGAACAGTGAAACGGCAGGAGCTAGCATATTGAGTGCCGTGCCTCCGATTGTCTGATCAGCTTTCAGCTTTATCGCCGAGAAAGATAGCAGAAGTGAAAACAGTGCACCGGCGATTGCCGCTGCCAGCATCGCTATCACAAACATGAGTTGCCTGTTATCGGTAAGTATTCCGTTTTCCTGGAATATGTATACAGTCAGTGCGCCGATAAACGAACCGAAGATCATTATACCGTCAAGAGCAATATTGATTATACCGCTGCGCTCGGCAAATACCCCGGCGAGTGCAACTATAAGCAGTGGGATTGAAAATACAAGTGTTTTCTGAAGCAGGAAGGTCATTTGTTATCGCCTCCGTTGTTATTCTTTTCGGCTTTTTTCTTTTTCGCGCTGACAAGCAGGTCGCGGAAAAATTTCGCAAAGCCCGCAAAGTAGATGAGCAGTGCAATTATAAGGCTGGAGACATATTCGTTAAAAGCTGTGTAGCCCGCGAGATTGAAGCCGCCCTTGCCGATATAGCGTAGGAAAATTGAGCTGAATATTACGCCTATTGGGTTGTTGCTTGCAAGGAGAGCGACGGGGATGCCGTTGAAACCGTCGTTGGGAAGTGCACCATATGTATTCCACATGAAGTCGTTCTTTCCGTTCAGATACCATAAAGCGGCACCGGCTCCTGCAAGTCCGCCGGCGATCATCATTGAAAGCATTATATTGCGTTTTTCGTTCATACCGGCGTATTTTGCGGCGTTTTTGTTGTAGCCGCAAGCTTTGAGCTCATAACCGAGAGTCGTTTTGCTCATGAGTATGTATACACCGATTGCAATTGCGATAGCGATGAAAATGCTTATATCGATATTTGAGCCGGGGAAGAGCTTGTCAAGCCCGAGACGGGGGGTCATGACGCCGTTTGAAGACGTAGGGCGAATGAAGCGTGTTTTGGTTTCGGCAATATTGATGAACTGCTCACCCGTAATGCTGAATACCCAGCTTACGATGTTTGCGGCGATCCAGTTTGACATAATGCAGACAATTACTTCGTTGACGCCGAAAAAGGCTTTAAAAAGTCCGGGAAGCGCTCCCCACAACATTCCTCCGGCGATTCCGGCAAGAAGTGCAAGAAGCCACACCCAAAATGCCGATGTGTCTGTCGTCGGTATTGCAAGAGCAACGAGTAGGGAACACATCGCGCCCATGAGATACTGCCCCGGAGCGCCTATGTTGAAAAGCCCTGTTTTTTGCGCTACGGCTACCGACAAGCCTGTCAGCAATATCGGCGTTGATTCAAGAAGCATATCGCCGAAGTTGAAGAGAATGTTTGAAGCGCTGCCGCTTGCGAAGGGACCGCCCAGGATTATCGCAAATCCCGTCATGGCATCCGAAAAAGGAATGTCGGGAGAAAATGCGGCGAGGATTATCAAAATCAGTTCGCATAAGAGTATGCCGCACGCTATGCACATCAGTGAAGAAAGTATTGAACGTAAGGATTCTCCTTTATTCGATTCCAATCTGCCTGTTTTTTTATTTAGCTTCGGCGTTATATTGTTTGTCATTTGCTGCTTGCCTCCTTTTCCGTATTACGTTTTGCACCGGACATATAAAGACCGAGTTCCTGAACGGTGGTATTCTTCGGGTCAAGCTCTCCGACAATTTCGCCTTCATACATTACAAGAATGCGATCGGAGACATTCATGACTTCGTCAAGCTCAAGCGAAACGAGCAGGACGGCTGCGCCGTTGTCGCGGGACATAACAATTTGTTTGTGTATAAACTCTATCGCGCCGACATCAAGTCCGCGCGTCGGCTGTACGGCGATAAGCAGATCATGCTGTCTGTCAAGCTCACGTGCGGCTATTGCCTTTTGCTGGTTACCGCCCGACATGCTGCGCGCTTTTGTCGTCGCACCCTGACCGGACCGAACGTCATAGCTGTGGATGAGCTTATCGGTGTAGGCACGGATTTCGGAAAAACGTATGAAGCCGTGTGATTGGAATTCGGGTTCAAAATAGCGCTGAAGGATGATATTTTCTTCAAGTGAATAGTCAAGAACAAGACCGTGTTTATGTCGGTCTTCAGGAATATGGCTCATGCCGTGCGTGTTGCGATAGCGTATGCTTTTATGAGTAACATTGTCGCCGGAAACGTATATACTGCCATGTTCCGGCTTTTCAAGCCCCGTCAGAGCATGAACGAGTTCAGTTTGGCCGTTGCCGTCGATGCCGGCAATACACACGATTTCGCCACTGCGAACCGAAAAGCTGACATTGTGCACGGCATCTTTTTTATGCAGCTTGCTTCTGACGGAAAGGTTATCGACACGCAGAACCTCTTTTCCCGGTTTTGCATCGGCTTTGTCAACCTTGAACTTCACTTCGCGTCCGACCATCATATTTGCCAGCTCTTCTTTGGTTGTATCGGCAACATTGACGGTGCTTATATATTTACCTTTGCGAAGAACCGTGCAGCGGTCGGCAACCTCGACGATTTCGTTCAGCTTATGAGTTATGAAAAGTATGGATTTACCTTCGGCGGCGAGTCCGCGCATTATCTCCATAAGTTCTTCTATTTCCTGAGGAGTGAGTACAGCAGTAGGTTCGTCGAAAATCAGAATATCGTTGTCGCGGTAAAGCATTTTCAGAATTTCGGTACGCTGCTGCATTCCGACGGTTATATCTTCGACGAGTGCATCCGGGTCAACGTTCAGATGGTATTTTTCAGACAGCTCAACTACACGCTTTCGTGCGGTCTTATGTTCGACGAAACCAAGCCTGTTTGGTTCGACACCGAGAATTATATTGTCGAGCACCGTAAAGACCTCAACAAGCTTGAAATGCTGGTGCACCATGCCGATACCGAGAGCATTTGCGTCGTTCGGGTCGTTTATCGTGACCTTCTTTCCGTCTTTGAGGATTTCTCCTTCATCGGGCTGATAAAGTCCGAACAGTATGCTCATGAGCGTTGATTTACCTGCGCCGTTTTCACCGAGCAACGCGTGTATTTCACCGCGCTTCAGTTGCAGATTGACGTTGTCGTTTGCGACGATTCCGGGAAAGCGTTTTGTTATTCCGCGCATTTCGATGACATACGGGGAAGCGGTGTATTGGTTCTTGTCTTCCATTTCGGTTGTCTCCGTCATAATTTGTTTTTCACGCATATTCGTCTGCATCGACCATTGTCGGTGCGGGCGAACATGCACGTAAAAATAAGTGGGCGGCAGAAGGAAATTTCTTCTGCCGCCCACGCGATATGTCTGCATATTCGGCGCGACGTGTGCCGCTTTGCGGCATCAGTGGTTATGCGCCTGCGGCAAGATTATTTTTCAAAATCGATAACGACGTTGGTAAGGTTTGCCTTGAGCCAGTCGCCGTTTTCGTTAGCATTGCCGGGAGTATTTGCATCGGGAACGATCGTGCCGTTCTTGATTTTCTCGAAAACTTCTTTGTACTGTTCGACGGTGAAGTTTGTGAGTCTCCAGGTTGCGGTGGGAAGACCGGTTGCGTTTTCGGCTGCGCCGAGGTTCTGTGTCTTACCTGCAAGTTTGGAATCCCATTCGCCGCCGTAGAACTGAGTAAGTACGATATCAACGGAGATTGCGAGTTCCTTGACTGCGCTGGTGATGACCTGTTCGGATTCGCCGGACTGGTCGGTATCAACGCCGACTATCTTGACGTTCCTATCCTTGTATTCGGCAGCTGCGCTCTTTACGGAGTCGAACATAGAACCGCCGCAGGCGAATACGACTTCGGTGCCTGCTGCATACCAGGATGCGATCTGCGCCTGAAGCTCGGGACTAGCCGAGAAATTGTCGCCGAATTTGTAGCTGTACTTGATTGTTACGGTTTTGCCGAGTTCAGCAGCTGCAGCGTTTGCGCCCTGAACGAAGCCATATCCGAAACGGTTGCAGGCAGGGTTGGTTCCGCCGCCGCCGGCAGTGAAGCCCAGCTTTTCATAGCCTTCCTTGACAACGGCATAGCCTGCAAGGTAACCGGATTCCTGCTCTTTATAAACAATTGCGGTGATGTTTGCGAAAGGAGTACCGACTTCTTTACCGGTTTCATCAACCTTATCGGTGATTGTCCAGCCGTCAACGAACACGAATTTTACTTCGGGGTGTTCTGCTGCGACGGTACGGAGAGCGGTTGCCTGAAGGAAACCGGGAGTTACGATAACCTTTGCGCCGTTGTTAATTGCCTGTCTCATTGCGGCAATACGGTCATTATCGTTTGCGTCCGAGCCGTTTGCGGGCTGATAATACTTGACGGAGATGTTGTTTTTCTTGGCGTAGGCTTCAGCGCCTTCCCAAGTTCCCTGGTTGAATCCCTTGTCGTTGATCTGTCCTACATCAGTAACAACAGCGATCTCATAGGATTCTTTGCTACAGGCTGCCATGGCGCAAAAGACGCCGAGAAGCATGACTGCGCACAACGCGATGCTGATTAGCTTTTTCATGATGCGACTCCTGTTTTTTATGAGAGGTTGACTCCTCTGTTATTGATTTTCGGTATATGTCCTATACCATTGTTTATTCTATCACGTCAAAGGTATGATGTCAAGGGGAAATGAAAAGTTTGTTGTATTTTCACGAAAAAACGGTATGCTGTTTGTGCAAATCAACAATGCGAAAGTTCGGATTTCGTGAACGCAAGAGGAATTATTTCATCAAGTCTATATACATTGTGCTTTTCCGGAGTGCCGAGTATTACTTCAAAGTTCTTATCGCAGAACTCCGCCATGACCTGCCGACATACTCCGCACGGGGTGCATAGTCCGGAAACTGTGTTTTCCGGACCGCCGACAATCGCAATTGCGACAAAGCTGCGCTCGCCTTCACTTACCGCTTTGAAAAAAGCGGTGCGCTCAGCGCAGTTTGTCGGTGAATACGAGGCATTTTCAATATTACATCCGGTATATATCTTACCTGACGAAGCAAGCAGCGCGGCTCCTACCCGGAAATGAGAATACGGAGTATATGCGTTTTCACGTGCCTTGGCGGCAAGATTCATCAATGCTTCGTAATCTGTCATTGCTTTACCTCGTTCCAGAAGGATGTTCCCGCTGTACGCTCTTTGTTTACGCCGAAAATGTCAAGTACAGTTGCTCCGATATCTGCGAATGTCGCACGTGTGCCGAGGTTAACGCCGGGTTTGACGTGTTTTCCGTAAATCAGCATCGGTATGCATTCACGCGAATGGTCGGTTGAAGGGGTCGCGGGGTCACAGCCATGGTCGGCAGTTATGATGAGTATATCGTCGTCACGCAGTCTGTTAAGAAGTTCGCCGAGGCGTACGTCAAATTCCGAAACCGCAGCGGCATATCCGGGAACGTTGTTGCGGTGTCCGTATACGCTGTCAAATTCGACGAGATTGACGAAACAAAGACCTTCGAAATCGCGGTCGGCAAAAGCTATCGTTTTGTCCATGCCATCCATGTTGCTGACTGTACGGTTGGATTCGGAAAGCCCGGAGCCGTTGAAGATATCATATATTTTACCTACGGAAATTGTCTCATATCCGGCTTTCATGAGCAAATTGAGCATCGTATCGGTCGGCGGCGTTATAGAAAAGTCGTGTCTGTTCGCAGTGCGGGTGAAAGGATATTCGCCGGTGAAAGGGCGGGCTATGACACGACCGACGCCATGTTCGCCGTTCAGAATTCTGCGGGCGATTTCACAGTAGCGGTACAGTTCATGAACCGGTATGACATCTTCGTGAGCAGCAATCTGAAAAACGCTGTCGGCAGAGGTATAAACGATGAGCTTTCCGGTTTTGATATGCTCTTCACCGTAGTCTTTGATAACCTCTGTGCCGGAGTAGGGTTTGTTGCAAAGAACTTCTCTGCCGGTTTCTTTGACAAATTCGTCGATAACATCTTTAGGGAAGCCGTCCGGATATGTCGGAAGCGGCTCGGGAGAAATGATGCCAGCTATTTCCCAATGACCTATCGTCGTGTCTTTGCCCATCGAGGTTTCACATAGTCTTGCGTAGCTTCCGCTTGCTTCACCGTTTGCTCCGCCGACCATGTCAATATGGAACAAGCCCAGCTTCGCCAGATTCGGCGCATTGAAATGAGGATCCTTTCGTATGGAAGCAAGAGTGTCGCTGCCTTCGTCACCGAAAGCGGCGGCATCCGGTGCATGACCGATGCCCATGCTGTCAAGTACGACTATAAAAACGCGTTTCATATGATAATACCTCTTTTTATTCGGCAATTTCGAGTGCGACTTCCATCATTTTTGTGAATGAAGTCTGCCGTTCTTCGGCTGTTGTATTTTCTTCGGGATATACGAACGAATCGCTGACAGTGCATATGCAGAGTGCCTTTTTCCCAGCGCGTGCGGCATTACAGTACAGAGCAGCCGACTCCATTTCTACGCCGAGCACCCCCATCTTTGCCCATTCCATACCAGAATTTGCGTCGTCATAGAACGTATCGGATGAAAGAATGTTTCCGACCATGAAATGCACACCGAGTTTTTCGCATTCCTCTGCGGCATGTTTTACAAGGTCAAAGTCGGCAATAGGGCAGAAGGTTCCGGGCAGGCGGTACTGTGATGCATAGTTACCGTTTGTGCAGGCACCCATTGCAATGATAATATCGCGGGCATGAAGTTTCGGCGAAAAAGAGCCGCATGAGCCGACACGGATTATCGAGGATACGTCATAGAAATTGAAAAGCTCATATGAATATATTCCTATCGACGGCTGTCCCATGCCCGACGCCATGACACTGACGCGTTTGCCCTTGTATGTGCCTGTGTAGCCGTGTATGCCGCGTACATTGTTGACGAGGCGGGCATCGGTCAGAAAATTCCTTGCGATATATTCGGAGCGGAGAGGGTCGCCGGGCATAAGAACTGTTTTAGCAAAGTCGTCCTTTGCGGCGGTTATGTGCGGTGTTGGTATCGGCATAATAGTGTTCCTTTCGTTGATTGCGTTATTTTTTTGCGCTTTCAAGCGCTTTTACGGCTTTTACGACACGGCTTGTGCCGAGACGGTCTGCGCCGAGAGCTATAAAATCCTCGGCGTCGGCAAGGTCGGATATGCCGCCCGCCGCCTTTACGCGGACTTTTGTGCCAACGTTTTCACGCATAAGGCGTACGTCCTCACGGGTTGCTCCGCCTGTTGAAAAACCTGTGGAGGTTTTTATATAGTCCGCACCCGCTTCGGTCACTATACGACACATTCTGAGCTTTTCGTCATCTGTAAGCAGGCAGGTTTCGATTATTACTTTCAGCACGCGGTCACCACAGAGACGCTTCAGCGCGGATATCTCATCGAGAACTGTTTCGTCCCTCCCTGAACGAAGGTCGCCGAGGTTGATGACCATATCGATTTCATCAGCTCCGTTTGCAAGGGCGTCGGCAGTTTCATACAGCTTTACGGCTGTTGTGGAATATCCGTTGGGGAAGCCTATTACAGTACATATTTTGAGCCTGTCACCGACATAATTCTTAGCTTTGCCCACAAAGCACGGAGGTATGCACACCGAAGCGGTGCGGTATTTCATTCCGTCGTCGCAGATTGCACGTATGTCGTCCCATGTCGCCGTCTGTGTAAGAAGGGTATGGTCGCAACGCGAGAGTATTTCGTTCAGTTCCATATATCATTCGTCCTTTACATTATATTACAAGCACATGATAACACATTTTTTTATAAAATTCAAGCATTGTGTATGCAAAAACGGTCACTTTCAATAAAAAAATCATGCATCGCAGGATTGATTATACCGGCAAGGTATGATATAATATAAACGTAAAACACCGCTGAGGCGGTAGAGTGAGGACTTCTATGAATATTACAATTATCTGTGACGTACTCGGCGAAGCCAACAACGGCACCAGCCTTGCCGCGTTCAATCTCATACGTCATCTGAAGAGCAAGGGTCACAATGTCACGGTCGTCGCACCCGACGCGCCCGATGAAGAGGGTTTTGTTTCCGTACCGTCACTCGATCTGACGTTTATGCTCAACTGGGCGCTCCGTCTAAACGATGTTGTTCTCGCAAAACCGGACAAACAGCTTCTTGCCGACGCGATCAGGGATGCCGATGTCGTACATCTTCTTGTTCCGTTGCCGCTCTCGGTTGCGGCGGTTAAAATTGCAAAGGAAATGGACAAGCCCGTTACGGCGAGTTTCCATTGCCAGGCGGAAAACGTGACGGCTCACTTCGGGTTGATGGATTTTTCGCTTGCCAACAATGCGACCTATGAGGCGTTTTACAAACTTGTTTATCAGTACTGTGATTGCGTCCATTATCCCACCGAGATGATTCGCCGCATTTTCGAGCGTGCGGTAGGGCACAAGACAAATGCTTATGTCATATCCAACGGCGTCAACGATTCGTTTGTGCCCCCGTCTCAGCCACCGCATAATGATAAATTTACGATTGTGTGTTCGGGTCGGTACAGCCGGGAAAAGGCACAGCAACAGCTTCTCAAGGCGGTCGCCATATCAAAGCACAAGGACGAAATACGCGTGATTCTTGCGGGTGACGGTCCACGAGGCAGTTACCTTAAAGCGCTTGCAAATCGTTTCGATATTGACGCGACCTTTGCTTTTTTCAGCCGTGACCAAATGGTGAAAACTCTCCAGAACGCTGATTTGTATGTTCATACGGCGATTATAGAAATTGAAGCCATTGCCTGTATGGAAGCGATATGCTGCGGCGCGGTTCCGGTAATATGCAATTCTCCGCGCAGTGCCACAAGATTTTTCGCAATAGGCGACAATTCGCTGTACGAGCAGTACGATATTGAGGATCTTGCGTCAAAAATCGATTACTGGTTCGAGCATCCCGAGGAAAAAGCGGAGCGCTCAAAGGAATACGATGCCACACGTCGCAGCTTTTCACAGCGTGAATGCATGGAGAAAATGGAAGCAATGCTGACAGACGCTGTGAGGAATAAATGAAAAGAACTATTTATTATAGCGATATGATGAATGACGATTTCGCCGACAACGGAATCAAACGCAAGAAGCTGCCGCGCGACTATCAGTATATATCAAAGGATCCGCTTCGGAGAACAGCTGATTTTATGCTGCATCATTTTGTGGCAACTCCGATTGCGTATATTTTTCAGAAGGTCGTATACTGTGAAAAAATCGTCAACCGTAAAGTTCTGCAACCGTATCTCATAAACGGCTTCTATATTTACGGCAATCATACACGTGCTGCCGGAGATGCTTTCACTCCGCATCTCATAGCCTTTCCGCGCAAGGCGTATATACTTGCTGCGCCCGAAGCGGTTTCTATCCCGATTGTCAGACATCTTGTCAAATCGCTCGGCGGTTTTCCCGTTCCGAGCGATGTTGCGGGGGTGAGAAATTTCCATTCATCGTTGCTTAAAAGAGCGGAGCATAACTGTATCGCGATATATCCCGAAGCGCATATATGGCCGTATTTCACTCAAATCAGACCGTTTCTTGATACATCATTCCGCTATCCGGCGGAGACGTGTAAGCCTGTTTTTGCGTTCACAGTGACCTATCACAAACGATTCCTCACATCTTTGCCGCGTACCGTTGTTTATATAGACGGTCCGTTTTTCGCAGATCCGTCAAAAAAAACACGCGAAAATCAGGCAATGCTTCGCGACAAGGTATATGAAGCAATGTGTCGCAGGAGCATCGAATCCGATTATTCCTACAATACTTATGTACCGGTTGAAAACGATAATGCAGATTGACTGAATTTATATTGTAAAAACCAAGGAGGCCGGAAATCCGACCTCCTTGAATTTTGACGTTATGAAATTAAAAATTACTTGTTCATTGCTTCCTGGACAGCGACTGCAACAGCAACGGTCATGCCGACCATCGGGTTGTTGCCGGCACCGATCAGACCCATCATTTCGACGTGTGCGGGAACGGAAGATGAACCTGCAAACTGAGCATCGCCGTGCATACGACCCATGCTGTCGGTCAGACCGTAAGAAGCGGGACCTGCTGCCATGTTGTCGGGGTGGAGCGTTCTGCCTGTGCCGCCGCCGGATGCAACAGAGAAATACTTCTTGCCGGTTTCGTAGCATTCCTTCTTATAAGTACCTGCAACGAGGTGCTGGAAACGGGTGGGGTTGGTGGAGTTGCCGGTGATAGAAACGTCAACATCCTCATGCTTCATGATTGCAACGCCTTCGAGAACGTCGTTGGCGCCGTAAACCTTGATCTTTGCCTTTTCGCCGGCGGAGTAAGGAACTTCTCTCACGACGTTGAGTTTGTTGGTGTAGAAATCGTAATCGGTTTCAACATAGGTGAAGCCGTTGATACGGGAGATGATGAAAGCCGCATCTTTGCCGAGACCGTTGAGGATAACACGGAGCGGAGTCTTTCTTACTTTATTTGCGGTTCTTGCGATGCCGATAGCACCTTCGGCAGCTGCGAAGGATTCGTGACCTGCGAGGAAGCAGAAGCACTTTGTATCATCGCGGAGAAGCATTGCTGCGAGGTTGCCGTGTCCGAGACCGACCTTGCGGTTTTCGGCGACGGAGCCGGGAACGGTGAAAGCCTGAAGACCGGCGCCGATGGTTTCTGCAGCTTCAGCTGCGGTTTTGCAGCCTTTCTTCAGCGCGAGAGCCGCACCGAGTGTATATGCCCATGAAGCATTGTCGAACGCAATGGGCTGGATGCTCTTTACGATCGTGTCAACGTCGATGCCCTTGGAAAGGCAGAGATCCTTACATTCTTCAAGAGAAGCAATGCCGTTCGCCTTGAGGAATTCGTTAATTTTGTCAATTCTTCTTTCGTAACCTTCGAACTTAACCATTGTAGTAGCCTCCTCTTATTCCTTTCTGGGGTCGATATACTTGACAGCTTCATCGTATCTGCCGTAGGACTTGATGTTCTTTTCATAAGCCTCCGCGGGAGCTACGCCGTTACGGATGGCTTCCATCATCTTTCCGAGATGAACGAATTTGTAGCCGATGACTTCGCCGTTTGCATCAAGACCGATGGAGAGAACATAGCCCTCAGCCATTTCGAGGTAACGTACGCCCTTCTTGTTGGTGGCAAACATTGTGCCGACCTGAGAACGGAGACCCTTACCGAGGTCTTCGAGGGATGCACCTACAGGGAGACCGTTGTCGGAGAAGGCAGTCTGGGTTCTGCCGTAAACGAGCTGTTTGAAGATTTCGCGCATTGCGACGTTGATTGCGTCACAGACAAGGTCGGTATTGAGAGCTTCAAGTATGGTCTTGCCCTGAAGGATTTCGGCAGCCATAGCAGCGGAATGGGTCATGCCGGAGCAACCGATGGTTTCGACAAGTGCTTCTTCGATGATACCGTTCTTTACATTGAGAGTAAGCTTGCAGGCACCCTGCTGAGGAGCGCACCAGCCGATGCCGTGTGAAAGACCGGAGATATCGCTGATCTGATACGCTTTTACCCACTTACCTTCTTCAGGTATGGGAGCAGGTCCGTGCTTCGGTCCTTTTGCGACCGTACACATACTTTCAACTTCGTGGGAGTAGTTAATCATAATGTTGTCCTTTCGATATATGTTAATTTATCATTTGATGATTTCGCCGTATACCTCGCCGGAAGCGCAGGCGGCGTTTGATTCGTCGGTATCGATGTGCATTGCGGCACTGAATTTTTCGCTGACTCTGACAACAACGTCGCCGAAAATCAAAGGACGTGCCGTGTCAAGCTTTACGCTGACGATCTGCTTGTCCGAAACACCGAATTCTTCGGCGTCCTTGGGAGTGAGATGGATGTGTCTCTTTGCAGCGATGCAACCTTCGGTAAGCTCAATTTCACCGCAGGGACCGACGAGCTTGCAGGGTGCACTGCCTGCGATATCGCCGCTTTCGCGAACGGGTGCTTTGACGCCGATGGTACGTGCGTCGGTGAGAGAAAGCTCAACCTGATTTGCCTTACGCACGGGTCCGAGAATCGAAACGTTCTTTATCGAACTCTTTGGTCCAACAACTTCGACCTTTTCCTCGCTTGCAAACTGACCGGGCTGGGAAAGATATTTTTTGACGGTGAGGGCATGTCCTTCGCCGAAAAGCGTGGCAAGAGCTTCTTCGGTCACATGTACGTGACGTGCGGAAGTCTCGACAAGTACTTTTGCCATATGTATTGATCCTCCTGTTTCATTTCATCATGATATTATACACTAAATTTTCTTGTCTGTAAAGCATTTTTCTCAAAAAATTTTTGTTGAAAAACGAGAAAAAATATGGTACAATATACTGTCAGAATATAATGTCACGCAATTGATGTATGCAATGATTAACAGGAAATATTTCCGTTGGAGGATTATATATTTATGAACCCGGTTTTTTCGGACAAAACAAAAGACCTTGCCCCTTCGGCAATAAGAGAAATATTCAAATCACTGACAGATCCCGAAATGATATCGTTTGCGGCGGGGAATCCGTCTCCGCAGTCTTTTCCGGTTGAAAAGATGTCACTCATTTCGCAGGATATCTTTCAAAACGACTATGTCAATGCATTTCAGTACAGTGTTACCGAGGGGTATACTCCGCTCCGCGAGCTGGTAAAAAAGCGACTGGCTTCTAAGTTCGGAATAAATTATCCCGACGATGAGCTTATAATTACAACGGGTGGACAGCAGGGGATTGACCTTACCGCCAAGGTGCTTTGCAACGAGCACGATGTGGTAATTACTGAGGATCCGTCGTTTATCGGTGCGCTCAACGCTTTCCGTGCGTACAATACACGCCTTGTAGGGGTCGAAAATGAAAAAGACGGTATCAATGTCGAAAAGCTTGAAAAAGCGATAATTGAGAATCCTTACTGCAAACTGATATATCTTATCCCTACATTTCAGAATCCTTCCGGCACAACAATGTCGCTTGAAAAGAGGAAACGTGTCATTGAGCTTGCGAACAAATACGATAAGGTGATCCTTGAAGACAATCCGTATGGCGAGCTGAGGTTTGAAGGCGAGGACATTCCGACGCTGAAGAGTCTTGATACGGAGGACAGAGTTATCTATTGTTCTTCGTTTTCAAAGGTGCTTTCCGCCGGCATGCGTATGGGTTTTATTTGCGGCAATAAAGACATCATACAAAAAGTCGTTGTTGTCAAACAGGTCAACGACGTTCACACAAACATATTCTTTCAGATCCTCGCGGCGCGTTTCATAGAACGCTACGGACTCGACGAGCATATCGCATTCATACGTCAGCTTTACAGAAACAAAGCTCATCTGATGCTTGACGAGCTTGAAAAAACATTTGACGGAGAGATCGATTTCACTCATCCGCAGGGCGGACTTTTCCTTTGGGGAACTATGAAAAGCGGCATGGATTCATCGGAATTCTTCAGGAAAGCAATTTCAGAAAAGGTTGCTGTCGTTGACGGTAAAACCTTTATGCCGACGCCCGGCGAATGTCATTCATTCAGACTGAATTATTCAACACCGTCTGATGAACAGATCGTTGAAGGAGTCAGGAGACTTTACAGAGCTTATCACAAATAATTTCGTTAAAAACGGAGGCAGTACATTGGCTAATTACGAGCGCAAGGAATACGATTCCCAAAGCATATCTTCACTTAAGGGTGCCGATCGCGTCAGAAAGCGTCCGGCTGTTATATTCGGTTCCGACGGTCTTGAGGGATGTGAGCACACATTCATAGAAATTCTCGCAAACTCCGTGGACGAGTTTATTGCCGGATACGGCAAACAGATAAATGTCACCGTTTTCAATGACCGCTCGATCCAGGTTGAAGATTTCGGACGCGGTGTGCCTCTTGATTGGAACGAAAAGGAACAGCGCTATAACTGGGAACTGGTCTACTGCGAACTGTATGCCGGCGGTAAATACAATAATGACAGCAACGGCGCATACGAAATGTCGCAGGGATTAAACGGTTTAGGCGCCTGCGCAACTCAATATGCTTCCGAATTCATGGAAGTCACCGCTTACTCAAAAGGAACAAAGTACAGCATTGCGTTCAAAGCCGGATATCCGGTCGGAGAACTGAAAAAAGAGCCGTGTGCCAAAACAAGGACGGGTACGGTGCAGCGCTGGAAGCCGGACCGCGAGGTCTTTACCGATGTCAATATCCCGCGTTCCTATTTCCATGATGTGATGAAGCTTCAGTCAGTCGTAAACGGCGGTCTCAAGCTCGTTCTCAAATGGCAGGAGCAGAACGGCTCGTTTGAAACGGAAGAATTTTATTATGAAAACGGTCTCCGTGACTATGTAAACGAGCTTGTCGGTGTTGATTATATAACAGAACCTGTTTTCTATTCCGCTGAGCGGACGGGTCGTGACCGTGAGGACCAGACAGACTACAAATTGAAAATGGAATTTGCATTCTGCTTTTCCAATAATGTGAAGCTGATGCAGTATTTTCATAACGCCGCACATCTTGAGCACGGAGGCTCCCCGGAAAAGGCGTGCCGTTCCGCTTTCCTTTATGCGATCGACAAATACATGAAGGACAACGGAAAATACAAGGCGAAGGAATCGAAAATCACTTTCAGCGATATCGAAGAATGCCTTGTTTTCATATCGAATTCTTTTTCATCCCGTACATCGTATGAGAATCAGACAAAGAAAGCAATACAAAATGAATTCATAACCTCTGCGATGACGGATTATCTCAAGCGTTGTCTTGAAATCTATTTTATTGAAAATCCCCAGTGTGCGGAAAAAATAGTAAATCAGGTGCTGATAAACAAACGTAGCCGTGAGCAAAGCGAAAGTATTCGCACAAACACCAAGAAAAGGCTTACCACGACGCTTGATGTAAACAACAATGTTGAAAAATTCGTAAACTGCCGTAGCAGAGATCCGCTTCAGACGGAGCTGTATATCGTTGAGGGAGATTCGGCTCTGAGCAGCTGTGTTCTGGCGCGCGACTCGGATTTTCAGGCGATAATACCTGTGCGCGGCAAGACGCTGAATTGTCTCAAATCCACTTTTGAAAAGATACTTGCAAATGAGATTATAACCGACCTTTTGAAAATTATCGGCTGCGGTATCGAGATCAAAGGCAAAGGCATGAAGGATCAGCAGACATACGATCGTGAAAAGCTTCGCTGGAGTAAGATAATTCTGTGTACCGATGCCGATGAGGACGGATATCAGATACGGGCGTTGCTTCTTGCAATGCTGTTTAAACTGTTGCCGTCGCTTGTGCGCGAGGGAATAGTTTATATCGCAGAAACACCTCTCTATGAGATCAAAACAAAGGATGAGACCTATTTTGCGTATAACGAAAAAGAAAAAGCCGAGATACTTGCAAAAATAGGAAATGCCAAATATCAGATAAATCGCAGTAAGGGTCTCGGCGAAAACGACCCCGACATGATGTCGCGGACAACAATGCATCCTTCGACGCGTCGGTTGCTTCAAATAAAGATGGAAGATGAAGCAAAAACGATACAGATGTTTGACATCCTTATGGGCGATCGTGTCGAGCCGCGCAAAGTATACATCGAAAAGTACGGCGCAAAATTCCTGCCTATGGCGGATTATTAAGGTGACGATATGGCAAAGAAGAAAATCGAAAAAGAAATATTGCCGCCCGCACCGATTGAAATCGGTGAAATATCGGACGTTGTCGAAACAAATTATATGCCGTATGCGATGAGCGTTATTGTCTCACGTGCCATTCCAGAAATCGACGGTTTCAAGCCGTCCCATCGAAAACTCCTTTATACAATGTATAAAATGGGTCTTATGACAGGGCAAACGACAAAATGCGCGAAGGTATCCGGTGCGACGATGAACCTCAACCCTCACGGCGACGCTTCGATTTACGAAACGCTGGTGAGACTTACAACAGCGCGTGAATCGCTGCTCCATCCTTTTATTGAGTCAAAGGGAACATTCGGCAAGCAGTATTCCGACCTGCCTTACGCTGCGTCACGTTATACGGAATGCAAGCTCGATAAATTCTGCGAAACGATTTTTGAGGGTATCGATAAGGACGCTGTTGATTTCGTTGACAGTTATGACCATACATCGACAGAACCGGTACTTCTCCCGACTGCATTCCCGAACATTCTTGTCTCTCCCAATTCGGGTATTGCCGTCGGATTGGCGAGCAGAATATGCTCCTTCAACCTTGCGGAAGTATGCGATCTGACCTCTCTTTACCTCAAAAACGGCGCTGTGAGCGACGACGAGCTTATGGACGTATTGAAAGCACCTGATTTTTCCACCGGCGCATATATTATATACGACCGCGCAAAAATGCTTTCAATTTATAAAAAAGGCGAAGGCACATTCAAAGTCCGTGCAAAGTATACCTATGACAAGTCTGAGCGACGTATTCTGATCGAAGAAATACCGTATACAACGACTGCGGAAAAAATAAAGGATGCAATCGTCAAACTGGTTCGGGACGGCAAGCTTAACGACATTTCGGATGTCAGAAACGAAACGGACCTCAAGGGCCTTCGTATTGCGATTGATCTGAAGCGCGGTGCCGTCGATCCCGAAAAGCTTATGGCAAAGTTGTTCAGGGCAACGCCATTGGAGGACACATTTGCCTGCAATTTTACTGTACTTATCGGCGGCTCGCCGCGTACTCTCGGCGTTATGGAGCTGATCGATGAGTGGTGTGCTTTCAGAATCGAATGCCTGCGCCGTATTTATATTTATGATTGCGGCAAAAAAAAGGATAAGCTGCACCTCCTTTACGGTCTCAAGGAAATACTTCTTGATATCGATAAGGCAGTTCGTATAGTACGTAATACAGAGCTTGAAGCCGATGTGGTTCCCAACCTGATGGAAGGCTTTGGGATTGACGAGATCCAGGCTGAATACGTTGCTGATATAAAGCTCAGATATATGAACAGAGAATATATTCTGAAACGTATCGATGAGATTGATGATCTCGAAAAAGAAATCGCAGAGCTTGAAGAAATTATCAACAGTGATAAAAAAATCAAGAATGTGATAGTTAAGCAGCTTGCGGACATAAAGAAAAAATACGGTAAACCGCGTAAAACTCTGCTGATATACGGTGAAGATGTTGGCACCGATATCAGCCTTGAAGAAGAGCATGAGGAATATCCGGTTGTCGCTTTCCTCTCAAAGGACGGATATTTCAAGAAATGTCTGCCGAGTTCACTGAGGGTGAGTGATAATCACCTGTATAAGGAAAATGATTCATTGCTTACTTCATCGGAAACAACAAACTGCTCGGAAATTCTGTTTTTCACATCATCGGCGCAGGTATACAAAGCACATCTTTATGATTTCGGAGTCCTCAAAGCAAGCCAGATGGGGGCATACGTCCCGGGTGCGCTTACAATGGATCCCGGTGAAAAGACAGTTGCAATGCTTTGCCTGAACAATTACGACGGCGATATAGTACTTTTCTTCGCAAACGGAAAGGGTGTCCGTATACCGCTGGACAGTTATAAAACGGTAAATAATCGCCGCAAGCTGGTAAAAGCATTTTATGCCGACAGCCCGCTCATTGCATTGTTTAAAATCGGTGAATGCGGTGAATATCTCCTGCGTACAGATAACTGCCGGGCATTGCTTGTCAATGTTGAGCAGATAGTACGCAAAACGACGCGCACCTCATCCGGCAGTCAGCTTATCACGCTGAAAAAGGGAGCGTCAGTTGTTTCTGTCGAGCCGTATAATCCGACGGTTAAGCCGCTGCAGAAAGAAAGCAAATACCGCAAGCCCGTGCTTCCTGCTGCAGGTGCGGTGTTCGAGGATTTCGATCCGGAGATACTTCAGCAGACGCTTATAAATTGATTTGGGAGTGATTATGAATGAGGAACGGTAACTGGATCTTCAAAAACAAGCAAAGCTTTGCTATCAGTATGCTTTTCATATCATGCATTACTGCCGTGGCGTTCATATTTGATACGACGGCGGGTGTGATCAGCCTGTTCCTTTTTGCAGCGTATACCGTTTATATGGTTCTTTATATAGTGCTTGAAAAGCGCTCTTCGATGAATGAAAATACGAAAAAAACCATTGCGGCACACACGTTTGACTATCTTGAGAAACTTGATTATCCCGCTCTTCTTGTCAGCAGTGACAACCGTATATCATGGTTCAATAAGGCATACAGCGATGTGTATCCGGAGCTGACTATACGCTTTGATGACAAGTGTACCGACATTGACAACGGGTTTGTTTCAAACGAAAATATTGATGCTGCTGCCGAAAACAGCTCGCTTTTCAGTAATGTAATAAAAAACGGAAGGTATTACAATATCTCAACGTATCGCATATTGGCTGGCAACAATCATTACACACTCGTTGTCTGGAATGATATTACTGAGTTGCACAGAATAAAAGCCGAACTTACCGACGCCAATGTTCTGGTCGCGTTCATCGTTGTTGACAACATCAGTGAGGTCTCACAGGGAATGCAGGACAAATACCGTGAGGTCAGCGCCAGAATCAGCACAACACTCAGCGATTGGGCGGGCGGCTTTGGCGGTATCGTCAAAGAGTATGAACGGGACAGGTATATCATGTTCTTCGAAGAACGATTTATCGATGAACAGATGGCTAACAAATTCGATATTCTCGACAAGATTTCGGAGCTGTCGCCGGACGAAGCGGGAAGCATACCAATGACCGTTTCGATGGGCATATCGCGCATAAAAGGCACACTTTCCGAAAAAGAGGCTGCTGCAAAGAGTGCGCTTCAGCTTGCTTTGCAGCGCGGCGGTGCTCAGGTTGTTGTGAAGACCGAAACCGAAAATGAAATCTTCGGCGGAAAGACCAAAACCGTTCAGAAAACAACCAAGATTAAATCACGGATTATTTCCGCACGTCTTGTTTCAGCTATGAAAGCAAGCGGTAATATTCTTGTCATGGCGCATCAGAACCCGGACTTCGATGCGGTTGCCGCCTCGGTAGGTATAGCACGCCTTGCGCTGTTCCTCGGCAAACGGGTTAATATCATCACGGATCTTAAGAATACTTCCTTCATCTCATCGAAGGATATGCTTCGGAATATTCGCGATTATGATACTGTGTTTGTCGATTCGGTTTACGGTCAGGATTTGCTTACGCCTGATTCACTGCTTGTTATTGTCGATGCAAGCAATCCGCTTGTTTTTGAATCACCGGATATATATAAAAACTCGCTTCGTACTGTTATAATCGATCATCATCGCCAGGCAATGCAGTTCCCGGTTGAGCCGATGATAACATATGTGGAGCCGACAGCGTCGTCAGCAAGCGAGCTTGTCAGTGAGATCCTTGAATATGCATTGCCGTCTATGACACTGTATAAAGAGGAATCGGAGCTTCTTATGGCGGGTATCTTCCTCGATACTCAGAACTTCACACGTAACGTAGGTATACGTACCTTCAGCGCTGCTGTGTATCTGAGAAGCGAGGGCGGAAATCCGGGCAAGGCACAAGCTCTTTTTAAGTCAGAGCTTTCGGAATTCAGAAAGCTTGCGGAATTTGAGCGCAATATCATGATATTCCGCACTATATTCGCAATCTCCCAGTATGAGCTTGACAACGATGAGGAAAACCGTGTCGTTGCCGCACGTGCTGCAGATCGTATGCTTCAGATCGAAGGAATACGTGCGAGCTTCACGCTCTCATCGGTTGGTGAATCAATTCACGTCTCTGCGCGCAGTGATGCAAGCGTGAATGTCGGACTCATACTTGAAAAGCTTGGAGGAGGCGGCCATTACGACTCAGCCGGCGCAAGACTCACGGGCGTCACTATGAAGGATGCTCTTGTGATGCTCAGAGAATCAATTGTCAATTACTGTGAAAAATCCTGAAAGGAATAAATTAAAATGAAAGTACTACTTCTCGCAGATGTAAAAGGAAAAGGAAAAAAAGGTGACATCGTCAATGCTCCCGACGGATATGCCCGTAACTATCTGTTTCCGAACGGACTTGCCGCAGAGGCAACCGCACAGGTGCTGAATGATGTCAAGAATAAAAAAGAAGCAGAAGAATTCAGAAAATCCGAAGAAAAGAAAGCTGCTCTCGCAAACAAGGAAAAGCTTGACAATGCTTCTGTTGTCTTCAAAACGACAGGCGGTGTTGACGGACGGTTGTACAGTGCCGTTACCGCAAAGGATATTGCCGAAAAAATCAGCACTGTCCTCGGCGTTGAGGTGGATAAAAAGAAAATCGTCATTGCTGACAACATTAAAACCGTCGGTGAATACAACGCAACAGTCAAGCTTTATCCCGAAATTTCGGCAAAGGTCAGGATAATCGTCGAAGCCTGAGTATAATCTCCCGATTTCGGCATAAATGAGGTAAATCATGCCTGATATTGATATCATAAAGCAAATGCCGTATTCGCTTGAGGCTGAACAGGCGCTTCTCGGTGCAATAATCATTGACCCTGCGCTTCTGACTGAGGCGGTTACGCTTCGCGCTGATGATTTTTACATTGAGCACCATAAGCTGATATACAACGCACTCAAGGACCTTTTCAGTCTCAACAAGAATATTGACATCGTTACTCTTATCAATTACATAAATAATTCGCCCAAAGACAGCGATTTCGACAATGCACGCTACATTAAAACGCTTTGCGAGCTTGGGGCCGCCTGTACCAATATAACGGATTATATTGAGATTATAAAGGACAAGGCGTTACTTCGTTCCCTGATCGATGCGTCCCGCAACATTTCGGACAAGGCGTTCAACGATGGCGGCGACGCGAAGCGTGTTGTTGAATACGCCGAGCAACAGATATATGATCTTGCCGGCGATAATATCAATAACGGCTTTGTCAAGATAGACGAGATCATTGTTGACAACTATAAGGAATTCCAGCGTATAATGCAGAATCCCGATCAGGTCGAAGGTGTCAAAACGGGTTACTCGGAGCTTGATAATTACTTCGTATCGCTCGGCGCGGGAGATCTTGTCATTGTCGGTGCACGTCCCGGTGTCGGTAAAACTACGTTTTGTATGAATATTGCGGCAAACATAGGAAAGGCGTACAAAGACGGTGATGTTGCTATTTTTTCGCTTGAAATGAGCAAGGAATCGCTTGTCAACCGCATGCTTTCTGCCGAAGCTAATGTCGATAACTATACAATACGCCGTGCGTCGTTTTCGACTCCCGAATGGGAAGCGATTACTATGGCGTGCTCAACGCTTTCAAATACACGTATTTATATCGACGACACTCCATCGACAACAACGACCGATATGAAAGCAAAGCTGAGAAGACTTGATAATCCGAAAATCGTTATCATCGACTATCTTCAGCTTATTGAATGCGACAAATATTCCGATAACAAAGTTTTGCAGGTCGCCGAGATAACCCGTTCGCTGAAGCTTATCGCAAAAGAGATGAAAATCCCAATTATCCTTTGCTCACAGCTTTCGCGACCGAACAAAAACGTCAAGGAAAAACGTCCCATGCTGTCTGATCTGCGCGACTCGGGTGCTATTGAGCAGGACGCAGATATTGTCATGCTGCTTTATCGTGATGATTATTATGACAACAGCGGAAACGCCGATCAGGATCCGACAAAACAGCAGGAAATAGAATGTATTATCGGTAAGAACCGACACGGTGCAACCGGAACGGTTAAGTTCGCATGGCACGGTCAATACTTTAAGTATGTAGCCATTGAGGAGGGACACGATGAGCCGGCGGGACACTAAGCTTCGTCTCAATGTTATTCATACTATTGATAGGGAAGACTTGCTTAACGGTGTATCGGGTGTTTTGTGTTGCCTCTCAGGCGGAGCCGATTCTGTGACACTTCTTGATGTAATGCTTTCACTGCGTCAAAGATACGGAATCACGATTTCGGCTGTTCACGTCAATCATGGGATACGCGGCAACGAAGCAGACCGCGATGAAATGTTTTGTAAAGAACTGTGCTCAAAATACGGTATAAAGCTGTATGTAAAAAGGGGCGATGTGCCGTCATACGCAAAAAGCAAAGGTATTTCCACAGAGCTTGCGGCAAGGGAAGTACGTTATTCGCTTTTTGAAGAAGCACTTTCCGAATCCGGAGCAGAAGTTGCCGCGACTGCGCATAACGCGAACGACAACGCCGAAACTCTTCTTTTCAATATAATACGCGGAACATCACCGACCGGTATCTGCGCTATTCCGTACAAACGGGATCGTTACATCAGACCGCTGCTTTGTGTTACGCGCGAACAGATAATGGCGTACGTCGCTGAAAATGAGCTTTCGTATGTTATCGACAGCACGAACGGTGATGACGATTATACGCGAAATTTCATCCGTCATAATATCATGCCTCAGTGCATCAGGCTGAATCCGTCGTTTGTTTCTGCGGTAACACGGCTGACCGATGGCGCAAAAGCCGATGAACGTCTTATTGCATCATTGGGTCTCGACCGCAAACGAAATGTTGTTGAATTCCTTGAAACGAACGGAATTAACGGCGTCAATCACGATATGATTTCGAAAATTGCCACGGCGCTTCAATCGGGTGGAAGTCATGATTTCATATTGACCGCAGGCAGGATGATTTGCACGGAAAACGGAACACTTTTGTTGCGCGACGATGCGTGTGAAACGTATAATTATTCATTTGCAAGACTTCGGGAAGGGCAAAATGCGTTTTTCGGCGGTAAGGTATTGATCAATTCCGTGCTGTCGCGCGAAAATTTCAGAGAGATTTACAAAACGTTAACAACACATGGTCATCTTTCTGCTATTATAACTGATAATGTCGTCGTAAGAAACCGCCGCGCGGGCGATGCGGTTTGTGTCAACGGAATACACAAATCGGTAAAAAAAGAGCTTATAAACCGTAAAATCCCACGCAGAATGCGCGATGTTATCCCGGTTTTCTGCGTTGATGGCAAAATTGCTTTCGTTCCGTTTGTCGGGGTTGACGATGATTTTTCTCCGCATGGAGATACAAGCCTCAAAATTTCAGTTTATTTTAACCTTGATTAATATCATCATACATATGGAGGCAGGTGCATTATGAAATCAAATAAGAGAATGATCCTCTTTTACCTCTTTTTCATTGTTGCGATTGTTGTTGCGGCGACTGCTTTTTCAAACAGCGGCAATACAAAAAAAGTCAAATACAGTGATATTACAGAGTATTTTTACAACGAAGAGGTCAAGGAAGTTGTTGTAAACCAAAATGATGTTTTAATCCTGACACTCAAAAACGGCTATTCCGTTGAGTATCAGTTCTCTAACCTCAGCCTGACGATGTTCGTAAATGAAATGCAACCGCTTATCGTCGAACAGCAAAAAGCGGGCATTATCACTTCAGTTGACTATCTTCCCGCAACGACATTACCTTGGTGGGTTTCGTTCCTGCCATATGTTCTTGTCATTGTTGTGTTGATCATCTTCTGGTGGTCTTTCATCAAGCGTGCTTCTGGGACAAACGGCAATATGGGCGGCGGCATCGGCGGAAGAATGAATTCGTTCAGCAAGGCGAGAACAAAGCTCGGTTCTGATGAAAAACACAAAGTGCTGTTTTCCGATGTAGCAGGTGCTGATGAAGAAAAGGAAGAGCTTCAGGAGGTTGTTGAATTTC
Organism: Ruminococcus sp. CAG:382; assembly: GCA_000433115.1. Classification (GTDB taxonomy): domain Bacteria; phylum Bacillota; class Clostridia; order Oscillospirales; family CAG-382; genus UBA1206. Next base: position 35,416 of record FR892188.1, read on the forward strand.
TGAAGAATCCCGAAAAATTCCAGAAACTCGGCGCCAAAATACCGCGCGGTGTTCTGCTTGTCGGCGCGCCGGGTACCGGAAAAACTTTGCTTGCAAAGGCGGTCGCAGGCGAATCTGGCGTTCCGTTCTTCTCGATCTCGGGTTCTGATTTCGTTGAAATGTATGTAGGTGTAGGTGCATCGCGTGTCCGTGACCTTTTCGAAACGGCAAAGAAGTCCGCTCCTTGCATCATTTTCATTGATGAGATCGATGCTGTCGGACGTCACAGAGGCGCCGGTTTGGGTGGCGGTCACGACGAACGCGAACAGACTCTCAACCAGCTGCTTGTTGAAATGGACGGATTCGGCGTAAATGACGGCGTTATTGTCATGGCGGCGACAAACCGACCCGATATTCTCGACCCTGCGCTTCTCAGACCCGGACGTTTTGACAGACAGGTTACAGTCAACTATCCCGACATCAAGGGGCGTGAGGAAATAATCAAGGTTCACGCACGTAACAAGCCTTTCGAACCGGATGTTGATTTTGCGGTTCTTGCAAAGAGTACAAGCGGATTTACGGGCGCCGATCTTGCAAATCTCCTTAATGAAGCTGCACTTCTTTCGGCGCGCAAAGGCAAAGCACTTATCGGTATGAACGAGCTTGAAGAAGCGACCATAAAGGTCATTGTCGGGCCGCAGAAGAAGTCCCGTATCATAAAAGAGGAAGAAAAACGCGCTACGGCATATCATGAAGCCGGACACGCAATTGTCGGACATATGCTCCCGTCTCAGGATCCCGTCCATCAGGTATCAATCATTCCCAGCGGACGAGCTCTCGGATATACGCTTTCACTCCCTCAGGAGGATAAGTACAGCGTGTATAAAAATGAGATGATCGACAGCATAGCGGGATTGCTCGGTGGTCGTGTCGCGGAAAAGCTTGTGCTTCACGATATTTCCGCAGGAGCTTCCAATGATATTCAGCGTGCAACCGAAATTGCGCGTAAAATGGTCACTCAGTATGGTATGAGCGATACGCTCGGTCCGATAGTATTCGGCACCGGCCATGAGGAGGTTTTCCTCGGAAAAGAATTCTCGCAAACACGTAACTATTCCGAAAAAATTGCCGCACAAATTGATGACGAGGTTCATGCCATAATTGAAAAAGGCTACCAGCTCGCAGAAAAAATACTTCTCGAAAACATGGAAACGTTGCATTTTATTGCAGAATATCTGACCAAGAACGAGATTATGGACAGAGACCAGTTTGAAGAAGCATTCAAGCCGGGAGTCACCGAAGCTGATCTTGACGCGATACGCGACAGCAAACGTAAGAAGAGCCGTGATGAAAACGAACGCCGCAGAGCCGACAGCACCAAGAAAAATGATTCTGCTGTTGATGATGAGCAAACTGGGAAAGACAATTCTGATTCATGCACTTAAGGCTTCACGGCGTAATTCCGATGTGCAATTGCGCAGTCAGATTTTTCGTCAGATGAAACAAAAATTCTCAGGCTGTAGTGGAACTACGGATAAGAATTTTTTTGAAATATGACGGAAAAGATGCAAGCAAGTGTGCCGCTCGGGCTTTGCGCGGTGATGCCTTAAATAAACCGGATGAGTATCAAAGCTCATCCGGCTTTCATTATGTGCATGAAAAAACAGCCGGATTTTTTCAATCCGGCTGAAAATCATTTTTTGAAGAATTTGTCGAAAAAGGATTTTTTCTTTGAGTAGTTCTTTATGTCACAGCTGTCTCCGAAAGCCATGAGCGCTTCTTTTTGCTTTTGAGTCAGGTTCTTAGGAACCTCTACATTCACTGTAACATACAGATTGCCGCGGCTACCGCCGTTTGTACTTTGGATTCCTTTACCTTTCAGGCAGAATACGGTACCTGTCTGAGTTCCTTCGGGAACGCTGAATTCGCTTTTGCCTTCAAGCGTAGGAACTTCAACCTTGCCGCCGAGAGTTGCCTCGACAAAAGTTATCGGAATTTCGCAATATAGGTTATTTGCACGGCGTTCAAAGAAGTTGTGAGGTTTCACGCTTACCATAATGATAAGATCGCCTGCGGGGCCGCCGTTTTCGCCGACACAACCCTGACCGCGGAGAAGCACACGTTCTCCGTCTGCGATACCAGCCGGTATGTTGAATTCAATACGTTTCTGCTTTTTTATGCTACCTGCACCCTTGCAGGTCGGACATGGAGTCTTGATGATCTTACCTTTACCGCGGCATGCGGAGCAGGGACGTACCGTCTGCATGGTTCCGAAAGCGGTACTTTGACTTACTCTGACACTGCCCGTACCGTGACAGGTGGGACATGTTTCGGCAGTCGTGCCTTTTGCGGCTCCGCTGCCGCCGCAGTCGGAACAATTCTCAATGCGCGAATATGTTATTTCCTTTTTGCAGCCGAATGCAGCTTCTTCAAAAGTGATAGTCAGATTATAACCGATATCGTCACCGCGCTGAGGTGCATTACGCGATGAACGGGATGAGGAACCGCCACCGAATCCGCCGCCGAAGAATGAACCGAAAATATCACCGAGGTCAACATTGAAATCACCGAATCCGCCGCTGCCGAATCCACCATAGCCTGCGCCTGCAGACGGATCAAATGCGGCATGACCGTATTGATCATACTTCCTGCGTTCGTCGGCGTTGGAAAGAACACTGTACGCTTCATTGATTTCCTTGAATTTTGCTTCCGCATCTTTGTCACCCGGGTTTGCATCCGGATGATATTTTTTCGCAAGGGAACGGTATGCTTTTTTTATTTCGTCGTCAGAGGCAGTCTTGGAAACGCCAAGCACCTCATAATAGTCTCTTTTTTCTGCCATATATAATCTCTCATTTGTTAATCATATTTTATTGCCGAAGGCACACATGAGATACGCAAATATGTGCTTTCGGCAATAAGCGGAGCAGTTTGCTCCGCTTATTAAGGTTATTTGTTTTTTGCTCAGCTGTCGGACTTATCGGTGAAGTCGGCGTTATAAACACCACCGTCTCCGTTATTATCGTTGCCGTTGTTTGCGTTGGGATCGAAGCCTGCGTTCTGAGCGCCTGCATCTTCGCTGTTTTGCTGATAGAGCTTTGCGGAAATGTCGTAGAAAGCCTTTGAAAGTGCTTCGGTATCAGCCTTGATGGCATCCGTGTCGCCGCCCTTGACGGTTTCCTTCAACTTTTCAATTGCCGCTTTGACAGGAGCTTTTTCGGCTTCACTGACCTTGTCGCCGATATCGGTAAGAGTCTTTTCAGACTGGAATATCATATTTTCGGCGTTGTTTTTGGTCTCAACGGCTTCCTTCTGCTTTTTGTCTTCGGCTGCGTGCATTTCGGCATCCTTGACTGCCTTGTCGATATCTTCCTTGCTCATGTTCGAGGAGGACTGGACGGTCACATGCTGTTCCTTGCCGGTGCCTTTATCTTTTGCGGTGACATTAACGATACCGTTTGCATCGATATCAAAGGTAACTTCGATCTGAGGTACTCCTCTGGGAGCGGGTGCAATACCGTCAAGAACAAATCTGCCGAGGGTGGTGTTATAAGCAGCCATCTCACGCTCGCCCTGAAGAATATGGATTTCAACGGAGGTCTGACCGTCAGCGGCAGTGGAGTAAACCTGACTCTTCTGGACAGGAATTGTGGTGTTTCTGTCGATTATCTTATTGAACACACCGCCGAGAGTTTCAATGCCGAGCGAAAGGGGAGTTACGTCGAGCAGCAAAAGGTCTTTCACATCGCCGCCGAGAACGCCGCCCTGAATTGCGGCACCGATTGCGACGCATTCATCGGGGTTGATACCCTTGAAGGGCTCTTTGCCAAAGAAGTTCTTGACAGCGTCCTGAACAGCAGGGATACGCGTTGAACCACCGACAAGAAGAATCTTGTCAACCTGATTGGGCTTCAGACCTGCATCGGCAAGCACCTGCTTGACAGGATTTATTGTCTTTTCGACAAGATCAGCGGTAAGCTCATTGAACTTTGCTCTAGTGAGCGTTGCTTCAAAGTGCTTAGGACCGGTTGAATCGGCAGTTATGAAAGGCAGGTTGATGTTTGCGGATGCGACACCAGAAAGTTCAATCTTTGCATTTTCTGCGGCGTCCTTAAGTCTCTGGAGAGCCATTTTGTCGCTTCTGAGGTCAATGCCGTTTTCGGCTTTGAAGGTATCTGCAATCCAGTCAATGATGCGTTTATCGAAGTCATCACCGCCGAGACGGTTGTTGCCGGCAGTTGCGAGAACTTCAAATACGCCGTCACTGATTTCAAGAAGAGAAACATCGAATGTGCCGCCGCCGAGGTCGAAGATGAGAATCTTCTGGTTGACATCTTTATCAAGACCGTATGCAAGTGCGGATGCGGTGGGCTCGTTGATTATACGAAGGACATCAAGACCTGCGATCTTACCTGCATCTTTTGTTGCCTGACGCTGAGCGTCGGTGAAGTATGCAGGGACAGTGATGACAGCCTTTGAAACAGGTTGACCGAGATATGCTTCTGCATCTGCCTTGAGCTTCTGAAGAATCATTGCGGAGATTTCCTGGGGAGTGTATTTTTTACCGTCGATTTCGACTTTAAAATCAGTACCCATCTCTCTCTTTATGGAAATAACGGTTCTATCGGGGTTGGTGATAGCCTGTCTCTTGGCGACCTGACCAACCATTCTTTCACCGTTCTTGCCGAATGCTACAACGGACGGTGTGGTTCTCTTTCCTTCGGGATTGGGGATGACAATAGGCTCGCCGCCTTCATAAACTGCAACGCAGGAGTTAGTGGTACCGAGGTCGATACCGATAATTTTGCTGTTAGTGTTGGACATAATTAAAATCCTCCGAAATATATAAAATAATTTTTTAACTCAGTTGACGACCTTGACCATGGCGTGACGTATGACTTTACCGTTCATAGTGTAGCCTTTCTGCAAGGTCTGTAATACGAGGTTTTCACCTTTTTCGGGGTCGTCCTCGTGTATGATGGCATTGTGCAGATTGGGATCAAATTCTTTGCCGTCGGAATCAATCTCTTTGACACCGAGTTTATCGAATATATCGTTCATCTGCTTGACAATCATTCTGAAGCCTTCGTTGTCTTTTTCGTATTCAAGAGCACGCTCGAGATTGTCGAGCAGGGGAAGAAAAGCCTTCACTGCCGTAGCATACGCATCGGTATAAGCATCAGTCTTTTCCTTCGCGGATCGTTTTCGATAATTATCGTATTCGGCGTAAAGCCTTACATACTTATCCTTCTGTTCATCAAGCTGCTTGCGCATTTTGGCTTCTGCAACCGATATATTCTCATCTTCCGGAACGGTATGGCATTCATTTGATTTCGCGGTATTTGAATCAGGTTCTTTTGCAGTCACTTCAGTATTTGCATCAGCTTCTTTTGCGTTCACCTCTTCATCAGGAATACTATTTTTCTTGTTGTTTTTCTTTTCGTCTTTACTCATTGGTGATGTCTCCATTTTCGTTATGATGACCGGAAAGACCGGCAACAATATAATTAAGTCCCGCAATAACCTTCTTATAATCCATGCGTTTCGGACCGATTACGCCGATCGCACCGACCCGTTTGCCGTCAATGCTGACGGGATGAATAACAAGACTGGAATCATCGACAGGAAGCTGGTCAGTGTCGCTTATAAGTACATTGACCTTTTCGCCGTCAGATTTTGTGACGGCATCGGC
>FR892188.1:41135-50694 GCA_000433115.1 Ruminococcus sp. CAG:382
GCGCTTGTTTTGCTTTCGTTACGGAAGAAAATTCCGGATAATCGAGAAGTTTGGTTGCGCCTTCAACGTGAATTCGACGTTCCTGAACGTCGGCAAGAATATCATAAATCGCACGCACAAACGGGGAAGAGAAATGACTCAGTGAACCGAGCTTTTCTTCAAAGCTGAAAATCAACGGCATCGTAAGTTTATCTGCAGTCACACCGATAAATGTATTGTTAAGCGCATCAGTCACGGCAGAAAGTTGCTCACGCGTGATTTCGTCGCGCAGACTAAGCTGACGGCTTTTCACAGGTTCTTCATCGGAAATAACGACAAGTAATACGGAATGCGTATCGATAAAAACCGTTTCAAAACGCTTCGGGCTTATTCCGGAATCATCACAGAAGGAAAACGATGTGTAGTTTGTCATCTGGCTGATGATACGGCTTGCCTTTTCAAGAACGGTACCAACTTCATTTACTTTGAATGTCATTAGTTCATTCAATAGTTTAATCTCATCGATTGAGAGCAGATATTGTTCCATCAGATCGTTTACATATATTTTATAACCGAGTGAAGTCGGAACACGACCGGCAGACGTATGAGGCTGTCGCAGATAGCCCATTTCTTCGAGGTCATTCATTTCGTTTCTGATTGTCGCGCTTGACACCGCAAACTGATCGCTCGTAGTAAGAAGCTTTGAACCTACCGGCTCGCCGGAAGCGATGTATGAATCAACAATTGACTTCAGAATCTTTTTCTTGCGTTCTGTCAATTCCATTGCTCAAGCCCCCTTTGTTTTAGCACTTAAACACCTCGTCTGCTATCGGCAACTAATATAGCACTGTTTCTGACGTTTGTCAATAGATTTTGAAAAGAAAAGTGTTAACAAATTGTAAACGTTTTAAGCGCTTGCGCAACAAGAGTGCTAAAACAAGAAATGAAAAGAGGATTAAAACGGTGTCAAGACGCTACCGCTATTATTATGAGTGCGTATGTAGCATTATAGAAGACAAAAACTACACGTGATTATCAGATGGGTGGCGATAATACAGTTTGTGCAATTTACCAGCCCAAAAGTGTCGATTTTTCCGTCGTCGCCTGATTATCGAAAAAAGAAATCAATATTTTGTTGTGAAGCGTTTGCGACAACACAATATCGACGCTCGGTTTACTCGGTTAACATAATTATGATTACATAATTACTGGTAATAATAAACAATGTTTTGAAAATATCGAATTACCCCTTGCAAAAATCCGCAGAATGTATTATATTATTATTACACCGCGAGCGGAGCAAACGGCACATATCCATTATTCTTTCGGAGATATTATCATGAATGGTGACAAACGTACCTGGGAACATACCTTTGCATTTATAGGCGCGGGTAATATGGCTTCCGCGTTTATTTTCGGATTGGTCGACAAAGGTGTGTGCAACCCGGGTGACATAATTATACATCGCCGTGATGCATCGAAAAACGGCATATATCTTTCAAAAGGTTATCACATCTGTGAAGATTACGTCAGGACATTCTCGACTTCTAAATTCATTTTTCTCGCCGTAAAGCCTGCGCAGCTCCAAGCTGTACTTCAGCAACTTGCGTCAAGCGGTGCTGATTTTTCCGATTCTGTTTTTGTTTCAGTTTGTGCGGCTGTTTCATGTGATCTTATCTGCCGTTGGCTTGGCTGCAAGGTGCCTGTTGTCCGCGTTATGCCGTCGACTCCCATAACAGTCGGTTTGGGCACTTGTGCCGTGAGTCACAATGACCTTGTCCCAAAAAAAGATTTTCAGCTCATTTGTCGTATGTTTTCCGCTGTCGCCGAGGTGTCGGTTATTCCTGAAGACATGCAAAACGCTGTGATATCTGTCAATGGTTCTTCGCCTGCGTATTTTTATTTGTTCGTAAAGGCAATGCTGTCTGCCGCAGAGCAACAGGGCATTTCCTCTTCGGCGGCTCTTCCGTTGATTCTCAAAACGATGGAAGGCAGTGCAGAGATGATCCGTCGTTCCGCTTGCTCTATCGATGAGCTCATAAGAGCTGTGTCATCTCCCGGCGGTACGACTCTTGCCGCACTCAAGGTTTTTTACGACTGCGGTTTTGAAAAAACTGTTGCCGACGCCATGAAAGCGTGTACCGACCGTGCGGATGAAATCGCAGGAGCCCTCGAATGTAGCTGATATTTTTGTTATAAATACTTGTCCGTCCGCATATTGTTAACTATCAACTGATTTTACGTATAAAGGATGGTAAACATGATGGACAACTCTGTTTGTATGGCTCTTGTGCCTTATAAAGGCTCATACCGTCATGCGTCGCTTTTGGAGCGTATTTTTGCAAAACGACGCTGGCTGTATTTCTTTTTGCTTCCGCTGACCGTCGCATCGGCTTTTTCCGGTACGTATTATTATGCTGTCTATGCCGCAAACGGTGTTTCTGTTCCGTTTGCCGATTCAATGATTTCCGTTTTCGGCTTTTCATCGGATTCATTCTTTGTTCTGCTCTTTTTACTTACTGCAGCGTATACTGTCTTCAGCCCGTCCGGTGCATTGGTACTTCTTGTTCCGGTTTCGTTTTCTCTTGGGTATTATATTGCGACGCTTTACGATATTGCCGGATTCTGTATGTACTTTGTGTTTTTTTCTTTGGTACAGGCGGCTTTTGCACTTTTCCTGATTATTTACGCCGCCGAGCTTTGCCACCGTGTTGATATTACACGGTGCGGTTTCAGGTTTGTTCTCGGTTGGCGGAACAATCTCGCGCTGTTTTGTAAATCACTCGTTTTTGCCGCACTGTTTGTCGCGGATGTCTGTTATATAGATTATTGTATTCTTTGAAAGGAGATTTGCCGTGAGCGATACCGCTTTGATGTCTGAACAATTCAATACATACATGACATATCTTCGCAAAGAAAAGAATACCTCCGATAACACCTTACAGGCGTATCGACGCGATATTTCAAAGTTTCTTGACTACGCCGCCGAGAATGACCTCGATTCGTTTGAAGCAGTTACCGAAGCCGATATGGCAGCGTACAAAGGCTCGTTGATTTCGTCCGGACTTTCCGTTGCGACCGTATGCCGTTCACTTTCCGCATTGAGAAGCATGTACCAATATCTTATGTCAAAAGATATTGTGTCTCATAACCCCGCAAGGGAAGTTCATAACGATAAAATTGAAAAAAAAGGCCCCAATATCCTTTCAAACAAAGAAATCGAAGCTCTGCTTGCTCAGCCGAACGTCTCTGACATCAAGGGACTTCGTGATAAAGCAATGCTCGAGCTCATATATGCAACCGGCATCAAGGTAACCGAGTTGATTTCCCTGAATGTTGATGACCTTAATTTGTCAATACCGTTTGTGCGGGTGGCTTCCGTCGGCAAAGAACGCTTCATACCGCTTTACAGGGTGGCTGTCAAGGCACTTACCGAATACCTCGACAAGTCGCGCAAACTTCTCATTTTGAGTTCGGATGAGACGGCGCTGTTTGTAAATGTTTCCGGCGAAAGGCTTACGCGTCAGGGATTCTGGAAGATACTCAAAGATTACGCGTCAAAGGCGGGCATCAAATCGGATATAACACCGCATACACTGCGTCATTCGTTTGCCGCTCATCTTCTTGAAAACGGTGCGGACATACACGATATTCAGGAAATTCTCGGCCACAGCGATATCGCGTCGACACAGCGCTATGCTCAGTTCCTAAAGCAGCGTGTCAAGACAAGCTATATCAAATTTCATCCGAGAGCATAATCTCATTGAGGTAATTCACTTTGGCAAAATTCAATCTTTTCAATGTTTTTTCACGTTCATCAAATAAAAAGGATAAGGGCGTCACAAAAAAGGAAGCCGCGTTTGACGGTAAGTATGGCTTTGCCGATTTCTTCCGGTTTTACGGCAGAAATTTCAATCCTCTTGTCAAGGCTAATCTCATCTTTGCTTTGCTTTGTTTTCCGCTCGTGCTGATGATAATACCTTTTTCGGGTATGTTCAACACGGAAGCATATATGCCCACAAACATGATTTATCCCGTTATTCAGGGCATTGCACAATACGGTTCAAACGCCGTTATTGACGCGTATACTGCAATATACGGTGGAACGACAACTGTTTCGGTGTGGTCTCAGACGTCATATATCCTGTTTTACTGCGGCGGCTTGCTTATTTTCTCGTTCGGCTTCGCAAATGTCGGAATGGCGTATATAACCCGCGCAGCTGTCCGCAGAAAGCATATTGACACGTGGTACGATTTCTTTTATGCCATCAAAAAGAATTTCCGGCAGGCACTTGTTGTCGGGATTATTGATTTTGCAGTTTCCGGTATACTTATTTACGACCTTCTGGCTTATAATCGCAACAGAACAGAGTTCTACCTTCAGATGTTCTTTTTCTTCATCATCCTGATTGCACTCTTCTGGATAATTATGCGTGCGTATATTTATCCCATGATGGTGACGTTTGATCTCTCCATATACAAGCTAATAAAAAATGCGCTTATTTTCGCTGTTCTCGGCATAAAGCGCAACGTATTTATCCTGCTCGGCGGCGTTGCGGCTTTCTTATTCACTTTCTATTCCATTTTCCTTATGTCAACGGTAGGATATATATTGCCGTTCATTTTCACAATCAGCTTCATCTGCTTCCTCTCAACATACTGTGCATGGCCGGTCATAGACAAATATATGATAAAGCCGTATTATCCCGATGAGGATAAAAACGACGATGATGACGTGACACCCGTGTTCACAGACAGGGGCTGACAGTTGTATATTATATTGCGGATACAAGAAAGATATCTTGATCCGCAATATTTATTTATATTAGGGCTTTTATTCGCTGAAATAATGTGGTATAATCGTATTCAGCAAAAATTCGGAGTTGTGTTTTTATGAAAATAACATCATTGTTTTCGTATCTGAAGCCATATGCCGGACGTTCCGTCGTAGGCGCTCTTTTCAAACTTTTTGAAGCAATCCTCGAGCTGTATATGCCTATGCTTATGGTCAAGGTCATTGATGTCGGTATTGCAAACGGCGACAAGGATTACGTCATAAAAATGTGCTTCGTCCTTGTCGGTATCGTCTTTCTCGGACTTTGCTGTGCAATGGTCTGCCAATACCTCGCAAGTAAGGTCTCTCAGGGCTACGGTACCAATCTCCGCAACGCTCTGTTCGACAAAATAATGTCTCTTTCGCGTTCGCAGACAGACGAATATACCGCTGCATCGCTTATAAACCGTACGACGGTTGACGTCAACAATCTGCAATACTTCATTGCAATGCTCATCCGCCTGGTTATCCGTGCGCCTTTCCTTTGCATCGGCGGAATCGTCATGGCATTTATAATTGATCCCGGACTTGCAATAATTGTCGTTGCGGTGCTTCCTGTTTTTATTTTCTTCCTTGCGTATATCATGAAAAAAACGCTCCCTCTGCATTCAAATGTTCAGAAGAAGCTGGATTCGATGACGCTTGTTCTGCGTGAATGTATATCCGGCGTCAGAGTTATTCGTGCATTTGCACGTTCCGATGAAGAAAAGGTGCGTTTTGAAGCTGCATCTGCCGAAAATGCCGCCGCAAACATGGATGTCGCCAAAGTTGCAATACGGCTGAACCCCATAACCACATTGATTATGAATCTCGCGATTATTGCGGTACTCTGGATGAGCGGCGCAAAGGCAAACTACGGCAGCATCACAAACGGTGAAATTGTTGCTTTCATCAATTACATCAATCAGATTCTTGCAGCTCTTGTTGTGGTTGCAAATCTTGTTGTGACATTTTCAAAGGCATATTCATCCGCATTGCGCGTTACTGCCGTAATGTCGGCAGAATGTGATATGCCGAATGGAAATGTCGTTCCCGATTTTTCTTCGACCGACGATATCATCAAATTTGAAAACGTGTCTTTCTCATACAACGGAGGAGCCGACGATCTTTCCGGTATTTCGTTTACTGTCAAAAAGGGAATGTCTGTCGGCATTATCGGCGGTACCGGCAGCGGCAAAACCACTCTGGTGAATTTGATACCGCGTTTTTATGACGCAAGAGCCGGTGCTGTATATGTTGCGGGCACCGACGTGAAGAATGCCAAAATAAAGTCACTGAGAAACAGCATTTCGGTTGTGTCGCAGAAAACCGAACTGATTTCGGGCACGATCAAGGAAAACATCGCTTTCGGCAGAGACATTTCCGATGAAGATGCGATAAAGGCTCTGAAGGCAGCCTGCGGCTATGACTTCGTTGAAGCGAAGCCCGGCAAGCTCGAAAGCGAGGTCGAGCAAAACGGAGCAAACTTTTCGGGAGGTCAGAAGCAGCGGCTCTCCATTGCGCGCGCACTTGCACACCCGTGCAGAATTCTGATACTCGACGATTCTTCAAGCGCCCTTGACTATGCAACCGACGCACAGGTCAGAAAAAATATACGGGAACAGTATTCCGATGTTACGGTGATTGCGGTCTCCCAGCGTGTCGGAAGCATAAAACATTGCGATATGCTTCTTGTTATGGATGATGGCAGACTTGCAGGCTGCGGTACACATGATGAACTTATAAAGAACTGCCGGACATACCGCGAGATATGCGCATCTCAGGGGGTTACAGAATGAAAAACAATGTAATAAAACGCCTTATCAGATATATAGGCAGGGACAGACGTACAATGATCATTGTGCTGATTTCGTCCGTGCTTTCATCACTGGCATATCTTCTTTGCCCGAAGATAATCGGTAACGCGGTCGATGCAATGTTTGACGGAACAGACAATTGGGCAAAAACTGCTTTTATTTATCTCGGCATCCTCCTTTCGCTGTACCTGATAAATGCTTTTCTTGTCTGGCTGACCTCGCTTCTCGCGAATAAAGTCGCAATTGCAACAACCAAGAGGCTGCGTGACGAAGTCTTTTCAAAACTTGCAAGACTTCCGCTCAAATATTTTGACCGTACTCCCGCAGGGGAAACGATAAGTCGCACGACTAATGATATAGAGGCGATAAATGACGGACTTGCAAACGCAATCGTCCAACTCGTTTCCGGCAGCGCTTCAGTACTGCTTGCACTCGGATTCATGATAAGTTTGAATATCAAAGTCGCTCTTGTTGCTGTATTCGTCACACCGCTTTGCTTTTTCACGGGCTTTATAATAACACGCTACGGAAAATCAAAGTTTTCGACTCAGGCAAAAGCTGTCGGCGCCGTAAATGCCTGCGCAAACGAAATGATCTCTTCGGGAAATACCGTAAAGTCATATTGCTATGAGGAACAGGCTTCAAAGCGGTTCCGCAGCCTTAACGATGAGCTCTATAACTGCGGATGGAAAGCGCAGTTTGCATCGGCACTTGTCAACCCGACGACCCGTTTTGTCAACAATACCGCTTATGTTCTTGTCGGCGTATTCTGCATTATCGCCGTCATAAACAACGACCTCACCGCAGGCGGTATCACAGCATTTTTGTCTTATACTTCGCAGTTTTCAAAACCAATCAATGAAATGACTTCGATTACCATGCAGCTTCAGCTCGCGACTGCGGGCGCCCGCCGTGTATTTGCACTTCTTGATATGCCCGAAGAGGTTCCGGACGGCAACAGCAAAGCCTATAACTTCGAGGGAAATGTCAGCTTCCGAAATGTCGCTTTTGCTTATGACCCTTTACGTCCTCTCATTAAAAATTTCACGGTTGACGTAAAAAAGGGAACAAAGGTCGCCATTGTCGGACGTACCGGCGCCGGCAAGACAACTGTGGTCAATCTGCTCATGCGTTTTTATGACGTTGATAACGGAAGCATATGCATGGACGGCGTTGACATACGCGAAATTCCGCGTGATGCACTCAGACGCAACATCGGTATGGTGCTTCAGGAAACATGGCTTTTCAGCGGCACGATACGTGACAATATTGCATATGGTGTTCCCGACGCAACCGATGAAATGATTGTTGAGGCTGCAAAGAAAGCTCACGCTGACGGTTTTATTTCGCGTCTGCCGAATGGCTACGACACCGTTATAGGTTCTGCAGAGGGTGGCGGGCTTTCAGCCGGTCAGCGTCAGCTCATCGCAATATCACGCGTTATGCTGATGAACACGCCTGTCATGATACTTGATGAGGCGACAAGCAATGTCGATATTCTGACCGAAAAACGTATTCAAAAGGCGTTTGAAGAACTTACAAAGAACCGCACTTCTTTTGTCATAGCTCACCGTCTTTCCACTATTCAGGACAGTGATCTGATACTTGTAATGGAAAAAGGCGATATTGCAGAGCAGGGAACTCATGAAGAGCTGCTCAGAAAAGGCGGGATTTATTCAACGCTTTATTATTCTTTTGATTCGTAACTCTTGACGTTCCGGAAAAAATATGTTATCATAACTGATGAGCGGATGCGATGTTTTCGCGCGCCATCTCACCTTGTATCCGATACTTTTTCTCATAAAACCGGAGTAATTATGCTTTTTGCCGATATTTTATTTCTGTTTGTTTTTCTTCCGCTGTGCTTGATTTCGTATTTTGTCTGTAAGGACATCAAAGCTAAAAATGCCGTGCTGCTTGTTTTCTCACTCATATTTTATGCGTGGGGCGAACCGGTGCGTATACTTTTGCTTGTTCTCAGTGCTGCAATCAACTATGCATTTGCGATAATGATCGAGCTGTCAAAAGGGACGCGTAAAGCAAAGTCATATCTTGTTATGTCGCTCATCTATAATATAGGGATGCTCGCGATTTTCAAGTATACCGACTTTTTCCTGCAGAATGTCAATGCACTTCTCGGGACAAGCATCCCGATTCAGAATATCGCTCTTCCTCTCGGCATCAGTTTTTATACATTCCAGATCATTTCTTATGTGATCGATGTATATTGGGACAAAGTCAGCGCCCAGAGAAAGTTTTCAGATCTCCTCATGTATATCTCGCTGTTCCCGCAGCTCGTCGCGGGTCCTATCGTACGTTACGAAACCGTTGCGCGTGAGATCAGGTCGCGTAAAACAACAATTGCCGATTTTTCCGAAGGAGCTTGCCGCCTTATCGTCGGTCTGACAAAAAAAGTACTTCTCGCAAACAACCTCAACCTGCTCGTTGAGCTTATGTTCGGCGTTCATAAAACTTCGGCGGGAACTGTCATCAATATCGGCAATTCCACCGTTCTCGGTGCTTGGATCGGCGTTATCGCTTACGCTATGCAGGTGTATTTTGACTTTTCGGGATATTCGGATATGGCAATCGGTATGGGGCGGATTTTCGGCTTCCATTTCGATGAAAACTTCAATTATCCATTCATATGCCGTTCGATAAGTGAGTTTTGGCAAAGATGGCATATATCACTCGGCTCGTTCTTCCGCGACTATCTTTTCTATGTCCCGATTTTCGGAAAACGCCGCAAATATCTCTCGTTATTGCTCGTGTGGTTTACGACGGGTCTGTGGCACGGTGCATCGTGGAGCTTTGTACTTTGGGGTCTTTATTTCGGCTTTTTCATTTTCATCGAATCGCTCGCAGGGAAGAAACTCCTCAAGCGTATCCCCGATGTCATAATGCATATATACAACAAAATCGTCATAGTTCTCGGATTCGGTATATTCTA
>FR892188.1:50714-51504 GCA_000433115.1 Ruminococcus sp. CAG:382
TATATTCTACTTTATGGATATGTCTCAGATGGGAACGTTTTTCAAAGCACTTGTCGGTGCAAACGGAAACGCTTTCAGCTCCGAAACGACGGTTGCCGATTTTGAATCGTATATTTGGCTTTTCCTCCTTGCAATTGTTGCATGCTTCCCGATTGTGCCGGCGATCGAAAAACGTATCAAAAGCCTTTCTTACTACGGCCAGGGCGTTGCGGTACTCATAAAAACCGTTCTTTGTTGCGGTATGCTCTATATTTGCGTCAACCTCCTTGTCGATTCTTTCCTTACAAACAACCCCTTCCTTTATTTCAGATTCTGATTCATGAATAACAACAAACGTCCACAAAAGCCCGGCAAAATAGCGTATAACCTCGCGCTTTTGCTGTCCGCGGGTATAATTGCTGCCGTATTTCTTTACATGATGGTGTTTTCGCTCTTTTTCAAGCGCACCGAAATATCCTCATATGATAAAGAGCTGACGTCAATGCCCGAATTTACGCTTGACAGCTTTTTTTCCGGTGAATATACAAATCAGCTCAGCAAATATTTCACCGATACTGTCCATAACCGTGATGAATTCCGCCGTGAAGCCAGCAAAATCAAAGCATACTACGGTATAGAGCAGGAGGAGGACATTTACGGTGGTAGCAGTGAACCCGACGAACCCTCGGAATCGGATATAAGCAACGTTTCCGAAGAGCCGTCTGCCGATGTCAGTGCCGATATGAGTGAGACCGTTTCGCGTGATGACAGCAGCCATCCCGTCGAGACGTCGAGCGAACCGCCCGAAGAA
>FR892188.1:51531-64568 GCA_000433115.1 Ruminococcus sp. CAG:382
TTCCGAAAGAGGAAGAGATCATTGACAGCATTGTCGTTCTCGGCAAAGGCTCCGACGTGCGTGCAATGGAAGTGTTCTATTACAGCGAGAAGGCATGCCTTACATTTGCCGAGCGCATCAATTCCTTTGCCGCCAAAGTCAAGGGCGTCAATGTTTACTCCATGGTTATCCCAAAGCAATGCGCTTACTATATCAAAGACAGCAAGAAATACGGTTCTCTGTGGGATCAGTCAATGAAGGCTGACACCACAATCAAGAACGCTTTGAACGGTGTAACGTATGTCGATGCATATCATGCGCTTGAAAGGCATACATCGGAAGAGATTTATGCCCGTACCGATCACCACTGGACAGGGCTGGGCGCTTTCTATGCCGCTGAAGAATTCGCCAAAACAGCAGGCGTACCCTTCGCTTCCCTGAATCAATATGAGCTTAAACGTCGTGAAGGCTATGTCGGAACGATGTATAATTTCACAAACCGCAATCCGAAGCTTCTGAATAACCCGGAGGATTTTATAACACTTGTACCGAACGTCAATCACATGGCGGATTATTACGACAAGGATTATAAGTTCGTCACCGAACACGATATATTCTGGTATATCAGCGATCAGATGAAGTCCGGCTGGTACAGCACTTTCCTCGGTAATGATGATTATATGGTGAGGATCAAATCTCCCGTCTGCAAAAACGGCAGAAAGCTCATGATAATCAAGGACAGCTATGGCAATGCGCTTTCACCGCTGTTCCTCAGCTCATTCGAAGAAATATATATCGCCGATCTGCGTTACATGAACGTAAACGCAATCGATTTCATAAATAATCACGGCGTGACCGATGTCCTTTTTGCAATCTGCAGCTATTCAGCTGTCAACGGCAACATCAGCTCGCGCATTAACACAATAACAACGCTCGGTAAATAAAAATGGATGACAAAAACAACGGTGGACATAAAGTTCCCCTGAATCCTCTTAATATTGCTCGCATTATTTCTGCTTTTGTAATCATATGTATCTTTGTGTTTATGTTCGTCTTCACACTGTTTTTCAGCCGAACCGAGCGCTCTATGTATGATGAAAAGCTTACCAAAATGCCCGAATTTGATGCTGATTCATTTTTCCATGGCAAATATACCGATCAGCTTGACAAGTATCTCACCGATACGATTCATAACCGCGATGACTTCAAAAGTACTGCCGCCAAAATCAGATATCATTTCGGAATCGAGCAGGATGAATACACGTTCGGCTCCGATGCCCCGTTTTTCAGCGAGAGCTCTATGACATTTCCTGATGACTCATCGGAAGAAGCTGAAGAGTCAGCCGAACCCGTCTCCGAGGAATCGTATGAAGAGTCTCATTGTTCGGAAGCAGATGAATCTTCATCGGGCGAACCGTCAGAGGAGCAGTCGCTTCCTGAAGAATCCTCAATGACTGAAGAATCGTCTGCACCGGAAGAGTCCTCAATGACTGAAGAGTCGTCTGTGCCGGAAGAGTCCTCCGGGCAAGAGGTCGATGAAAGCGTTTTCGGACTTATCACCGTAATCGGAAAAGGTAAGAATGTACGTGCGCTTGAGGTATTTCCCGGACTCGAATATCTTGAAAACGCTTGTGTTTCGTATGCGCGGCGCATTGATGCGTTCACCGAAAAGTCTGGCGTCAATGTCTATTCGATGGTGATACCAAAATCCTGCGCGTTTTATCTTGGCGGCAGCAAAAAATACGGTCATCTTCAGAAAAACAGCCTCGAAGTCGATAATCGTATTAAAGAGCTTCTTACAAAAGCAACCTATGTCGACGCATACCATGCCTTGGAAGCGCACAAGGATGAGGAGATATATGCCCGTACCGATTTTCATTGGACGGGACTCGGGGCATATTACGCCGGCGCTGTGTTTGCAAAAGCTGCCGGGATCAACTACCCGTCGAAAGATGCTTATACCTTGAGTCGTCGCAGCGGGTATTACGGCAATATGTATAACTCCACAAACCATTTCGCCCCGCTGAAGGATAATCCCGAGGACCTTATCACGATGGTTCCGAAGGCACCGTATAAGGCGTATTATTACGATACAAAATATCGGTACAGGGAATCATACACCAACAATGTGAAAAACAGTGTTTTCGTCCCTGTTTCGAGCAGATACGTAACCGGCTGGTATGAAACTCATATCGGCGGCGATATGAATATTGTCCGCATCGAAACAGAAGTCAGAACCGGCAGAAAGCTGTTTATCATCAAAGACAGTTATGGCGACGCACTTGCCCCCCTGTTCATGAGCTCATACGATGAGATCTATATTGCCGATTTACGTTATATGGAGATCAATGCACTTGATTTTATCAGAGAACACGGTATAACCGACGTGCTGTTCGGACTGAGCAGCAACACTGCCTGCACAAGTCTCAACAAAAATATTGAAAGGATTATGAAATGAAGCAGCTTTGCTATCCGTTTGATCCTGCTTATATTATGCAAAACCGTCGCGCACTCCGCGCTGAGCTTATTGCCGACGGCACACCACGCATCAAAAAAAAGATCGCCGTTCTCGGAGGTTCCACAACGAACGATATATGTCGTCTGCTTGAGCTTTTCCTGCTTGACGCCGGAATTGAACCGTCATTCTGGCAATCGGAATACAACAGGTTTTTCGAGGATGCCGTTTTCGATAACGCTGAGCTTGACGAATTTCATCCGGATATAATTTATATTCACACGACAAACCGCAACCTTTCCGAAGGTCTGCCGGATATGACTTTTTCAAAGGAAGCTGTCGATGCGCTTCTTGAAAGGCAGTTTGCACACTTTGAAACGGTATGGTCGAAGCTGAACGAGCGTTTCGGATGCACGATTATCCAAAACAATTTCGAACCTCCGTTTTACCGCTTGCTCGGCAACCGTGATTGCTATGATCACAGAGGTGCGGTACGCTATATAAATCGCCTTAATGAACGTTTTGCGGAATACGCAGATACGCACATCGGTTTTTATATCAACGATATATGTTATCTTGCATCGTCCTTCGGACTTGACAGGTGGACCGATCTGACATATTGGTATATGTTCAAGTATGCAATGTGCAGTGAAGCGATGCCGTATTTTGCATATAATCTTGCGGCAATAATAAAATCCGTTTACGGAAAAAACAAAAAAGTCCTTGCACTTGATATGGATAATACGCTTTGGGGCGGCATTGTCGGCGATGACGGTGTCGAAAACCTTGAGCTTGGTGAAGAAACACCGACAGCACAGGGCTATGATGAATTTCAAAAGTATATAAAGCAGCAAAAACAGCTTGGAGTATTGCTCACAATCAATTCAAAAAACGATTATGAAAACGCGGTAGCCGGACTGAAACACCCCGACAGCCGCTTCTCCCCTGACGACTTTACCGTGATAAAGGCAAACTGGAATCCGAAGGATATCAATCTGAAGGATACCGCCGCCGCGCTTGAGCTCGGCACGGATTCGTTTGTGTTTGTCGACGATAATCCTGCGGAACGTGACATTGTCGCGGCAAACGTACCGGGTGTGGCAGTTCCCGAAATAGGCGAAATTCAGGATTATATCCGCACACTGGACAAGAGCGCTTTTTTTGAAGTGACGTCATTTACCGATGAAGACATGAACCGCGGCGAAATGTACGCGCAAAATGCAAAGCGTGCCGAAATGAAGAGCGAGTATGCCGACTACGGCGAATATCTCACAAATCTTCAGATGAAGGGCGAAATACAGAGCTTCATACCTATGTATATCAGCCGCATCGCGCAGCTCACTAACAAATCAAACCAATTCAATGTGACAACCAGACGATATACTGTCGAGGATATCGAAAAATGTGCCGTTTCGCCCGATTATATAACTCTTTACGGTCGTCTGTCCGATCGATTCGGAGATAACGGTGTTGTGTCGGTGGTTATCGGCAAAAAAGACGGCAACGCACTGCATATTGACGTCTGGCTTATGAGTTGCCGTGTACTCAAGCGCGATATGGAATACGCTATGCTTGATGCGCTGGTCGCAAAATGCCGTAAACAAGGCATTGATATGATATACGGTTACTATTATCCGACAAAGAAAAACGGCATGGTGAAGGAGCTTTTTGCCGATTTCGGTTTTGAAAAACAATCGGACACAGACGGTAATACAGTTTGGATGCTGAAAACAGCCGGTTATACGAACAAAAACAGATATATTGATGTACCACAGGAGGAAACAGATGCTTAACGAACAGGATGTAATGCCCAGACTTACAAGGGTGTTCAGAAACGTATTCGGCGATAAACGCCTTATTATCTCACGCAGGACCACAGCGGACGATGTCGATGATTGGGACAGCCTTGAGCATATCAATCTCATCGCCGCGGTTGAAAACGAGTTTGCGATGAAATTCAAGATGAAAGAGGTTTCGTCTATGAAAAATGTGGGCGAAATGATAGATATCATCTGCGAAAGAGCAAGAAGATAGTTTATTTCGACGTTAAAAAACCACTTGACAAAACTCGCACGCGGTATTATAATTATCTAAAAGATTAGGAAAGGACAGGATGATACTCATGATGCGTATAGTTATTTCTCGATTTTATTATTACCATCAAGGCGGTCTTTCTGTCATGAATCCGGTCGGCTGAGTCTCTGATGGTAATGAATTCGGGGACGAATTCGATTGAATGTAATAACAAAAGCCCGCTAAGGAAATCCCTGTAAGGATATTTCATGGCGGGTTTTCATTTTTGTTCAGGTATGCACGGGAGAGATTGAAATGGATAGTTTAAATCAGGCAAGAATGACGATTGACAGCGTTGACCGCGAAATGGCAAAGCTTTTCGCAGAGCGTATGCAGGCAGCGGCAGTGATTGCTGCATATAAGGAGGAACACGGTCTTCCTGTCGAGGACATAGCGCGAGAGGATGAGCTTATCGCTCGCAACTCCGGACTCGTTCCTCCGGCGTACAGACCCTATTACACAAATTTTCTGAAGCAATTGATCAACGAATCGAAAAAATATCAAAATCTGCTGCTTTCGGGCATGACAATTGCTTTTTCGGGAGTCGAAGGCGCGTTTGCACATGTCGCCGCAATACGTATTTTCGGTGACGATGCGAAAAAAATTCCTTGCCCGGATTTCGCGTCCGCATACCGCAGGGCAGAAAGCGGTGAATGTACATGTGCAGTGCTACCGATCGAAAACAGTTATGCAGGCGATGTAGGACAGGTTATGGATCTCGCTTATCACGGAAAACTTTCGGTAACAGGTATATATGATCTCCCGCTTTCTCAATGCCTGCTTGCAAAGCCCGGAGTCGGCATTGAAGAAATACGCGAGGTTGTCAGCCATCCACAGGCGCTTTCACAGTGCCTCCCGTACCTTAAAAAGCACGGTTGGATACAAACTACTGCTGTCAATACGGCGGTTGCCGCCAAAAATGTCGCAGACGGTGACAGGCGCGAAGTCGCAGTGATAGCGGCAAAGGAAAATGCAACACTTTACGGGCTCAATGTACTCGAAAATGACATTAATGAGCAGAAAACAAATACGACGCGTTTTGCGGTGTTTACCACGGCGCCGAGTGAAATAAAGCCGTCTGACCTACATTTCGTTTTGCTTTTCAGCTGTAAGAATCAACCCGGTTCACTCGGCGATGCGATATCGGTTATAAGCCGTCATGATTTCAACCTGAAATGCCTTAAAAGCCATCCGACCGGACTGGAAAACTGGGAATATTACTTTTATGCCGAGGGCGAAGGAAATCTCGGCACAGACGCCGGTAAGAAAATGCTCGAAGAGCTTGGACGGATATGCAGCAGTGTTCGCGTCCTCGGCAGCTTCGGTGAAGAGCGTGTGCTGTTCGGAAAGGAGCAATAATTATGTCAACTCTTACAATGGATTTTGATGAGCGCAGTTACGATATAACCGTTTCGCGCGGAGCAATAAAGCACGCATCGGAACTGTTTGCGCTCGATCGCAGAGTTCTCGTAGTCACCGACGACGGTGTTCCGGCTCAGTATTCAAAAGCAATTGCAGACGCCGCCGGAGAGCCGCATATATTGACGATCCGGCACGGCGAAGCCTCCAAATGTCCTGAGCGATATCTTGAAATTCTGAAATTTATGCTTGCATGCGGATTTGATCGGCATGATTGTGTCGTGGCAGTGGGCGGCGGTGTTGTCGGCGATCTTGCGGGTTTCGCGGCGGCAACATATATGCGTGGGATAGACTTATATAATATACCCACAACTCTTTTGTCACAAGTGGATTCTTCGGTTGGCGGAAAAACGGCAATCGATTTTCTGGGGTATAAAAATGTTGTCGGCGCTTTCTGGCAGCCAAAAGGAGTTATTGTTGACCCGGATGTACTCGAATCACTTGATGCCAGACAATTCGCCTGCGGAATGTCTGAAATTATAAAAATGTTCGCAACTTCTGACGGCAAAATGTTCGGACGTCTTGAAGACAAAACTCAATGCATACCGGTTGAGGAAATAATAACCGCAGCTCTGAGAATAAAGATGAATGTTGTTGAACAAGATGAGCACGAAGCGGGACTTCGCCGTGTTCTGAACTTCGGTCACACGATTGGTCATGCAATCGAAAGCATAAGTGCCGACGAGCCATATCCGCTGCTTCACGGTGAGTGTGTAGCTCTCGGAATGTTGGCGATAACCGAAGGAGAGGTTAGACGTCGGCTTATGCATCTGCTTCACAGATACGACCTTCCGACAGCATTCCGCTGCGACGAAAGCAGATTCCGCGAAGTGTTGCTGCATGATAAAAAGGCACAATCCGGTGACATCACAGTGGTGCTGGTCGACGAAATCGGCAGTTTTTCACTTAAAACAGAAACAGTTGATTCGATAATTGCGAGAATTAAGGGGGTCATATCGTTCTCATGAAAAACACATTCGGAAATTCATTAACTCTGACACTTTTCGGAGAAAGTCACGGCAGCGCGATAGGTTGCGTGATTGACGGCATCGCGCCCGGAATACCGATTGACGAAGCCATGATCGCCGCAAAGCTCGCAAAGCGTCGTCCCGACGGGGAAACATCAACGTCTCGGATAGAAAATGACGAATATATAATTCAGAGCGGTATTTTTCAGGGACATACAACCGGAACCCCGATATGCATCGTCATTCCGAACGAAAATACACGGAGCGGTGATTACTCATACGGCAAAGCACGACCGTCACATGCCGACTATCCGGCATATATGAAATATCACGGCTTTGAGGATTACCGCGGCGGCGGGCATTTCAGCGGAAGAATAACGGCGGCGCTGGTTGCGGCAGGCGCAATTTTTGAAGGCGCCCTCAAGGAGAAAGGAATAAGAATAGGAACTCATCTTGTGCGATGTGCCTGTATTTGTGACCGCGGATTTGACATGAACAGTCCGCAAAGCGATATTTCATATCTTGAATCGCTTGCATTCCCGGTACTTTCAGAAAGCGCCGCAGAGCGTATGAAGAAAGAAATACTTCTTGCAAAAGCAAGAACCGACAGCGTCGGCGGGGTGCTTGAAACGGTTGTTACGGGCATTGAGGCGGGAATCGGCGAGCCGTGGTTCGATACTGTTGAAAGTCTGCTTTCGCACGCCCTGTTTTCGATACCTGCGGTCAAAGGAGTAGAATTCGGCGACGGTTTTGCGCTTGCAGATATGCGTGCAAGCTTCGCAAACGATTGGTATAAAACCGACGGTTCCGGCATAACAACGACAACAAACCACAACGGCGGTATCTGTGGCGGAATAACAAACGGATCTCCGCTATTGTTCAGATGTGCGGTGAAACCCACACCGTCAATTGCGATAAAGCAAAAAACTGTTGACTTTATCGAAAAAATCAACACTGACATTGAAATCGGCGGCAGACATGACCCCTGCATCGCTCCACGTGCCGCATGCGTTGTCAATGCCGTAACTGCGCTCGTTATTGCCGATATGCTGACGACGCGTTTCGGCACCGATTATCTGAAGCCGGAAGGGAAAGAAAAGACATGGAGTACGGACTGATTGGCGAAAAGCTCGGTCACAGCTTTTCGCGGGAAATACATAACCTTCTCGCAAGTTATACATATGACTTGAAAGAATTACCGAAAAACGAGCTTGACACCTTTATGAAATCCCGCAACTTCAAGGGAGTCAATGTCACGATTCCTTACAAGGAATCTGTGATGCCATACCTCGACGAAATTGACGAAGCGGCAAAAGCGATCGGTGCGGTCAATACGATTGTGAACCGCGAAGGCAGACTCATCGGCTACAATACTGATTTTTACGGAATGCGTGAGCTGCTTCTCAGCCGATCAATAAGAATTGAAAAACGCTTTGTCGCGGTGCTCGGTACTGGTGGAACATCCAAAACCGCCTGTGCGGTCGCGAAATCGCTCGGAGCAAGCCGTATCGTCCGTGTTTCCAGAAATCCGCATTCCGACGGGGATATAAGCTACGATGAGCTTGAAGCGATAAAAACAGATATTCAGATCATTATAAACACGACTCCTGTCGGCATGTATCCGAATGAAAACTGTGCTCCGCTTGATATTGACGGTTTCAGTGCGCTTGAGGGTGTTGTCGATGCAATATACAATCCGCTGAGGACAAAGCTTATATCCGATGCCCGCGCACGACAAATACGTGCGGCAGGTGGATTGTATATGCTCGCTGCGCAGGCGGCACGCGCCGCAGAGCTGTTCACCGGCGACTGTAATATGATGCAAAAAACCGAAAAGGCATATTGCTCTATTTTGAAAAACAAGCAAAATATAGTTCTCGTCGGTATGCCCGGAAGCGGCAAGAGTACACTCGGACGTATGCTTGCCAAAAAGACCGGAAAAGCATTTTATGACAGCGACTCCGAAATCGAAAAGCAGACTGGAATGTGTATACCGGATTATTTCTCGAAATACGGAGAAGATGGTTTCAGAGCCATTGAGACTGATGTAATAAAGCGCCTCTCACTGCTCGGCGGCATCGTGATCGCCACGGGTGGAGGCGCCGTTATCCGCAGCGAAAATATCGATTCACTCGCCAAAAACGGGATTATCGTATATCTTGACCGCCCGATATCGGATATAAAAATAACTTCAAACCGCCCGCTTACTCGCAGTGTCGACGATTTGAAAAAGAAGTATTACGAACGCCATGAGATGTACGAAAAAAGCGCCGATATAACCGTCATGGTCAAAGGCAGCGAAAAATCAACTCTGAGCACTCTTATTAACGCACTCAAGGATGTAAAAGTATGAAAAGAATACTTATAGTAAACGGTCCGAATCTTAATATGCTGGGTATACGTGAGCCGGATATTTACGGCGAAAAAACATACAAAGATCTCTGCGGGATGATAGAAGAATATGCCCAAGAACGCAAGATCAAGGTCGATTTCGTACAATCAAACCACGAAGGAGATCTTGTCGATGCCATTCAGGACGCATACGGTAAAGCAGACGGCATCTTGATCAATCCTGCAGCGTATACTCACACATCTGTTGCATTGCTGGACGCATTAAAGGCGGTCGGAATACCTGCTGTCGAGGTTCATATATCCGATGTTGATGAACGTGAGGCTTTCCGCCGTATCAGCTATGTGCGTAATGCCTGCGTTGCCTGTATAAAGGGACACGGCTTTGAAGGTTATACAGAGGCAATTGACTTGCTTATTGCAAACGGAGGCACTTCACTGTGAAAGTTCATGTCGGAAAAGGCAGGGCAAACGGAAATGTCGTAATACCGGGATCAAAAAGCGTAGCGCACAGATACCTGATTGCCGCAGCCTTTGTAAACGGCACAACCGATATCTGTCACCTGCCGGATAACGATGATATAAATGCAACCATTCGTTGCCTCAGAGCACTCGGAACCGTGATATCAAAAACCGGTGATACCGCAACTGTGTTTCCTGCTGACGGAATTGCGCCTACAGGCACGTTGCTCGATTGCAAAGAAAGCGGAACGACACTGAGACTGCTGATACCACAGGCATTGCTCACAGGTCGGGAAGTCACATTTGTCGGATCCGGACGGCTGTTTGCACGTCCTCTCGATATATACGAAAACATATGCCGCGCACAGAATATCGAGTGGAAACAAACCGAGAACAGCCTTACGGTGCATGGCAGACTGCAACCCGGCAACTTTTCTTTCCCCGGAAATATCAGCAGCCAGTTTGTCTCCGGATTGCTGTTTGCGCTTCCGCATCTTGACGGAAAAAGCACGTTGTCATTGACCGGCGGGGTCGAAAGTGCGCCATATATAAATCTGACGCTTGATGCGCTCAAAAAATTCGGATTTGAAGCATTCGCAGAATCAGCGGGAAAATATTCGGTCTGCGGCAACCAGCACGGCACTTCGGCAGGAAGACTGAACGTACCGACTGATCAGTCATCGGCGGCTTTTTTCGGCGCGTTGAACGCACTTGGCGGAAGTGTCACACTGAAGGATTTTTATGACGACGGCACTCAGGGCGACCGCGTGTGGAATGAGTATTTTAATGCACTGATTTGCAGCACTCCAACGCTGTCGGCTGCGGACTGCCCTGATCTCGCCCCGATAATAATGGCTGTTGCCGCCGTGAAAAACGGCGTCACACTTATCGATACCGCACGGCTTCGCTTCAAGGAAAGCGATCGCGGAAACGCAATGGCAAAGGAGCTTCGAAAATGCGGCGTCAGTGTCGATGCACGTGAAAACAGTATAATCGTTTCCGGAGGGGCAAAAGCGCCGCACGAGCACCTTTACGGTCACAATGACCATCGTATAGCAATGTCGCTTGCCGTGTTGCTGACAGCAACAGGCGGAGGAACGATAGATGATGCGGAATGTGTCGCAAAGAGTTTGCCCGACTTCTGGAAAATGCTTGCGGCGCTCGGAATATCAATAACTCCCGAAAAGGATTAAATATGAAAATCACAAATCTAGACAACAAGTCAAAAATACTGATAGTCGGTCTCGGACTCATAGGCGGCAGCTACGCAAAGGCGTTGTCAAAGCACGGATATCAGGTCAAAGCAATAACACGCGACCAGAAAGATATCGACTATGCTGTGCAGTCCGGTATAATTGCCGACGGTACAACAGAAGTGAATCCCGAGCTTATCGCATGGAGTGATATAACCGTTCTTGCGCTGTATCCTCATACTCTGCTTGATTGGGTAAAACAGAACGCTCATCTTTTCACACCCGGCACTCTTGTAACGGATGTGACCGGTGTAAAGGGAACTGTCGTTGCCGATGTACAGTCTCACATGCCGGACGGAGTTGAGTTTATTGCGGCGCATCCTATGGCGGGACGCGAAAAAAGCGGTGTGGAATACAGCGATGACGCTGTATTCCGCGGCGCAAACTACATTGTGGTACCTACCGAAAAAAACACTCCGGAAGCGGTCGCACTCTGTTCAAAGCTCGGCGAAATTCTCGGATTTCATCGCATAAGCACGCTGACCGTAAAAGAGCATGACAGAATGATCGCGTTTCTGTCTCAGCTCACGCATTCGATTGCCGTGGCGCTTATGTGCGCAACGGAGCAGCCCGGTTTGGAGGCGTATACAGGTGACTCGTTCCGCGACCTGACCCGCATTGCACGCATAAATGACGAAATGTGGAGTGAACTGTTCCTTTGCAACAGAGAGGCTTTGCTTGAAGAAATGGATCGTTTTGCAGATAAATTTGCGCATCTCAGAAGAGCACTTGCCGATGGCAACAGGGAAGAGCTGCGACGTATGATGCGCTTTTCAAGCGAAAGACGCGAAAAATTCGATAAGCCGATTGCGGCTGCCGATATAAAGTAAGAAAGGTCGAATACCATTATGAACATGAAATTTTACAGAAAGCTCCCCATTCCGCAGGATGTCAAAGCCGAATATCCGGTAACTCCCGAAATGGCGGAGATAAAGCAAAAGCGTGACAGTGAGATCCGTGACGTTTTCACAGGAAAGAGCAGTAAGTTCATCCTTGTAATCGGACCGTGTTCTGCAGATAAGAGCGAATCGGTGCTTGACTATATTTCCCGACTCAGAAAGGTTGCGGATGAGGTCGCAGACAAAATAATCGTGATCCCGCGTATATACACAAACAAACCGCGGACCACCGGAGACGGCTACAAGGGAATGCTCCACCAGCCGGATCCAAACAGCCATCCTGATATGCTCCGCGGCATCATCGCTATACGTCAACTCCATATGAGTGCGCTGCGTGATTATGCTTTTTCGTGTGCCGACGAAATGTTATATCCCGATAACCATCGTTATCTTTCCGATCTTCTTTCTTATGTTGCAGTCGGCGCACGAAGCGTCGAAAACCAGCAGCATCGGCTCACCGCAAGCGGTCTTGACATTCCCGTAGGACTCAAAAACCCCACAGGCGGCGATTTGTCCGTTATGATGAACGCCATCACCGCTGCTCACCATCCGCATACCTTCATCTATCGCGGCTGGGAGGTCGAAAGCACCGGAAATCCGCTTTCGCACGCAATCCTCCGCGGTTATCAGACAACCGACGGGAAAAACGTTTCCAATTATCATTATGAAGACCTCGTGCGTCTCAATGAGCTGTATGCCGCCTCAAAGCTGGAAAATCCCGCTGTTATAATCGATACAAATCACGCGAACTCCGGCAAAAAGTACGAAGAGCAGATACGTATTTCCGAAGACGTCCTCCATTCAATGCGCCAGAATCCCGAGCTTCGCAGGCTCTGCAAAGGTCTTATGATAGAAAGCTACATCGTTGATGGTAATCAGAAAACAGACGGAACTGTCTACGGTCAGTCGATAACCGATCCCTGCCTCGGATGGGAAAAGACCGAAAAACTCATTTATGAAATTGCGGATAAGATTATCTGACATATTCCATGCTGCTGCAGGCATATTGCCGTGGCAGCTTTTTTCGTGTCGTCCGCGTCTGCAATAAGCGACACTATCGTTGATTATTCAAAAAACACACTTGACAAAAGCATTCTTTTTTGATATTATTGATATAGTAAATACCGTTAATACGGAATCAGAAAGGGGTTTCATTATGGGTCTTATCAAAGCAGGTATC